>CAYTMV010000042.1:0-19178 GCA_964439015.1 uncultured Gemmobacter sp.
AGGGGCTGTAAGGCCGCACAAACATCTCCCCCCGCCGGTGAGCGCCGGCGGGGGCTTTTCCTTTCATAGATTTGGCGGTGTTCCGCCGTTTACACCGCCCGGCCCGCCGCCTGCGCGACCTTTTGCCGTGACGTCAGGCTGCGCCGCTGCGTGTGGGTAGGTCCGCGTCACCGCTATCCGGATGGCGAACAAGACAGACAACCATCCAGGCGACCAGTCGAGCGCCCCCAAGACCCCCGCGCAGGAGATACTGTAAAACGCGCTGCGGCTGGTGGCCGGGCACGCGCTCTATGTGCCGGTGCAGCACCTTCCGGGCCCGCAGGAGGGGGCGGCGCAGCTGAAACCGTGCGAGATGCAGGTCTTGCGACAGGTCTGCGCGGGCCACCAGAACACGGCAATCGCCTTTGTGCTGGGGCACAGCGAGGTGATCGTGAAAGTCGATGTGAAGGCGGTTTGCCGCAAGCTGGGGGTGCGCCATCGCACCGGGGCCGCGTTGAAGGTCTGGCAGGATGGCCTTCGCGCATTGCCTGGCTGAAGTTCGATTCGGGCAAGGTTCTGGCAAAAATGCACAAGGCTTGCGCGGCGATGCAAGGGGGGTGGGCTGTTTGCCGGTGCCGCCCGTGATAGTTTGCGGCCGAACGGATCTGTCCGATCCGCGACCTGTGAACGGAGATGACATGAAACTTTACTATTCGCCCGGTGCCTGCTCGCTGGCCAGCCACATCACGCTGGCCGAAACCGGCAAACCCTTCGAGATCGAGCGCGTCGACCTGCGCGCCAAGACCACTGCCAAGGGCGACGATTTTGTCGCCATCAGCGCGCGTGCGGCGGTGCCGGTGCTGCAACTCGACTCCGGCGAGGTGCTGACCGAGGGCGTGGCGATCATGCAATATGTGGCCGATCACCTGACGCCCGGCGCTCTGCCTGCGGCTGGCACGGTGGCCCGCGCCCGCCTGCAAGAGGCGCTGAACTTCATCGCCACCGAGCTGCACATGACCTACGTCCCGTTCTTTCGTGGCGTCGAAGGCGATGCGCGCGATGCGCAGGTGATCGCCCTGAACCAGCGCCTGGGTCTGGTGGAGCAGCAGTTGGCCGATGGCCGCGCCTGGATGACCGGCGCCGACTATACCCCGGCTGATGCCTATCTGTTCACGGTGACCGGCTGGTCGGCCTATATCGGCCATGACCTTTCGGCCTTCCCGTATCTGAACGCCCTGCGTGCGCGCATCGCGGCCCGTCCGGCGGTTGTGGCGGCGATGAAGGCCGAAGGCCTGCTGAAAGACGCGGCCTGATCCAAGGTTGCCACATCAGGAAAAGCGGCCCCCGTCTGGACGGGGGCCGTTGTTCTTCGGGCTATATGCGTAGACTTCGAGTTGCAGGACGTGCCGCCCCGCGCAGATCAGCGGCCACGCCAGATCCAGCCGCCGCCCAGCACACGAGAGCCTTCCTCGGCATAGAAAACGCAGGCCTGCCCGGCGCTGACCCCATCCTCGGGCGCCATCAGCTCGACCTCGGCCTTGGTGGCCGAGATCGGGCGCAGGATTGCCGGCGCCGGGGGCCGGGTCGAGCGGACCTTGACCCGCAGATGCCATTCCGGCTGGCGGTCCAGCGGGGCATCGCCAAGCCAGTTCACCTCGCGCAGCGGGATGGTGCGGGTGGACAGCGCGGCCTTGGGGCCCACCACCACATGCCGGGTCTGCGGGTCCAGCCGCACCACATAAAGCGGCTCGCCCAACCCGCCGATCCCCAGCCCCTTGCGCTGGCCGATGGTGTAATGGATCACCCCGCGATGGCGGCCCAGCACGCGGCCCTCAAGATCGACGATCTCGCCCGGCTCGGCCGCGCCCGGCCGCAGCTTTTCGATCACCGCGGCATAATTGCCGTCCGGGACAAAACAGATGTCCTGACTGTCGGGCTTGTCGGCGACCGGCAGCCCGTATTTCGCGGCCAACGCGCGGGTTTCAGCCTTGCTGAACAGATGCCCCAGCGGAAAACGCAGAAAATCCAACTGTTCCGGCGTGGTCGAGAACAGGAAATAGCTCTGGTCGCGATTGGGGTCGGCCGCACAATGCAGTTCGGCACCCGCCGGTCCCACCATGCGCTGGATGTAATGCCCGGTCGCCATGCAATCGGCATCCAGATCGCGGGCGGTGGCCAGCAGGTCCTTGAATTTCACCCGTTCATTGCAGCGGATGCAGGGCACCGGGGTCGCGCCGGACAGATAGGCGTCGGCAAATTCCTCGATCACCGCTTCCTGAAAGATGTTTTCATAATCAAGTACATAATGCGGGAATCCCATGGTCTCGGCGACGCGGCGGGCATCATGGATGTCACGCCCGGCGCAGCAGGCCCCCTTTTTCGCCAAGGCCGCGCCGTGATCATAAAGCTGCAAGGTGACGCCCACCACGTCATAACCCTGCTCTTTCAGCATCGCCGCCACGACCGAACTGTCGACGCCCCCCGACATCGCCACCACGACGCGGGTTTCGGCAGGCGGCTTGGCAAAGCCGAGCGAATTGAGCGGCTGGTCGCGCATGATCTCTCCTCAGGGGTTACGGCGGAATATAGGAAAATCCGCTGCACTCTCAAGGGCAGGTTTAACGCTTGGGCAAGGCTGTGCCGGCAGAGTCTCCGCTGAAAGAAAGGGGATTTGCATGTATCTCAAGCGTGTGGATGGTCCGCGGCAGGTCACGCTGCCCGATGGTTCGGTGCTGACGCGCGCCGATTTGCCGCCGGTTGATACCCGGCGCTGGGTCGCCAGCCGCAAGGCGGTGGTGGTCAAGGCGGTGATTCACGGCCTGATCCCGGAGGCCGAGGCGCTGGAGCGTTATGCGCTGTCGACCGAGGAATTTGATCTGTGGCGGCAGGCGGTGGAGCATCATGGCGAGAAGGCGTTGAAAGTGACCGCCATCCAGAAATACAGACAACTTTAGATTGTATTCCGATTTGGGATGGGCAGAGTAACCTCGTGTTAACTTTCCAACGGGTAAGGTTAACACGTAAGCCGAAACGGAGCTTTGTGATGCGCATTCTTCTGGTCGAGGACGACCCTACCACCTCGCGCAGCATCGAATTGATGCTGACCCACGCCAATCTCAACGTCTATTGCACAGACATGGGAGAGGAGGGGATCGACCTTGCAAAGCTCTACGATTACGATCTGATTCTGCTGGACCTCAATCTGCCTGACATGTCCGGCCATGAGGTGCTGCGGCAACTGCGTCTGGCCCGGATCGAGACGCCGATCCTGATCCTGTCGGGTAATGATGACACCGAAAACAAGCTGAAAGGCTTTGGGTTCGGGGCTGATGACTACATGACAAAGCCCTTCCACCGCGAAGAGTTGGTGGCACGGATCCACGCGATCATCCGCCGCTCCAAGGGGCATGCGCAATCGGTGATCCGCACCGGACGCGTGACCGTCAATCTGGACGCCAAGACGGTGGATGTGGATGGCAAGACCGTGCATCTGACCGGCAAGGAATACCAGATGCTGGAGTTGCTGAGCTTGCGAAAGGGCACCACGCTGACCAAGGAGATGTTTCTTAACCATCTCTATGGCGGAATGGATGAACCGGAATTGAAGATCATCGACGTTTTCATCTGCAAGTTGCGCAAAAAGCTGGCAGAGGCCACCGGGGGCGACAATTATATCGAAACCGTCTGGGGGCGCGGCTATGTCCTGCGCGATCCGACCCCGATGGAACTTCCCCCGCGCCTGGCGCTCGGGGCCTGAGCCCGGCTTGCCGCGGCCCGCGCGCCGCCCTAAACCTGACGGCAACGGGGGAGGGGCGTTATGGCCGATTTCGCAGCGATCGCAGTGGCGGATCTGACCGAGGCAGAGGCCGCAGCAGAACTGGCGCGTCTGGCGGACCTTCTGGCCGCAGCCAACCGCGCCTATCACCAGCTTGATGCGCCCGAGATCACTGACGCCGAATATGACGCCTTGAAGGCCCGTAATCAGGCGATCGAGGCTCGCTTCCCGGCACTGAAACGCGTCGACAGCGTTTCGGATAAGGTGGGGGCTGCCGCGACTGAGGGCTTTGGCAAGGTGCGGCACGCGGTGCCGATGCTGAGTCTCGAGAACGCTTTTTCCGACACCGATGTTACCGATTTTATGGCCAGGGTCGCATCTTTCCTGAACCACACCGGCCCGCTGGCCGTCACGGCCGAGCCCAAGATCGACGGACTGTCCCTGTCGATCCGCTACGAAAACGGTGTGATGGTTCATGCCGCCACCCGGGGCGATGGCGAGACCGGCGAGAACGTCACCGAAAACGCCCGAACGATTGCGGATATCCCTCAGCGTCTCGTGGGCGCGCCGGCGATTCTGGAGGTGCGTGGCGAGGTCTACATGAGCCACGCCGATTTTGCGGCGTTGAACGCGCGCGCCGCCGCTGCTGGCGACAAGACCTTTGCCAACCCGCGCAATGCCGCCGCCGGCTCCCTTCGTCAGATCGACCCGGGCGTCACCGCCAGCCGCCCGCTACGGTTCTTTGCCTATGCCTGGGGCGAGGTCTCTGAACCGCTCGCCCGCACCCAGGCCGATGCGGTCAAGCGCCTTGCAGAGCTTGGGTTTCAGGTCAATCCCCTGACCGTCCGCTGCGCCGGCAGCGCCGAGATGCTGGCCCATTACCGCGAGATCGAGGCGCAGCGCGCGAGACTCGGCTATGATATTGATGGCGTGGTCTACAAGCTGGATGATCTGGCCTTGCAGCGCCGCCTCGGCTTCCGCGCCGCGACCCCGCGCTGGGCCATTGCCCACAAGTTTCCGGCCGAGACCGCCTGGACCTGGATCGAGGCCATCGACATTCAGGTGGGTCGCACCGGTGCTTTGTCGCCGGTGGCACGGTTGACGCCGGTGACGGTCGGCGGCGTGGTCGTGTCCAACGCGACGCTGCACAACGAAGATTACATCGCCGGCCGCGACAGCCGCGGCCAGCCGATCCGTGACGGCCACGACTTGCGCGTGGGGGATTGGGTCAAGGTCTATCGCGCGGGCGACGTGATCCCCAAGATCGACGATGTCGATCTTTCGCGCCGGCCGGCCGCGGCACAGCCTTATGTCTTTCCGACACACTGTCCCGAATGCGGCGCCGAAGCCATCCGCGAGGAGGCCGACTCGGTCCGTCGCTGCACGGCTGGCCTCGCCTGCCCGGCGCAAGCTCTGGAAAAATTGAAGCATTTTGTGTCTCGCAATGCCTTTGACATCGAAGGTCTGGGCGCGCGACAGATCGAGATGTTCTTTGCCGATGTTCTGCTGCCAATCCGCCAGCCGGCCGACATCTTTGCCTTGGCGGCGCGCGATGCTCGCAATTTGCCGAAGCTGAAGAACCGCGAGGGGTTTGGGGCGCGCCGTGCTGAAAAGCTGTTTGCGGCCATTGAGCAGCGGCGGCGCATCCCATTGGAAAGATTGCTTTTTGCTCTCGGTATACGACATGTGGGCGAGGTGGCTGCGCGCGACATCGCCCGCCACTATGGAAGTTGGGGCGCGCTTGTCGCTGCAATGGATGCCGCGGGACCCGCGGCCCATCGCGCGCTGGAGATCGAGGCGGCCGTCGGGGAAGAGCGTCAGCGCGCCCAGGCCGAGGGACGCCGCGCCGAGATCACACGGCTGCGGGCCACGATGTGGGACGATCCGCCTTTGCCCGAGGGTGCGCGCGCGGCTTTTGACGATCTGATGGCGATTGAGGGCGTGGGGGCGGTGCTGGCCACGGCCCTTGTCACGGCCTTTCATCAGCCGGGCGAGCGGGCCGCGATTGATACGCTGGTCCAGGGCGACGGCGATCTGCATCCCGGCCTGACCGTCTTGGAGGCGGAGCGGCGGGTGCCTGTCGCCAGCGCCGTGGCGGGCATGACCGTGGTATTTACCGGCACACTGGAGCGGATGACCCGCGCCGAGGCCAAGGCGATGGCCGAGGCGCTGGGCGCCAAGGTTGCGGGCTCGGTCTCGGCGCGCACTGACCTCTTGATCGCCGGGCCGGGGGCGGGCTCTAAGGCCCGCGATGCCGAGCGGTTGGGGGTCCGGGTGATTGACGAGGCCGAATGGTTGGCGCTGGCGGGGCAGGGATGAGCCGCCCGGAGGCGCTGTTTCCGCTGTTTGCCGATCTGGTGGACCTGAAGGGTCTGGGCCCAAAGACTGCCCAATCCTTTCAGGCGCTGGGTGTCACGCGACCGCGTGACCTGTTGTTTCTTTTGCCAAATTCAGTCATCGACCGCCGCCGCCGCGCCAGTATCCTGGATTTTGCGGCACCCGGCGTGGCCACGGTAGAGGTCGAGGTCAAGGCACATTTTCCACCGCGCAGTCGCGGTCGGCCGTCGCGGGTTCTGGTGTCGGATGGCAGCCTCGATTTTCCGCTGGTGTTTTTTCATGCGCGCGGCGACTGGTTGCAGCGGCAATTGCCCGTCGGCAGCCGGCGGCTTATCTCGGGCAAGGTAGAGCTTTTCGACAGCCTGCCGCAGATGGTCCATCCCGACCACATCCTGCCGCCCAATTCCGGCGAACTTCCAGCCTTCGAGCCGGTCTACCCCTTGGCCGCGGGTTTGACCCAGCGCGCGGTTGCCAAGGCGGCCCAGGAAGCGGTCGCGCGGGCGCCGGTCGCGCCAGAATGGATCGACCCGGAGCTGAAGCGCCGCGAGGGCTGGCCGGATTGGCGCGCGGCTTTGGTCGCAGTGCATGCCCCCGAGGGGCCGGCTGATGTCGCGCCCGATTGCCCGGCGCGCCGCCGTCTGGCCTATGACGAGTTGCTGGCCCATCAGTTGACCCTCGCCTTGGCGCGTCAGACCCAACGACGTCAAAAGGGACGCCTCTCGGCGGGCGATGGGCATCTGCGGCGCAAGGTTTTGGCCTCGCTTCCCTATGCACCAACCGCCGCGCAGAGTCGTGCGGTGGATGAGATCGTTGCCGACATGGCCTCGCCCCTGCGGATGAACCGGCTTCTGCAAGGGGATGTGGGGGCGGGCAAGACCTTGGTGGCGCTGCTGGCGGCGCTGAACACGATCGAGGCGGGCGGTCAGGCGGCGATCATGGCGCCGACGGAGATCCTGGCACGCCAGCACCGGGACAGCCTGGCACCGCTGGCTGTTGCGGCCGGTATCCGGCTTGAGATCCTGACGGGCCGCGACAAGGGGGCCGAACGCGCGGCGAAGCTGGCAGATCTGGCCGCCGGGCGGATTGATCTTCTGGTTGGCACGCATGCGCTGTTTCAGCGCGAGGTGGCATTTCACGATCTGCGCCTGGCGATTGTCGACGAACAGCATCGTTTCGGAGTGGCGCAGCGGATGGAGTTGGGTGCAAAGGGGCAGGCGGCGGATGTGCTGGTCATGACCGCCACGCCCATTCCCCGCAGCCTTGCCCTGGCTGGATATGGTGACATGGATGTCTCGGTTCTGGATGAAAAGCCGCCGGGGCGCCAGCCCGTCCGCACGGCGCTGGTCTCGTCTGCGCGCATGGCCGAGGTTGTGGCGCATCTGGCCGAAGCAATTGTCGGCGGGCGGCAGGCCTATTGGGTCTGCCCGCTGGTCGAGGAGTCCGAAGTGCTGGATTATGCCAGCGCCGAGGCGCGGTTTGTCCAGCTGCGCGCGGTTTTGGGCGAGGGGCGTGTCGGACTTGTGCATGGGCAGATGCCTCCGGCGGAAAAAGATGCAGCGATGGCCCGTTTTGTGGCGGGTGAGACGGCTGTTCTGGTGGCCACCACGGTGATTGAGGTGGGGGTCAACGTGCCCAACGCCTCGATCATGGTGATCGAGCGGGCCGAAATCTTCGGCCTCGCCCAGTTGCATCAGTTGCGTGGGCGGGTGGGGCGCGGCGCGGCGCAATCTACCTGCCTGTTGATGTATCAGGCGCCGCTATCGGAAAGCGGCGAAAAGCGCCTGACAATCCTGCGGGATACCGAAGACGGCTTCCGGATCGCCGAGGAGGATCTGAAGATGCGCGGTGCAGGCGACCTGATCGGCACGGCGCAATCCGGCCTGCCCCGGTTCCGTATTGCCGATCTGGAGCGGCACACGAGCCTTATGGAAGTTGCACAGACCGACGCCCGCAAGCTGATGTCAGACGATCCGGGCCTGACCTCTGCGCGGGGCATGGCGGCACGTTTTCTGCTGTGGTTGCTGGATCAGGATCGCGCAATACGCTTGCTATCCGTGGGCTGACCCTCCTTCTGTCATGCTTTGTTCCCGTATGTTCTCAAAAAGTTCTTGCCAAAGCGTTAATGACGTGAGAACAATCGGGCAACACAGCAGGGAGCTGCCCGATGATCAAGGAAATGAAGGAAATCGCCGTCCGCAATGCCGACACGCTGATCGAGGATATGATCGGCGTGGCATCGATCTTCACGCTGCTAGTGATCGGGCTGCATCTGCCCGGTCTGGTCTGACTCGCTTTTCGAACTGCCTGCGATCTGCCTGCCGGGTCTGTCCCAACATGCCGCCAGCCTCGCGGTTGCCCGGAGCATGATACGCCCCTGCCGCCGTGGAGCCTCTCCACGGCGGTTTTTTCATGCCCCGGCCGTGGCCATCGCCTCGGCAAGGGCCTCGGGTGCCAGCAGGATCGAGGCGTGGCGGTTGCGGTAATCGCGCGCCGGGACCAGCACCTCATAGCCCTCGAATGGCGCAGGAGGCACAGGACCGCCGGCCAACATCGCACGAATCGCCGCACAGCCCGCCTCGACTTCGGCCCGTGTCAGTCCGATCGCGATATGGCCCAGCAGGGCGGCCGAGGCCTGACCCAGCGCACAGGCCTTTACGTCCTGCGCAAAACGCTCCACCCGACCGTCAAGCAGGCTGACATCGACCGTTACCGTCGAGCCGCAAAGCGGCGAGCGGCGCCTGGATGTGCCCTGTGGCGCCTCCAGCCGGCCCTGATGCGGGATATCTGCCGCCAACTCCAGAATCCGCCCCGAATAGAGCTTGATCAGATCGGACTCGCTCATGTCTTTTCCCCGGCTGCCAATGCGCCTAGATAGCGCGAGCCCAACGCGCTGCAAAGGAGCCCCGGCATGGCCTTCGATCCCGCAAGCCTGAAATTTGACGTGAACGGGCTGATCCCCGCGATTGCCCAGGATCACGACAGCGGTGATGTGCTGATGATGGCCTGGATGAATGAAGAAAGTCTGAAGCGCACCCTGCAAACCGGCCAGGTGACGTATTGGAGCCGGTCGCGGCAGGCGTTCTGGGCCAAGGGCGAAAGTTCGGGCCATGTGCAACGACTGGTCGAATTGCGGGTGGATTGCGACCGCGATTGCCTTTTGTTGCTGGTGCGGCAGGAGGGCCCGGCATGCCACACCAATCGCCGCTCGTGTTTCTACACCGCCGTCCGTGGCGGTGCAGAGGTCGAAATTCTGCAACCGATGGCCTGATTACAGGCCGATCATCGCCCGGATCTGCTGGGGCGTCACGCCTTCGGCGCGATATTTGGCGAGAGCGCGGGCATCGTCGCGTTTGGCAAGGCGCTTGCCCGAGGCGTCGCGAATCAGGCGATGGTGGTGATAGCGCGGGGTTGGCAGGCCAAGCAGGCGCTGGAGCAGGACATGGATCGGCGTCGCCTCGAACAGATCTGCGCCGCGCACGACCTCGGAAATGTGTTGTGCGGCGTCATCCACGACCACCGAAAGATGGTAGGAGGTGCCGATATCGCGGCGGGCCAACACGATGTCGCCGATATTTTCCATCATGAAATCAGGTGTGCAGCCGTGTGATCCGGCTCTTTCGCCGCTGTCGTCGAACGAGATCGGGCCGGTGATCTTCATGGCCGCGGCCATGTCGAGGCGGATCGCTGCGCCCGCCTCGGCCAACGCCTTTCCGCGACAGGTGCCAGGATAAACCGGGCCGTCAGGGCCCAGCGTCACCCCCTCTTGCGGTGCGGAGAGGGCGGCGCGGATGTCCCCGCGGGTGCAATGGCAGGCATAGGTGAGCCCCATTGCGGTCAGTTGCGCCAAAGCGTCGGCATAGGCGGGCAGGCGCTCTGACTGGCGCATTACTGGGTTAGGCCAGTCAATGCCAAGCCAGTGCAGATCGTCATGGATCGCCGCCTCGTATTCGGGTCGGCAACGGGGACGGTCAATGTCCTCGATCCGCAAAAGGAACGCCCCGCCAACGGCTTGCGCCCGATCCCATGCGATCAGCGCCGAAAAGGCATGGCCCAGATGCAGCGGCCCGGTGGGCGAAGGGGCGAAACGGGTTATGTAAGCCATTCCGTAAACGCCGCCTTGGCCCGGTCGGTATAGGCCTTGTAGCGGTCCTTGCGTCCGCGGCGCCCGCCTTTGGCATCGATCGGCGGGAAGAGGCCGAAGTTCACGTTCATCGGTTGGAAGGTCTTGGCCTCGGCCCCGCCGGTGATATGCGTGATCAACGCGCCCATCGCTGTTTCGGGCGGGGGCGGCGGGAGATCACGGCCGAGGATTTCGGCCGCGGCCATCCGGCCGGCCAACAGCCCCATCGCGGCGGATTCAACATAGCCTTCGACCCCGGTAACCTGTCCGGCGAGGCGGATGTTGCGGCGCGATTTCAGCCGCATCCGATCATCCAGCAGGCTGGGAGAGTGGATGAAGGTGTTGCGATGAATGCCGCCCAGACGCGCAAAGCTGGCGTCCTGAAGGCCAGGAATCATCTTGAAAACAGCGGCTTGCGCGCCATACTTCATCTTGGTCTGGAAGCCGACGATGTTGTAGAGCGTGCCCAGTTTGTTGTCGCGGCGCAGTTGCACAACCGCATGAGGCTTGACCTCGGGACGGTGCGCATTGGTCAGGCCCACGGGCTTCATCGGGCCGTGGCGCAGCGTCTCGCGACCGCGTTCCGCCATCACCTCGATCGGCAGGCAGCCGTCGAAGTAACCGGCCGTTTCGCCCTCGTGAAACTCGGTCTTGTCGGCCGCCAGCAGCGCGTCGATGAAGGCCTCATACTGGGCCTTGTCCATCGGGCAGTTGATATAGGCGGTGCGCTCTTCTTCGGTCTCTCCCTTGTCATAGCGGCTTTGCCGCCAGGCCACAGACATGTCGATGCTTTCCGCATAGACGATCGGCGCGATGGCATCGAAGAAGGCGAGGCTGTCTGCGCCGGTCTCGGCCCGGATGCTTTCGGCCAGTCGGCCCGACGTCAGCGGGCCGGTGGCGATGATCCAGTGACCCTGCTGCGGCAGTTCGGTCACTTCGCCGGGGGCGATTTCGATCAGCGGATGGGCGCGCAACTCTGCCGTCACGGCATCGGCAAAGGCGTCACGGTCGACGGCCAGAGCCCCGCCCGCAGGCAGTTTGTGGGCCTGCGCCATGCGCATCAGCAGCCCGTCTGCCGCCCGCATTTCCCAATGCAGAAGGCCCACGGCGTTCCGTTCGTCATCATCCGAGCGGAAGGAGTTTGAGCAGACCATCTCGGCAAACTGGCCGCTGCGATGGGCGAAGGTGCCGACCTCGGGCCGCATCTCGTGCAGCACGACCGGCACCCCCATTTGCGCGGCTTGCCACGCCGCTTCAGACCCGGCCATGCCGCCGCCGATGATATGGAGTTTCTCGCTCATGCAGCCGCATCTAGCCCTGCCGCCGGCCGGGATCAAGCGCGCTGTCAGATCAGCGCCACCCGTTCCCGCCCCCCGGCATCGGGCCAGGGCCGATACAGCCCCACCTCCGCAGAGGCGATCATCAGGTGCATCTGTTCATATTTGCGCAGCGCCGCGTCATCCGCCCCGGCCACGCCGAGAAAAGCCTTTTCCAGCGCGGAGAGATTGGCAACCTCGATCTCCAGCAAGAAATCGGGATGACAGCCCGAGGCCAGCCCCAGCTTGCGCCGCATCAGCCGCCAGGGGCCGATCAGCCCCGCGGCCTGCAAATGGTCCATCCAGGCCCCAACCGCCGCACCAAAGGCCAGCGCGCGGGCATCGGATTTCAGCTCTATCATCACATGGTAAAGGATCATGGCCGCCCCTTTCGGATGCGGCCATGTAAGCAGTCAAAGATTTACGCGAGGTTGACGCCGGTCAGCTTTCCGCAGCCTCGCCGCCCTCCGCCTCGTCGCCCTGTTCAGCGACGCGGGCGACGGACACCACCTCTTCGTCAGCGCCGACGTTGAACACGCGCACCCCACCGGCCGAGCGCGAGCGGAAGCTGATCTGGTCCACCGGCACCCGGATCGACTGGCCGGTCGAGGTGGCCAGCATGATCTGATCGCCCAGATCGACCGGGAAGGCGGCGATGATGCGCCCGCCACGCGGCCCCGGCGAGATCGCCTTGACCCCCTGGCCGCCGCGCCCGCGCACCGGATAGTCGTGGCTGGAACTGAGCTTGCCCGATCCGCCCACGGTCACGGTCAGGATCAGATCCTCGGCCGCGGACATCGCCGCATAATCCTCGGGGCTCAGCTGGCCCTCGGCCACGCTGTCCTCATCGTCCTCGATCCCGTCCTCGTCGGTCACGCCTGCCATCAGGCGGCGCTGCTTGAGGTAGGCCGCGCGCTGTTCGGGGCTGGCGTCGGAGTGGCGGATGACGGCCATCGAGACCACCCGGTCGCCCTCGGCCAGCCGCACACCGCGCACGCCGGTCGAATCGCGGCCCTTGAAGACCCGCACCTCGGTGGTGGGGAAACGGATCGCCCGGCCCAGATGGGTGACCAGCAGGATATCGTCGGTCTCGTCACAGATGCGCACGTCGACGAGGCTGACGCCCTCGGGCAGCTTCATCGCGATCTTGCCGTTGCGCATGATATTGGTGAAATCCGACAGCGCGTTGCGGCGCACGTCGCCATCCGAGGTGGCAAAGAACACCTGCAGCTTGTCCCACTCGACCTCCGGCACGTCGATCGGCATCAGGGCGGCGATGCTGACACCCGGCTGGATCGGCAGGATGTTGACGATCGCCTTGCCGCGCGCGGTGCGGCCTGCCAGCGGCAGGCGCCAGCATTTCATCTGATAGACCATGCCATCGGTGGTGAAGAACAGCAGCGCCGTGTGGGTATTGGCCACAAACAGCGTCGTCACAACGTCGTCTTCCTTGGTGGCCATCGACGACAGCCCCTTGCCGCCGCGGTTCTGCGCGCGGAACTCGGCCAGCGGGGTGCGCTTGATATAGCCGCCCGAGGTGATGGTCACGACCATATCCTCACGCTCGATCAGGTCCTCGTCCATCATGTCGCCGGACCATTCGACGATTTCGGTGCGGCGCGGGACGGCGAACAGGGTCTTCACCTCGGTCAACTCATCCGAGATGATCGCCATGATCCGCTCGCGCGAGCCAAGGATTTCCAGGTAATCCTTGATCTTGGCGGCCAGCGCCTCCAGCTCGTCGGTGATTTCCTTGACGCCCATCGCGGTCAGGCGCTGCAGGCGCAGATCGAGGATCGCGCGGGCCTGGATTTCCGACAGATTATAGGTGCCGTCGTCATTGATCTTGTGGGTCGGATCGTCGATCAGGCGGATATAGGCGGCGATGTCATGGGCCGGCCAGCGGCGGGTCATCAGCCGCTCGCGCGCCTCGGCCGGATCAGCCGAGGAGCGGATGGTCGCCACGACCTCATCCACGTTCGAGACCGCAACCGCCAGACCACAGAGGACATGGCTGCGTTCGCGCGCCTTGCGCAACTCAAACGCGGTGCGGCGCGCCACCACTTCCTCGCGGAAGGTGATGAAATGGGTGAGAAAGTCGCGCAGCGCCAGCGTCTCGGGCCGGCCGCCGTTCAGCGCCAGCATGTTGCAGCCGAACGAGGTCTGCAACTGGGTAAACCGCCACAGCTGGTTCAGCACCACGTCGGGCGTCGCGTCACGCTTGAGTTCGATCACCACCCGCACGCCCACGCGGTCGGATTCGTCGGCGATCGAGGAGATGCCCTCCAGCTTCTTGTCGCGCACAAGCTCGGCGATCTTTTCGATCATCGTCGCCTTGTTCACCTGATAGGGGATCTCGTCGACGACGATGGCAAAGCGGTCCTTGCGCAGCTCTTCAATATGGGTCTTGGCGCGGATTATGACGCTGCCGCGCCCTTCAAGGTAAGCCTTGCGCGCGCCCGAGCGCCCGAGGATCTGCCCGCCGGTCGGGAAATCGGGGGCGGGGATGATCTCCATCAGCCGCTCGGCCGAAAGATCGGGGTTTTCGATCAGCGCCAGCGTGCCGTCGATCACCTCGCCCAGGTTGTGCGGCGGAATGTTCGTCGCCATGCCTACGGCGATGCCGCCCGCGCCATTGACCAGCATGTTTGGAAAGCGCGCCGGCAGGACGGTGGGTTCGCGGTCCTTGCCGTCATAATTGTCCTGGAAATCGACGGTATCCTTGTCGATATCGGCCAGCAGATAATCCGCGGGCTTGTCCATCCGCACTTCGGTGTAGCGCATGGCCGCGGCGCTGTCGCCGTCCATCGAGCCAAAGTTGCCCTGACCGTCCAGCAGTTTCAGCGACATCGAGAAGGGCTGGGCCATCCGCACCAGCGCGTCATAGATCGCCGCGTCGCCATGCGGGTGATACTTACCCATCACGTCGCCCACCGGACGCGCCGACTTGCGGTAGTGTTTGTCATGGGTATTGCTGGTCTCGTGCATCGCAAACAGGATGCGGCGATGCACGGGCTTCAGCCCGTCGCGCAGATCGGGGATCGCGCGGCTGACAATCACGCTCATCGCGTAATCGAGATAGGCGGATTTCAGCTCTCCCTCGATCGAGACCTGCGGGCCGTCATGATGCTGGCGGACAGGTTTCTTGCCGTCGTTCTCAAGGTCTTCGGTCTGGTCGCTCACGGGGGGTCTTTCTGGCTGCGGGCGGGGCAGGGGCTCCACCACATCTTGTGCGGGCCTTATATCCCATGCCCGCCCGCGGCTGCAACCTTTCCCGCCGCCGCGGGGGCTTGCGAGGCCGCAGGAACCGGCATAAGGCGCGGCCATGACCCGCGCGCCCGACCTTGAGACCGCCCGCAAACTTGCCGAGGCCACCGGCTTTGCCCTGCGCACGCCGCCGGGCTGGGCGGGGCTGCTGCATCGTCCGGGGCTTGCGGCGCAGGTGATCCCGCAGGCGGCCGAGTTGGCGGCCCCGGCGGTCGGGCTGACGGATCCGATTGGCGACGGGGCCTTCGCGCCAGTGCCGGGGCTGACTCACCGCTATGCGGACCGGGTGATCCTGCATCTGACGCGGGTTTGCGATCTGCACTGCCGCTTTTGCTTCCGCCGCGCGGTGGTGGGGGAAAGCGGGCCGCTACCCGAGGCCGACCTGACCCGCGCGCTGGATTACATCGCAGCGCGGCCCCAGATCCGCGAGGTGATCCTGACCGGGGGCGACCCGCTGACCCTGTCGCCGCGCCGGATCGCGGCGGTGCTGGACCGGCTGGGCACACTGGATCTGGACCTGATCCGCATCCATTCCCGCGTGCCGGTCGTGGCGCCCGACCGTATCACCGACGAATTGCTGTCCGCTTTGGCCGCGGTGCCGGCACTGTGGTTCGTTCTGCACACCAACCACCCCGACGAGCTGACGCCCGAGGCCTGCGCCGCCATCGCCCGCCTGACGGCGGCCGGCATCCCGATGCTGTCGCAATCGGTGCTGCTGAAAGGTGTCAATGCCGACCCCGACACGCTTGAGACGCTGTTCCGCCGCCTGCTACGCCTGAAGGTCAAGCCCTATTACCTGCACCATTGCGATCTGGTGCAGGGGGCCGAGCATTTCCGCACCTCGATCCCCGAGGGGCAGGCGATCATGGCGATCCTGCGCCAACGCCTGACCGGGATCGGCCTTCCGACATATGTGCTGGACCTGCCGGGCGGGCATGGCAAGGTGCCGATCGGTCCCGGCCATCTTGAGGCGGCCGGGCCGGGCCAATGGCGCCTGCGGGATCGTGAGGGGCATTGGCATGAATACGCCGACCCCACCCCTGTTCCTGCCGCGGATTAACCGCTAGGTTCCAGACAATCCGCGATCAGGAAAGGGATTGTCATGCTCCACCGCCGCGCGCTTCTGGCCCTGATGGGGGCATCGGGTCTATCGGCCTGCATGGGGGGGGCAGTATCGCGCGCCTCTGGTCCCGATCCCAAGATGCGCCCGCAGCCCAATGCGGGGTTTGACGCATGGCTCGACGGCTTCCGCCCCCGCGCGCGCGCGGCCGGGATCGGTGAAGGGACGCTGAACACGGGTCTGCGCGGTGCAGGCTGGATCCCCGGCGTGGTCGAGCGTGACCGCAACCAAACCGAGTTCACCCGCACCACCGAAGACTATCTGGCCATCGCCGTCAGCGATGAACGCCTCGCCACCGGTCGCGCGGCCGTGTCGCAATATGGCCGCGTGCTGCAAGCGGTCGAGGCCCGTTACGGCGTCGATCGCCACATCGTTGCCGCGGTCTGGGGACTCGAGAGCTTTTTCGGCACCCGTCGCGGCGATGTCCCGGTGATCTCGGCGCTGGCGACCCTGGCCTATGACGGGCGGCGCGGGGCGTTTTTCGAAAGCCAGCTGATCGCCGCGCTGAAAATCCTGCAGGCAGGCGACGTGACCGCGGACCACATGGTTGGCAGCTGGGCCGGCGCGATGGGTCATACGCAGTTCATCCCCACCAGCTATCTGGCCTTCGCCGTCGATTTCACCGGCGACGGGCGGCGCGACATCTGGTCGGATGACCCCTCGGACGCGCTGGCCTCGACCGCGGCCTATCTGGCGAAAAACGGCTGGGCATCCGGCGGGCGCTGGGGGCTGGAGGTAGCGGTGCCCGCAGGCTTTGACACCGGCCTCGCCGGGCGCGGCAAGGGCAGGGCGGTTTCCGACTGGCGCGCGCTGGGCCTGCGCGCGGCGGATGGCGGCGCGATCCCCGACCATGGCGCGGCCTCGCTGATCCTGCCGGCCGGCCCCACGGGCCCAGGCTTTCTGATCTTCCGCAATTTCAACGCGATCCTGCGCTATAACAACGCCGAGAATTACGCGCTGGGCATTGGGCATCTGGCCGACCGGCTGGCCGGTGGCGGGCCGATCATCGGCCGCTTCCCGCCGGACGCAACCGGCCTGACGCTGGAGGACCGCAAGGAGATCCAGCGCCGCCTGACCGCGCGCGGCTATGACACCCAGGGATCGGACGGGGTGATCGGCGCCAAGTCCCGCAGCGCGATCAGCGCCTTCCAGGCTGCAAATGGCATGGCGGTGACGGGCGAGCCCTCGGTCGAATTGCTGCGCGCCCTGCGCTGATCTCACCATGACCCAAATACCCAATCCGTCGTGTGGGATCCCACACGGCGCAGGGGGTATTTAGATCATGGTGAAACGCAGGCCGCTCACTTGGCCCGTTCATTTGGCCCGCGTGGGACGGTCGAACACCCGCCGCCCCATCAGCGAGGCGACCAGATCCACCATCAGCCGCGCGGTCATGCCGCGGTCGTCGAGAAACGGGTTCAGCTCCACGAGATCCAGCGAGGTGACCAGCCCGCTTTCATGCAGCAGTTCCATCACCAGATGCGCCTCGCGGAAGGTGGTGCCGCCCGGCACGGTGGTGCCAACGGCGGGGGCGATGGCGGGATCGAGGAAATCCACGTCCAGGCTGACATGCAGCATGCCGCCCGCCTCACGCACGCGTGTCAGGAACTCGCGCAAGGGGGCCACGACCCCGCGCTCGTCCAGCACGCGCATGTCATTGATGGCAATGTCATGGTCCAACAGCGCCGCATGTTCCGCCGGATCGACCGAGCGGATGCCGAACAGGCAGATGCGATCCGCGGCCAGGGGCGCGGGGAAGGGGGGAAAGGCATCAAACCCGCTGCGCCCGGCAATCCAGGCCACCGGTGTGCCATGCAGATTGCCCGAGGTGGTGGAGAGCGGCGTGTGGAAATCCGAATGCGCGTCCAGCCACAACAGAAACAGCGGTCGGCCAGCGCGCTGGGCGTGAGCGGCGGCGCCTGCCACCGACCCCAGCGCCAGCGAGTGATCGCCGCCCATCACGATCGGCAATTCATCCTCGGCCAGCGCATCTTCGACCGCATTCCAGATTGCCTCGGTCCATCCCAGCGTTTCGGCCAGCGAATGCACGGCGGGGTTGGGACATGTCACGGGTTTCAGCGCCGGAAGGGCCAGATCGCCGGCATCGCGCACCCGGTGGCCCAGGTCCTCGATGGCCTCGGCCAGCCGTGCCACGCGAAAGGCCGCCGGTCCCATCACGCAGCCGGGCCGCCGCTGTCCGCTGTCGATCGGTGCGCCGATGAGGGTTACTCGGGCCATGGTCGCCTCCCTGTCCTGTCCACGGCATGGAACATCCTGAACAGGCTTTCGGCAAGCCCTCACATTGCCGTCATCGCGCCGCGACACCTGCGCGCATCCCCGTGGCGCGGGGCCGCGGATTGGCCTAAGGTAAATGCGCGAACGAAGGGGCTTTTTCATGATTACCGAAATCGGACATTTCGCGCTGGTGCTGGCGCTGGCCGTTGCCGCGGTGCAGGCGACCCTGCCGCTTTACGGCGCCCAGACCCGCCGCCCGGCGCTGATGGCGCTGGCCGAACCTGCGGCCACGGCGCAATTCATCCTGATCGCGGTGTCGTTTCTGGCGCTGACCTGGGCCTTCGTGACTTCGGATTTCTCGCTGCGGCTGGTGGTGCTGAACAGCCATACCGACAAGCCGATGCTCTACAAGGTCTCGGGCGTGTGGGGCAACCATGAGGGGTCGCTGCTGCTATGGGTGCTGATCCTGGCGCTGTTCGGGGCCTGTGCGGCCTGGTTTGGCGGCAATCTGCCCGCAGGGCTGAAGGCCCGGGTGATCGCGATACAGGGACTGATCGGCGTGGCCTTTACCGCGTTCCTTCTGTTCACCTCAAACCCGTTCCTGCGGGTGGCGCAGGCCCCTTTCAACGGTGAAGACCTGAACCCGCTGTTGCAGGACCCCGGCCTCGCCTTCCACCCCCCGTTCCTCTATCTGGGGTATGTCGGCCTTTCGATGGCGTTCTCCTTTGCGATTGCCGCGCTGATCGAGGGGCGGATCGACGCCGCCTGGGGGCGCTGGGTGCGGCCTTGGACGCTGGCGGCCTGGATCTTCCTGACCATCGGCATCGCGCTGGGCTCTTGGTGGGCCTATTACGAGCTGGGCTGGGGTGGCTTCTGGTTCTGGGACCCGGTCGAGAATGCCTCGTTCATGCCCTGGCTGATCGCTGCGGCGCTGTTGCACTCGGCCATCGTGGTGGAAAAGCGCGAAAGCCTGAAAAGCTGGACGATCCTGCTGGCGATCATGGCCTTCGGCTTTTCGCTGATCGGCAC
>CAYTMV010000043.1:0-19165 GCA_964439015.1 uncultured Gemmobacter sp.
CCTCCCCCACAACCAAACCCCACCCAACGTGGCGGGGGGGGGCGCCCCCCCCCCCCCCCCCCCCCCCTTGGCCGTCACCAGCGCGACAACGCATCCTCGTCGCTGTCCTTGGCCGCAACCCACTCGGACCCATCGGCACCGATTTCCTTCTTCCAGAACGGGGCGCGGGATTTCAGCCAATCCATCAGAAACTCAGCCGCGGCAAAGGCATCGACACGGTGCGGGGCAGCGGTGGCGACCATCATGATCGGTTCGCCCGCTTCCAGCCGGCCGTAGCGGTGGATCACCAGCGCATCGATCAGTGAGAACCGCGCCATCGCTTGTTCAACAAAGGCGGCGATCGCGCGTTCGGTCATGCCCGGATAATGCTCGATCTCCATCGCCGACAGCTTGCCGCCATTGTCGCGCACCATGCCGGTGAAGGTGACGATGGCGCCTGCCCCCGCAGCGCCGGCGGCGAAGGCGCGGGACTCCTGTCCCAGATCGAAAGGGGATTCCTGCACCAGAACCAGCATCGCCCTGCCCTTTCAGCCGCCAGTCATCGGCGGGAAGAATGCCACCTCACGCACCCCTTTCAAGGGGGCGTCAAACGCGGCCAGCTCCTGATCCAGCGCCACCCGCAGGCTGGCGAGATCAGAGAATGCCAGTGCATGACCGTCCGAACGCCCGGTCAGTTCGGCCACAAGATCGGCCACCGTCGCGGCTTTGGTGTCGATCCGCTCCCGCGCGGTGCCGATGCGTTCGCGCAGCCAGGCAAAATAAAGGATATCCAGCGTCATTTGTCCCTCAGGAATGGCAGCGCCTTGCGGAAATAGTCCCAACCGGTGAGGAAAGTCAGCACGGCGGCGATCCAGATCAGTCCAAGCCCCACATTGGTCGCAAAGGCCGAACAGTCACGCTTGAGACAGGTGCGGATCGGGTCGGCCTCGCCGCGTGTCACCAGTTCAGCATATGCCTCGGGCGTCATGCCGCGCAGCTTGATCCCCTCAAGATAGTCCAATCCGGTGCCCAGGAACAGCACGGCAATCGCCACCATCTGTGCGGTGGTTTTCCATTTGGCAAGTTTGGTGACCTTCAACATCCCTGCCTTGTCACCCAGAAACTCGCGCAGGCCCGAGACGAATACCTCGCGAAACAGGATCAGGGTGGCGGGCAGGATAAGCCAGGGATTCATGCCCGAATATCCGGTCAGGACCATGATCGCGATCACCACCATCGCCTTGTCTGCGATCGGGTCCAGCATGGCGCCAAAGCGCGACTCCTGCTTCCAGGCGCGTGCCAGATAGCCATCGAACCAGTCGGTGATCGCCGCGCCGATGAACAGCGCCAACGCGAACCAATCCGCCCAGGGACGTTGGAAATAGAGAAACATCACCGCCACGCCGGGGGCGGCCAGCAGGCGAAGGGTGGTCAGGATATTGGGGATCGTCCAGCGCATTGGCGATTGGTAGCAGGCGGGCGGGCGCGGGGAAAGGGGGGGGTGCGGAAATGACAGGGCGCCCCGAAGGGCGCCCATGGGATCATTGATCGAGAAAACTGCGCAGCTTGCGCGACCGGCTGGGATGTTTCAGCTTTCGCAGCGCCTTGGCCTCGATCTGGCGGATACGCTCGCGCGTCACGCTGAACTGCTGGCCCACCTCTTCCAGCGTGTGGTCGGTGTTCATGCCGATGCCAAAGCGCATCCGCAGCACCCGCTCTTCGCGCGGGGTGAGCGAGGCCAGAACCCGGGTCGTGGTTTCCTTCAGGTTTTCCTGAATGGCCGAATCCAGCGGCAGGATCGCGTTCTTGTCCTCGATGAAATCGCCCAGCTGGCTGTCCTCTTCGTCCCCGATCGGGGTTTCGAGGCTGATCGGCTCTTTGGCGATCTTCATCACCTTGCGAACCTTTTCCAGCGGCATCTGCAGCTTTTCGGCCAGTTCTTCCGGCGTGGGCTCACGGCCGATTTCGTGCAGCATCTGGCGGCCGGTGCGAACCAGCTTGTTGATCGTCTCGATCATATGCACCGGAATGCGGATGGTGCGCGCCTGATCGGCGATCGAGCGCGTGATCGCCTGACGGATCCACCAGGTCGCGTAGGTCGAGAACTTGTAGCCGCGGCGATACTCGAACTTGTCGACGGCCTTCATCAGGCCGATATTGCCTTCCTGGATCAGGTCCAGGAATTGCAGGCCACGGTTGGTGTATTTCTTGGCGATCGAGATCACCAGACGCAGGTTGGCCTCGACCATTTCCTTCTTGGCCTGCCGGGCTTCTTTCTCGCCCTTCTGCACCTGGTTCACGATGCGGCGGAATTCGCCGATGTTCACGCCGACATACTGACCCACCTGAGCCATGTCGTTGCGCAGGTCTTCCAGCTTGGCGCGGCTTTTCTCGATCAGGGTCTGCCAGCCACGACCGGCCTTGGCCTCCATCCGCTCGATCCAGGTAGGGTCAAGCTCGTATCCGCGATATTCGGTGATGAATTCCTGGCGGTTGATGCGCGCCTGATCGGCCAGCTTCACCATGGCGCTGTCGATCGACATGATGCGCTTGTTGATGCCGTAAAGCTGGTCGATCAGCGCCTCGATCCGGTTGTTGTGGAGATGCAGCTCGTTCACCAGCAGCACGATTTCGGATCGCAGCTGCTGATAGGTCGCCTCGTCCTCGGCGGTGAAGGCATGCCGGCCGCCCATGGTGGCCTCCATGCGGCGATCCTGCAGCTCGGCCAGTGTCTCGTAATCGAGGGCGATACGCTCCAGCGTCTCAAGCACCTTGGGACGCAGGGCGTTTTCCATCGCGGCCAGCGACATGTTCGAGGCGTCGTCATCCTCGTCGTCATCGTCGCCGCGGCTGATCGGGTTGCCGTCTGCGTCCAGTTCGGGCTCGGCATTGCCCTGACGGCGCGGCGCGGCGGGCGCACCGGCGACATCCATTTCTTCCAGCCCGCCCATCTCGTCATCGCCATCGAGCGTGCGGCCAAAGGTCGCCTCGAGGTCGATCACGTCGCGCAGCAGGATGTCTTCGTTGAGAAGTTCGTCCCGCCAGATGGTGATCGCCTGAAAGGTCAGCGGGCTTTCGCACAGCCCGGCGATCATCGTGTTGCGGCCGGCCTCGATCCGCTTGGCGATGGCAATCTCGCCCTCGCGCGACAAGAGTTCGACCGAGCCCATCTCGCGCAGATACATCCGCACGGGATCGTCGGTGCGGTCCAGCGTTTCGGACGTGGCACCGACAACCGCAACCTCGCGCGAGGTCGAGGCCTCGACCAGATCGCCGGCGGCCTCGGGCTCTTCGCCCTCTTCGCCATCGACGACGTTGATGCCCATTTCGGACAGCATCGCCATCACGTCCTCGATCTGCTCGGACGAGGCATGTTCGGGCGGCAGCGCGGCGTTCAGCTGGTCATAGGTGATATACCCACGCTCGCGCGCTTCGGCGATCATCCGTTTGACGGCGGCCTGACTCATGTCCAGCGAGACGTCAGCCTCCTGGTCTTCCGGTTTGCCGTCGTCATTGTCCTTGATCGCCATGTCAGCTCCCTGCGGTCCGAATCGGTCGGGCGTGGTTCGAATCAATAGCGCGAATCACGCCGGGATAAAGGGGGCAGCGCGCGGTGGGGCCATTTCCCCATCAGGACCGTGCGCGGCCCCCCTTGCTAAAATCAATGCTGGCCCATGTTTTCTTGGCGTGTTCCAGCTCGTCCTTGTCCATTTCCACCCCGTTGGGGGCAATCACGCCTTCCGCCCGTGCGGCCTCGGGGCCGCGGTCGGCCTCGGTCCGGGCGCGATTCGCCTGCGCCAGTCGCCATGTCAGCCCCTCGTCTGCCAAGGCCTCGATATCCTCGCAAGCCTCGCGCAATTCCTGCTCCGCCCCCCAATAGGCCTCCAGCTTGCTCAGTTCCATCTCCAGACATTTCTGCGCGGTCTCGGCATCGTCGGGGCGACGGATATGGGGCTGGATACGGATCTGGGGATGGCGGATCAGGGCGTCAAGGTCAGCGCCCGCCGCGTCAGCCAGCCGGGCCGGGCGGGTGTCCGGGTCGGCGTCATGGGCATGGGCAAGAATCAGGTCGCGCAGACGACGGTGGCGCTCCTCGGCCAGCCTCATCCGCTCCAGCCGGGATTCGCAACTGTCGATCAGGTCGGGATGCAGGAACAGGGTCGCCAGCACCACCTCGATGCGCAGGTCGATCACCGCGCGATCCTCGGGTGCGCGCGCCAGAAGCGAGGCCCGGGTGGCCTCAGTCGGGACGGCCGGCACATCACGGCCCGGACGCCCCCCGCGCCCCGGCTGGAAGGGCTGGAACGGCGTGCGGGGCGCGCGCTCGGCGGGTTTGCGTCCCTGACGAAACAGCTCCCAGCGCAGCGCCTTGATATCCTCGCCGTAATGGGCGCGCAGGCCGGGGTCCTTGATCTTGGCAATCGCCGCGCGCAGCCGCTTGTCCAGCGCGGCCTTGCGCTCGGGGCTGTCAAAGACCTGCCCCTCGATCTCGCGCGACCACAACAGCGTCACCATCGGCCGCGCCGCGTCCAGAACCGCCTGCATCGCCGCAGGCCCCTCGGCCTTCAGCAGATCGTCAGGGTCCTGCCCGCCCGGCAGCACGGCAAAGCGCAGGCCCTGCCCCGCCTCGATCAGCGGCAGGGCCAGATCAACCACCCGCAGCGCGGCGCGAATACCGGCCTTGTCGCCGTCCAGCGCCACCACAGGCTCGGGCGCAACGCGCCAGATCAGCCGCAGCTGATCCTCGGTCACTGCCGTGCCCAAGGGCGCCACCGCCGCGGCAAAACCCGCCTCGGACAACGCGATCACGTCCATGTAGCCCTCGGCCACGATCAGGGTCTGGCCCTTGCCTGCCGCCTCGCGCGCACGGTTCAGGTTGAACAGCGTGCGCCCCTTGTCGAACACCTCGGTCTCGGGGCCGTTGAGGTATTTGGCCCGAGCATTCGGATCCAGCGACCGGCCGCCGAAACTGATCGCACGCCCGCGCGCATCGCGGATCGGAAACATGATCCGGCCACGAAACCGGTCATAGAGACTGCCATCCTCGCCCTTGGCGATCAGGCCCGAGGCCACCATCAGATCCGGCGCGACACCCTTTTCCTTCAGCGCGTTCAACAATGCGTGGCGACTGTCCGGCGCCCAGCCGATCTCCCATCGGTCCTGCGCATCCGACGACAGGCGGCGCTTGTCGATCAGATAGTCGCGGGCGGGCTTTGCCGCCGCCATCCGCAATTGCAGCCGGTAAAACTTCACCGCCTCTTCCAGCACGGCAATGATCTGGCTGCGCCGGTCGGCCACCTGCGCGGCCTTGGGATCGCGGGCGGGCATCTGCATCCCGGCCTCGCGCGCCAGGCGCTCCACCGCCTCCATGAACGGAAGGTTCTCGGCCTCTTTCACGAAGGTCAGCGCGTCGCCCTTCGCGTGACAGCCAAAGCAGTAGTAAAAGCCCTTGCGGTCATCGACATGAAACGAGGCCGATTTCTCCTGATGAAACGGACACGGCGCCCACCAGTCGCCCTTGGCCTGATTGGATTTGCGCATGTCCCACGTCACCTTGCGGCCAACAATGGCCGAGAGGCTTACGCGCGTGCGCAATTCATCAAGAAAACCGGGCGGCAGGGACATGCTCTCTATATCGGGTGGCAGGCCGCCCGAGTCCAGCCCTCAGCCGCCCCACTCGCCCCGCGCCCGGATCGCGCTGGAGGAAAGGTCGCTCAGCGGGATGTCGGCAAAGGCCCAGACCGGGGGCTGCATCCGGCCCAGATCGCCTGCGGCACCGGGCGGCACGCGCTCGGCGGCATAGATGCGGGCGGCGCGGCTCATCTGACCGCGCACCACCGATCCCGGACGCCCCAGCACCGCCACCGGGACCATGCGCATGATCCCCTCCCAGTCCTGCCAGCGGTGAAACTGCACCAGATTGTCCGCGCCCATCAGCCAGACAAAGCGCACACCGGGATAGCGCGCCTTCAGCCGCCGGATCGTGGCCGCAGTATAGCGGGTGCCCAGATGCGCCTCCAGATCGGTGATCTTGACCCGGGGATGGCGCATCAAGGCCCGCGCCTGCGCCAGACGCGCAGCCATCGCCGCCGGTTGGCGGGCCTTCAGGGGATTGCCGGGCGTGACCAGCCACCAGACCTGATCGAGACCAAACCGCCGCATCGCCTCATGCGTGATATGGACATGACCTTCATGGGCCGGATCGAACGATCCACCCAGAAGCCCCACGACCATGCCGCGGGTGGCCATCGGAAATCCTTGCCGCATCGCCCCTCACCTGCTGACGGCCCAAAAACCACACCCCCCGGCCAATGCCAAGCCCGCAGCAACGCGGCGCGGTTTGACAGGCACACGCATGGGGTTATCCTGCCGAGATATTTTCAATCCAGTGTGGTGGCCGATGTTTGTTTCTGATGCCGAAATCAAGGTGGCTGTGGATACGTTTGATACGAAGCGGGGCGAAGTGCCGCTGGACCACCTGAACCGCAAGCCCGCGGGCGAGCGCCTTTCGCAGCTGATGGGGCGCGGCGATCAGCCCCTTGTGGTGGCGCTGGATGGCGACTGGGGCTCTGGCAAGTCGCACTTCCTGAAGCTGTGGACCGGGTCGCATGCCGGCTTTGGCGGGAAGGCCAAGGTGATCTATTTCGACGCGTTCGCGCGCGACTATCTGGATGACCCCTTTGTCAGCCTTGTCGCCGCGATCACCGAGGCGCAGGAGAAGGCCGCCGAGGGCACGCCTGCCATCAAGAAAACGCTGGGCAATCTCAAGAAATTCGCGGCCAAGCTGGTGCCTTCCGCCCTGCGGATCACGGCGGCTGCCTTGACCGCCGGGGCAACCGAAGCGGCGCTGTTCGCGCATGGCGCCGTGGCCGACGCAGCCATCGAAGGCCTTGGCCAAGAGGCCGAAAAGGCCATCGAGCAGTTCTGGCAGCGCGAGCAAGGCCGGATCGCGGCGATCGAGGCGTTCCGTTCGGCCCTCGCTGAACTGGCCGAAGCGCAGCCGCTGATCCTGGTGATCGACGAGCTTGACCGCTGCCGCCCCGATTTTGCGCTGTCGCTGCTGGAGGTGGTCAAACACTTCTTTTCGGTCAAGGGCGTGCGGTTTGTGCTGGGGGTCAGGCTTGAGGCCCTCGAAGAATCCGTGCGGCACAGATATGGGCCGAACACCGATGCGAGGCTGTATCTGCAGAAGTTCTTGCATATGCGGCTGTCGCTGCCTCAGGAGGCTGACAACGCCGCTTGGCGTGTCCATTTCCACAAAGTCTGCGAAACACTGGGTGTGGAGACCGCCACCGTAAAGGACTGCGCGGAAATCCTCGAGAAATGGACGGGTGCCGAACCGACGCTGCGCGACGTCGAACGCATCGCCACGCGGCTTGCCCTGTTGCCAGAAGATTTCAGAGAATACCGGCCAGCTATCCAAACTACTGCGCTCACTGCGGTGGTTCTGGAGGCAAAAGACTTAGAGACATATCGCCTCCTCAGAAAAAACCAGCTGGAATGGACCTATATCTCTCAAAAATTTGGCCTAACAGAGGACGAGCTAGACGTTCCGAGTGAACAATATGGCATGACTCAGATCTGGCAAACCCTGCTGCTGCCTCCTCGTGGAGCAGAGAGCTTCATTTTCAAAGAAACCAGGTTCGGACTATCGTCTGCATTCCCCATTAACATTGATGAATTGCTAAGTCCTTTCTTCGACACCCTCCGCCCCGCCCTGACGCCCCCGTTGCCCTTCGCCCCCCTTCAGGGTAAAGACCGCGGCTAATCCCCTTTCCCAAGGGCGCACCCCGCCCCAGCCTGTCGGAGCCCATCATGGCCAGCTATCAATACGTCTATCACATGGACGGCGTGTCCAAGACCTATCCGGGCGGCAAGAAGGTGTTCGAGAACATCCACCTGAACTTCCTGCCCGGCGTGAAGATCGGTGTGGTGGGCGTCAACGGCGCGGGTAAATCGACGCTGCTGCGGGTGATGGCCGGCTGGGACAAGGACTTTACCGGCGAGGCCTGGGCCGCCAAGGGCGCGACCGTAGGCTATCTGCCGCAAGAGCCGCAGCTGGATGAAAGCCTCTCGGTGCGCGAAAACGTCAAGCTGGGCGTGGCTGCCAAGCAGGGCAAGTTGGATCGCTACAACGAGCTGGCGATGAACTACTCGGACGAGACCGCCGACGAGATGGCCCGCCTGCAGGACGAGATCGACGCCGAAAACCTCTGGGATCTCGACAGCCAGATCGACGTCGCGATGGAGGCCCTGCGCTGCCCGCCCGACGAGGCACCGGTCTCGACCCTTTCGGGCGGTGAGCGTCGCCGGGTTGCGCTGTGCAAGCTGCTGCTTGAGGCGCCCGACATGCTGCTGCTGGACGAACCGACCAACCACCTTGACGCCGAAACCATCGCCTGGCTGCAAAAGCACCTGATCGAATACAAGGGCACGATCCTGATCGTGACCCACGACCGCTATTTCCTCGACGACATCACCAGCTGGATCCTCGAACTCGATCGCGGCCGGGGCATCCCCTATGAGGGCAACTATTCCAGCTGGCTGGAACAGAAGGCCAAACGGCTGGAGCAGGAGAGCCGCGAGGACAAGTCGCGCCAGAAGGTGCTGGAGCGCGAACTGGAGTGGATCCGCGCCGGGGCCAAGGCCCGTCAGGCCAAGTCCAAGGCCCGTATCCAGGCCTATGAGGAGATGGCCTCGAAATCCGAGCGTGAAAAGATCACCACCGCCCAGATCATCGTGCCGAACGGCCCGCGCCTGGGCAACAAGGTGATCGAGGTCGAGGGCCTGACCAAGGCCTATGGCGACCGCCTGCTGATCGAAAACCTGTCCTTCGCGCTGCCGCCGGGCGGCATCGTCGGCGTGATCGGCCCGAATGGCGCCGGCAAGTCGACGCTGTTCCGCATGCTGACCGGGCAAGAGCAGCCCGATGCCGGCACCGTCACCTTCGGCGACACGGTGAAGCTGTCCTATGTCGACCAGTCGCGCGACGCGCTGGACCCGAACAAGACCGTCTGGGAGGAGATCTCGGGCGGGGCCGAACTGATCGAGTTGGGCGACGCCACGATGAACAGCCGCGCCTATTGCGGGGCCTTCAACTTCAAGGGCGGCGACCAGCAGAAAAAGGTGGGTCTGCTGTCGGGCGGTGAGCGCAACCGCGTCCACATGGCCAAACTGCTGAAATCGGGAGGCAACGTGCTGCTGCTGGACGAACCGACCAACGATCTGGACGTGGAAACCCTGCAGGCGCTGGAGGCGGCCCTCGAAGATTTTGCCGGCTGCGCGGTGATCATCAGCCACGACCGCTTCTTCCTCGACCGCCTCTGCACCCATATCCTCGCGTTTGAGGGCGATGCCCATGTCGAATGGTTCGAAGGCAACTTCGAAGCCTATGAAGAAGACAAGGTGCGCCGTCTGGGACCGGACTCGATCGAACCCAAGCGCGTGAAATACAAGAAGTTCACCCGCTGACCCGCACAAAAAACCGCTTCAGGAAGGCCGGTGGAAACCCCGGCCTTTCGTGTTTTCGGCAGGTATGCACCCGTCATGTGCGACTTTTTGCCTATCTCGCACAATCGCGCGTGGCATCGTATGCAATTTTTGCAATTCTTTGCGACAGTTACCCCGCACGGACGCGTTCAACGCGCGTCAGGCACCTTACTGGCACCTCAAGGAGCAGATATGAAAAAGCTGATTTTCCCGGCCCTCGCAGCCAGCCTCTTTGCATCGGTCGCGATGGCTGACCCGATGGCCACGATCACCGCGCGCCAGGAGTGGTACAAGTCGCTCGGCGCAGTGATGAAGCCGATGAGCGAACTGGCAAAGGCCTATGACGCCGAAGCCGTGAAGGCCGAGGCCGCAAAGCTCGAGGCCGCGCTGGCGGTCGACACTTCGGGCTTTTATCCTGAAGGGTCGTCTGCGACCGAATTCCCGGGCAAGACCCGCGCCAAGCCGGAAATCTGGGCCAACATGGACGATGTGGCTGCCAAGGGCAAAGCCATGGGCGAAGCCGCGGCCGAGCTGATCGCGGTTGCAAATGCGGGTGACGAGGCGGCCTTCGGCCCTGCCTTCGGCAAGCTGGGTGGCACCTGCAAGGCCTGCCACGACAGCTATCGCATCCCGGAAGAGTGATCCGCAGGATATGACTTCGGGCCGGGCCACGCGCCCGGCCCATCTGCACCGGGGGCCGAGATGAGCGACAAGACCGAACAGATCTGGGATCCAGCGATCCGGATTTTCCATTGGGCGCTGGTGGTGCTGGTGGTGGGCTCATGGGTGCTGGGCAAGTTTGCCACGCCCTTGGGCCTTACAACCATGACCCTGCATTTCTGGGCGGGCTATGCCATCGCCGGCCTGCTGGCCTTTCGGCTGGTCTGGGGCGTGATCGGGCCGCATAACGCCCGCTGGTCCAGCTTTGTGCGTGGACCTGCCGCGGTCTTGGCCTATCTGCGCGAACTGCCGGCCCGCCGTCCCAGCCATGCTGCCGGCCACAACCCGCTGGGCGGCTGGTCGGTGCTGGCGATCCTGGCGGTTCTGGCAGCCCAGATCGCCACTGGCCTGATCCTCGACCCCGAGGATTACATCAACATCGGTCCGCTGGCCGGAATGGTCTCACCCGGCTGGAACCGCTGGGCGCTGGGGATGCACCACACGCTGGGCGGGGTGCTGCTGGCGCTGATCGTGCTGCATGTCGCGGCGATCCTGTTCTACCGCTTCTGGAAGCGCGAAGATCTGGTGCGGCCGATGATCACCGGCCGCCGCGGCTGACGCCTTTTCCCCGAACGCCGGGCGCGCTAGACTGTGCGCACACGCGAAAGGACCCATGATGCGCCCTGCCCTCTTTGCCGTTCTAGCGGTTACCACCGCCACCATCCTGGCTCTGCCTACGCCAGCCGCGGCATGGCGGGCCTCCAACGGCTTGCCGGTGCGCGACATGGGCTTCGGCCAGATCGAGGTCGTGGCCCGGCCCGGCATGTCTGCCGCCATGGCGTTTTGCGCTGCAGGCGAATATGCCCGCCGCATGCAGGGCGTCTCTGCCGAAACCCGGCTTTGGCGGGCCTCGCCCAGCCCGCGCCGTTCAGGCGAAAGCATGGTCTTCACCTCGACGCCCACCGCCAATCCCGGCAAGACCGGGGTTTTCATGCTGACTGACGACGACGGGTCGATGACGGTTGGCTTTGCCTCGGCGCTCTGCGATCACCCCTGAGGGATGCGGACACGATGGCGTGAGTCTCTTGCGCCACAGTCCAGCCCCCAGATGCTGTGGGTGACACCTGCCCTCTAGCCGATGCCTGCGATTTGCCGCTAGAGTCTGTGGATAACCGGGCCAAAGAGCCCGGATGAGGCAGGAACAGCAAAAGGGGGACGGCCGATGCGCTGCCCATTCTGCGGCAATATCGACACGCAAGTGAAGGACAGCCGCCCCGCGGAGGATCACGTCTCGATCCGCCGGCGGCGCTTCTGTCCGGCGTGTGGCGGCCGCTTCACCACCTACGAGCGCGTGCAGCTGCGCGATCTGATCGTGATCAAATCCTCGGGCAAGCGCGAGGACTTCGACCGCGACAAGCTGGAACGCTCGATCCGGATCGCGATGCAGAAACGCCCGATCGACCCCGAGCGGATCGACCAGATGATCTCGGGCATCGTGCGGCGACTGGAAAGCCTGGGCGAAACAGACATCCCGTCGCGCACCATCGGCGAGATCGTGATGGAAAGCCTGGCGCGGATCGACACAGTTGCTTATGTTCGCTTTGCCAGCGTTTACAAGAACTTCCAGGCGGCGGACGATTTCGACAAGTTCGTATCCGAGCTGCGGCCCGGCGCACATCCCGGCGAGGAGTGAGCGACGAGATCCATATGGCCCATGCCCTGACGCTTGCCGCGCGGGGCTTGGGCAATGTCTGGCCCAATCCGGCGGTGGGCTGTGTGATCGTGGACAGCGGTCCCAGTGGGGACCGAATAGTGGGGCGCGGCTGGACCCAGCCGGGTGGCCGCCCCCACGCCGAACGCCGGGCGCTGGATCAGGCGGGCATCGCCGCCCGCGGCGCCACCGCCTATGTGACGCTGGAGCCCTGCGCCCATCACGGCCACACGCCGCCCTGCGCCGAAGGTCTGATTGCGGCCGGTGTGGCCCGTGTCGTTACCGCCCTCACCGATCCCGACCCCCGCGTGGCGGGCCGCGGCCATGCCATGCTGCGCGCGGCCGGGATTGCGGTGACTCAGGGGGTTTTGTCTGACGCGGCAGGGGTGTTGAACGCAGGCTTCCTCAAACGCATCACCCGCGCCCTGCCCTTCGTCACCCTGAAACTGGCAGCGACCCTCGACGGTCGCATCGCCACCGCCCTTGGGGAAAGCCGCTGGCTGACCGGCCCGCAGGCGCGCCGTGCCGTCCATGCGATGCGGATGACCCATGACGCGGTGCTGGTGGGATCTGGCACGGCCCGGGCCGATGACCCCGACCTGACGGTGCGCGAGATGGGCGCCGCGCGTCAGCCGGTGCGGATCGTGCTGGATCGGCTGTTGACCCACGCGCCGGGCAGCCGGCTGGGCAAGACGGCGGCACATAGCCCGGTCTGGCTGTTGCACGGTCCAGACGCCCCGGCCGATGCCCACGCCCGCTGGTCCGATACCGGGGCCGTGTTGATCGAAGTGGCCGAGATGGGCGGGCATCTGCACCTGACCGCCGCGTTTCAGGCGCTGGCCGAGCGTGGCCTGACCCGCATCCTGTGCGAAGGCGGCGGGCAACTGGCCGCAGCCCTGATCCGCGCCCGGCTGGTGGATGAGATCGCGTGGTTCAGCGCCGGATGCCTGATCGGCTCGGATGGGGCGCCGGCACTTGCGCCGTTGGGCCTGACCGCGCTGGCGGATGCCCCGCGCCCGCGGCTGATCGGGGTCGAGACGCTGGGCCCCGACACCCTCAGCCGCTGGGCACTTTAGACCCTTACCAATGCCCGGTATTGCCCATGCTGGCCCAAGGCTCGGCCGGGGGCAGCGCCGCGCCCTTCTGCAACAGCTCGATCGAGACATTGTCGGGCGAGCGCACGAATGCCATCCGCCCATCGCGCGGCGGGCGGTTGATCGTCACGCCATGCGCCATCAGATGCGCGCAGGTGGCGTAGATATCTTCCACCTCATAGGCAATATGGCCAAAATGGCGGCTGTCCGAGGGCAGGCCATCATCGCCGTCCCAGTTGTGGGTCAGCTCCAGCGGACATTCGGGGTGGCCCTTGGGCGCCATGAACACCAGCGAAAACCGGCCCTGTTCGTTGTCAAAGCGGCGGATTTCCTCAAGCCCCAGAAGTCGATAGAAGGCCATGGATCTTTCAAGGTCCAGCACCCGGACCATCGTATGCAAATAGCGCATCGGTTTCCCCTTTCCTGTCTGCGTCCAAGCTAGGCTGCGGGCAAAGCCACGACAAGCTCAGAACAGGCTGCGAAAGCCGAAGGTCACGCCGATCTCGCGGGTGTTGAAGCGCCCGACATTGGAGCGGTTGCGCCGCGCCTCGAGGCCGATGGTGGGGGCAAAGCCCGCCAGCCCCGCACGCGGCAGGGTCATGTCCAGCCCGGCCTCAAGGCTTTCGTCCTGTCGCCCGCCCTCGACCATGAACACGCCCATGTCATAGGCGGCATAATCGCGCAGACCGGCGGCGATCCGGGCCTCGACCTGCACCGGGCCGATGGCATTGGCGGGGGCCCAGCCCGCCTCGATCCGGGCGCCGCGATAGCTGCTGTTCACCGCAGCGCTGTCGGTGCCGCGCAGGTTCACCCCCAGCCGCCAGGTGGCCCCGCTGGCCGTCTGATGCAACCATGTCGCGCCAAGGCCCAGACTGTCCACCGAGGCCGAGCGTTCCGGCATCTGCCGGTCAGCCGTCAGCGCCAGTTGCAGGGCGGACATCCGACCGATGGGCAGCGTTTCAGCAAGGCCCACACGCAGGTGGCTGGCATAGGGATCGCCGCCATACCAACTGCGCCCGGCAGCAAGGTTCAGCGTCGCCGGCAGGGGGCCGGCCAGAAAACGATGCTCGGCCCGCGCCTCGGCCAATGTATAGTTCAGGTCCGATCCGGTCAGCCCCGGCTGGCCGGCGGCGACATCGGCCGCGATCTTGTCTCTCGCCTCTTGCGACAGTTGGTTGACGGTGCCGTAAAGCTGAAACCCCAACCGGGTGCGGCTGGTCTCGGTTTCGCGCACCCGCGCCATCAGCGTCACGCCCGCAGTCGCCCGCCAGCCAGACAGCGCCTGCGCCGAGGCCGACAGTCGCTCGGGCACCCAATCGGTCTGGGTATTGGCGCTTTCGGCACCGTCATTGAGGTTGGAGGATGGCGCGGCCGACAGATCAAAACTCAGCGAGACCGGATTCATCCGCCGCAACCGCGCCAGATCGCGGCCAGTGCGGTCGGTCTGATCGCCCGGGGCTGCATGCAGCAAGGCACGCCGCAGCCAAAGCTGCGCCAGCCCCTCTCGCCCCTCGGCCAGCGCGGCGGCGGCGGCCGTGCGCGCGGCCTCATGCTTCATGGCCGATGTGGGGGCCAGCCGCCAGGCCAGCCGGGCAGTGTGACGCCCCTCTGCCGCCCGGCCGACATGGGGGGCAGCCGCCGCGACGATCAGCAACGCGGCCGGATCATCCGGCGCCTGCACCAGGACCTGATGCGACAGGCGATAGGCCAGCCCAGCCTTGCCATCGGCCCAGGCTTGCCGTGCTGCCGACAGACCTTCCGCCGGCGTCTCGGCCCAAGCCGCCCCGGCGGTCAGCGCCAGAGAGAAAAGCAGCGCAAGGCGCACCCCGCGCCTCAGGGGTTGACCTGATCGCAGATCGCCGGCGCGCCGGGCTGGTTGCAGCGCGGCAGGACGAAGACGCCAACCTCGGCATCAAACTCGCTGTTGCGCGGATCATCCGACAGGAAGATGTTGTCCAGCACCACCGTGCCGGCAACCGCCGCCCCATCGCGCCCGCCAAAGACCCCGCCGAAATCGCCCTGATCGCCATCGTTCGGCCGACCATCAAACTCGGCCTCGCCGGTGAACTGGCCGTTCTCGTCGATCACGCCGTCGACCAGCGCAACGTCTTTGAGCGAACCGCCACCCACAAGACGGCGATCCGTCACGACACCGTTCACGGCGGCATCGTCAAAGTTCACGTTGAGAAACACCTTCCCTTGGGTCCGCATCGGCTCGTCCGGGATCAGGGCAGGATCGGTGCCGGGCGGCACGGGCAGCAGGTTTTCGCCCGAAGCGTTCAGGTTGGTGACACCCGCATAAGTGCCGGCATATGAGACCTGACCGGTGGTCGGCACATTGCCGGAATTGCGGCGGAAGTAGGTGCCGGAATAATAGCGGTTGAATTGCCCACCATCCGAAATCGCCGCCGCCTCGACAGAGCCATCGGCACTTTCGGCGGTCATCGCGACGAACATCCGATCCAGCGGGTCGTCCTGCACGGAGAACCCGCGATAGCCCGGCACATCCAAGGCCGGGTTGCGGCGATACTCCACCGTCTGCGGCGCATCATCGAGGCTGTTCATCCGAACCTTCAAGGTGTCGGTCGCTGCATCAAAGGTGATGTTGCTGACGTCGCCCGCAAGGTTTGCAGGCACGGGGTTCTCGACCGGCACCCCGCCGCCGCCGCCGCCATCGCCGGACCCGGCGTCAGCCATTGGGTTGCCCGAACACGCGGTCAGAAAAAGCGCAACGCCCAGCGCCAAACGGTAATCCATGATACTGCCCGAGATTTAAGGTTATTTTGGATGCATTCTTCCGTGGCCACGCCCCTCGAGTCAATGGCAGCCGGGCGAAAACGCGTCGCCGTGGCAACCATGCCGCGTGGAGACGGATCGCTGATCCGCATATCGCAGGGTGACGCCCGATCAACGCTAGATATTGCCATCGCTGACAGGTTAGAAAGATCACAAACGGGGGATCACCATGCGCCAATATCACGACGCGCTGCGCTTTGTTCTGGATCAGGGCATCGACACGACCGACCGCACCGGCACCGGCACCCGGGCGGCCTTTGGCCTGCAGATGCGTTTTGACCTGTCCGAGGGGTTTCCGCTGGTCACCACCAAGAAGGTGCATCTGCGCTCGATCATCCACGAATTGCTGTGGTTCCTGAAAGGCGACACCAACGTCCGTTACCTGCAGGAAAACGGCGTCACGATCTGGGATGAATGGGCGGATGCGGAGGGCGATCTGGGGCCGGTCTACGGCGCGCAATGGCGGGCCTTTCCGACCCGTGATGGCGGGACCGTCGATCAGGTGGCCGAGGTGCTGCGCCTGATCCGTGAGGCGCCGGACAGCCGCCGCATGATCGTCTCGGCCTGGAATCCCGGCGACGTGCCGGTGCAGGCGCTGCCCCCCTGCCACACGCTGTGGCAAGTGCGGGTGCTGGGCGGCAAGCTGCATCTGCAACTCTACCAACGCTCGGCCGACATGTTTCTGGGCGTGCCGTTCAACATCGCCTCCTATGCGTTGCTGGCACAGATGCTGGCCCATGTGAACGGGCTGGGGCTGGGCGATTTTGTCCATTCCATCGGCGACGCGCATATCTATGCCAACCACATGGATCAGGTGGCGCTGCAATTGTCGCGCGCCCCCCGCCCGCTGCCGCAGATGCAGATCACCCGGCAAGTCACGGATCTGTTCGATTTCCGCTACGAGGACTTCCGGCTTGAGGGCTATGACCCCCACCCGGCCATCAAGGGCGAGGTGGCCGTCTGATGCTGACGCTGATCGTCGCCTGCGCCCGCAACGGCGCCATCGGCCGCAAGGGCACCATCCCTTGGGAAGCGCCCGAGGATCTGGCCTTTTTTCAACGCGAGACCTTGGGCGGCGCGGTCATCATGGGGCGCGCCACCTGGGACAGCCTGCCGAAAAGGCCGCTGCCGCGACGGCTCAATCTTGTGGTGACCTCGCGCCCCGCCCCGGCCGATGCCGGGGACGCGATCTTCACCACTCTGGACGGCGCGTTGGCCGCGGCGCGGGCCGCCGGCCATCACCGGATCTATGGCATTGGCGGCGCCGGCATCTATGCGGGCCTGATGCCCCTGGCCCAGCGCATGGTGATTACCGAGGTCGATCTGGAGGTGCCGGATGCGGACACCTACTTTCCCGCCTTCGATGCCGCTGCCTGGCGTGTGGGTGAACGCACATTGCTGCGCGCCGATGGCCCCCGCTGCGAGGCCGTGGAGTATCTGCGCGCCTGACCCGGGCCGCGCAGACCCATCACTCAACCAGCTTGAAGTAGGCGGCGTGGAAATTATGCTCCATCCCGCTGCCACAGAAGCCCATGCTCATGTTCGACGTGCCCGAGATCGTGCCCCCCGCCACCATCGCCGCGCCCTGAATGCCATTGGCATTGGCGGTAAAGGTGATGTTCTGCTTGGCAAGGATCTGGCCACCAAACATGTTCAGGCTCGAGGTAAACACCGCAGAACCCGCGGTGACCAGCTGCGCACCGCCCCCCGGCGCGCAATCATCATCGCGACCGATGAAGATGTTCTGATTGGCATCGAAGGACCGCGTGCCGGTATTGGACGTTGCAATCACCACATCTTCCAGACTCACGCCATCCTCAAACCGCACCGCGCAATTTGTGACGATATGGACGCGGTTCAGCACGGTGCCTGCCTCGATGCGCAGTCTTTGCCCGCCCGAGCATGTCGCCCTGTGCATCCGGCCCGGCTCGAAATCTGCAGTCACGAGGTTTCTGTTGGTGGGCAGGGTCCGGAAACTGAGATTGGTGATGTAGTCCCGCACATACATCCTGTCGGCGGCGTAGAGCCCTGCGATGATGGCATCGATGCGGGACAAGATCCGGATGTTCCAGGACCCTTCGCGCAGCGCCTCGGACAGACCGTTGTTGTTGGTATAGCCCGAGTTCGGCAACTCGAGATTGTCGAGGTCCGAAACCGAGACCACGGTGCCCGGCTCGAAATAGTTGTTCTGGTTCAACTCCATCGTGCCGTTGGAATGTAGACAGAAGCCGTTGAAGTAACTGTTGTTGGATTGCAGATCGACACGAACTTGCGAAACCATCCCCTCCTGCGTGCAATTCGGCCGGTATGTGGTGAAGACTGCGGTCGAAGCCAAGTCCCATTGATCGAAGCCCACCAGCTTCAACAGATAGGTGTCGATCCCATTGCCGCGGATTTCCGACTGTCGGGCCACGACCCGAACGGCGTTGCGCGAGGATTCATCAGGTGTGAAGGTGCGGGTGTCGCGATCCCAACGGCCGAAGACGATATCCTCGGGGCGCAGCACCAGACCGTGGGCAGCTGCGGGCATGTTTCGCTCGACCAAGTCCAGCGCCGCTGTGCGGGCCTCGGCCGGGGATTTCAGCTCACGCGCCAACAGCGCGGCGTGGGCGGCGGTATCGGCCGTGACCTGCAGATCGGTGCGGGCCCGAACGGCATTGGCCGTGTCGATCGCATAGCCAGCCAGAAGCAGGCTGGTCGCCAGCAGAAACACCGCCATGACGGTCGCGCCGCCCTCTTGCCCTTGCCAAAAGGCCAAAGGTCCTGATTTCGCACGCGCCATGTCAATTCTCCGCCATGTGCTGGGCCGACACGGTCATGGTCAGGCCGTCAAATGCAGCGACAAGCCCGGTCGCCGTCAGATCGCTCAGGGGTACGGTAACACTGCTGTTGATGACGCCGCCTGTAACCGTCGTCGACACCACGGCACGCGGGCTCAGCGGCCGCAGTTGCGTGGCGATCTGGCTTTTCCAGCGTATTGGTATCGGTTACCCGCCCGATCGACATCGCGCGATTGCCATCCTGTACCACACGCAGGATTCGGGCCTGCCCGCCATAGATCAGCGCAGCATCGGCCACGAGACCCAGCAGCAGGGCGAAAACGGGAACCCAGATCACGAATTCGATCGTGGATGCCCCTTGCTCAGCGCGCAAAAACCGCAATGCCTGCGCGCGCCATACTCGTTCGAACAGCACCTCCCGGAACATGCGAACCTCCAGTTCAACCCCATCCTTGCAAAGCAAACGGGCATCGGACTGGTCTTCAATGATCCAATTTTAAGGCAGAAACATGGCGAATGGGGCTTGAGTTGCAACGGCTGCCCAGATTTCCAAGGAATAATCTTCTCAAATCGCATCAATGCCGCAATTAGCACAGATGGCGCCCCCGCCGGCGCTCACCGGCGGGGGGAGATGTTTGTGCGGCCTTACAGCCCCT
>CAYTMV010000044.1:0-18206 GCA_964439015.1 uncultured Gemmobacter sp.
TCAAGGGCAAGATCGACGCGGTTCTCAGCCGGATGGCCTGCCACGGCTCGGTCCGCTCGGGCCGACAGATGCGGGTCGAAGAAATGAACGCCCTGCTGCGCGAGATGGAGGCCACGCCTCTATCCGGCCAATGCAACCACGGCCGCCCCACATGGGTGGCGCTGAGCCTGTCCGACATCGAAAAACTGTTCGGCCGCAGATGATTACCATCAACGATACCGTTTATCACTGGTCGGACCCCTTGGTGCTGGGCCTCCTTGCCGGCTTTCTCGCGCTGGTGCTGATGCTGCTGATCCTGCGGGCGGCGGCGCGCTCGGCCCGGATGGCCGAACCGGTGCTGCAGCAGATGGCATGGATGGGGCAGCGCGTGCAGTCCTTGGGCGAGGGGCAAGAGCGGCTGGCGGGCGGCCTGAATGCCGTGACCGAGGCGCAGGCGGTGGCGCAGGCCTCGATGCTGCAACTGATGGAGGCGCGGCTGGCCGAAGTCTCGCGCCAGATGGGCGAAAGCCTGCACGGCTCGGCCACCCGCACGGCGCGATCGCTGGGCGATTTGCAGCAGCGGCTGGAAACGATCGACCGCGCACAGGCCAATATCGAGAAACTGTCCGGCAATGTCCTCAGCCTGCAGGACATCCTGTCCAACAAGCAGACCCGTGGCGCCTTTGGCGAGATCCAGCTGCATGACATCGTGCAAAAGGCGCTGCCCCCCGACAGCTACAAGATGCAGGCCACGCTGTCGAACGGCCGGCGTGCGGATTGCCTGATCCATCTGCCCAACCCGCCGGGGCCGATCGTGATCGACAGCAAGTTTCCGCTGGAATCCTATGAGATGCTGCGCCGCGCCCAGACCGGGCCTGAGCAGACCGAGGCGCAGCGCCTGTTCCGCGCCGCGGTGCGCGCCCATATCAAGGCCATTGCCGAACGCTATATCCTGCAGGGCGAGACCGCCGACGGGGCGCTGATGTTCCTGCCCTCCGAGGCGGTCTATGCCGAATTGCACGCCAACTTTCCCGAAGTGGTGCGCGAGGGGTTTGCCGCGCGGGTCTGGATCGTCTCGCCCACCACCTGCATGGCAACGCTGAACACCATGCGCGCGATCCTGAAGGATGCCCGGATGCGCGAACAGGCCGGCGCCATCCGCACCGCGCTGCGGCAGCTGCACCGCGACGTCGAGATCGTGCAAGAGCGGGTGGACAAGCTGAACACCCATTTCGGCCAGGCGCGCGCCGATCTCGAAGGGATCAGCACTGCCGCCGAACGTGCGGGAAAGCGTGCCGCCCGGCTGGACGCCTTTGATTTTGAAGAACTGGCCCCGGCCCGCGACGAGCCGGTTCTGCCGCGTTAGATGCGGAAAACCGGCTGCAACATCCGCGGCAACAGACCGCGGAAGCGCAGCGGGGCGTCGGTCGCGGCAAGACAGATGCAATCCTCGCCCGCCTCGGCGATCGGGGTATGCTCCAGCGCCTCGTCAGCGATTTCCAGATCGCCCGGCCCAAAGCGACCATCCTCGTCGCGGAAGGCGCCCTGCAGGACCAGCGTCAACTCGGTGCCGCGGTGGCCGTGATCGGGGATGGATTGGCCCGCCGGGATGTAAAGCAGCCGCGCACGCGCCTGCGGCCCGGTTTTCAGGATCGCCTGTTTCACACCCATGCCCAATGGCCGCCATTGCACTTTTTCTGGCCCGCCGCCGACATAGGTCCGCAACGGAGCCGGAAAAACGCCGGGGCGCGCGGCAATGCGTGCCTCGGGCTTGCGGGGGCTGCGCGGCGTGCCGGCAATCCGTGCAAGGCAGTTGTCGAGGCTGCTTTCGGCCATCTCGGCCCGGCAATCCTCCAGCACCGCGCCGCCCAGCGCGTCATAGCTGGCCGCGCGGGCGCGGCACTCGTCGCAAAGCGACAGATGGGTGGCAACGACCAGGCTGAAAGCCTCGGGCAAGGTGCCGGCTGCATAGGCCATCAACAGGCGGTCTGAAACGTGGTGGCGAATGGTCATCGTAGGGGCCTTCAAGTCAACTGCCGGCGCAAGCGGTCCAGCGCCAGTCGGATTCGGGATTTGATCGTGCCCAACGGCAGACCGGTTTCAGCGGCGATCTCGCCATGTGACAACTCGCCGAAATAAGCCTTCTGGATCAGCACGCGCTGCGCCTCGGGCAGGGCAGCCAGCGCCACACCCAGACGTTCGCTTTCCTGCGCCAGCGCGAAACCGTCGGCTGGGTCGGCCTCGTCCTCGGGACCCCAGGGCAGGTCTTCGGGTTCGGGCCGGGCCTCGCGGCGGGCGATGTCGATGCGGCGGTTGCGGGCGATGGTGTAGACCCAGGTCGTCACCGAGGCCCGCGCCGGATCAAACAGATGCGCCTTGCGCCATACCGTCGCCATGACATCCTGCGCGCAATCCTCGGCCAGCGCCGCGGCGGTGCCGGATTTCATCAAGAAACCCTTCACCCGCGGCGCGAAATGCCGGAAAAGCTGGGCAAACGCCTCGCGATCCTGCCTGTCACGGACGGAGATCATCAACCCCGTCAAGTCTTCGTCCAGTGCCACCACGGCCTGCCCGCCCTTGCCAAAAGTCCTTGGCGCAGCATAGGCCGACCGCGCAGCCACCGCATCCGGTAAATCCATGAGAGACGCATCAAACATCATGGAGCCGATACGCGCTGCTGTTCGGATCGGATCACCCGGCGGTGATCCAAATTTATCTGTCCCGCGTAACCGAGTAAAATTCAGGAGCAGCCATGCCTTTCGAAATGCCGACCGCCCGCCGCCGCATCGCCGTCATCGGGGGGGGGATTTCAGGGATGGCAGCCGCATATCTGCTGGCGGACAGCCATGACGTCAGCCTGTTCGAGGCCGAGTCGCGGCTGGGGGGCCATGCACGCACATTGATCGCAGGCAAGCGCGGCGATCAGCCGGTTGATACCGGCTTCATCGTCTTCAACCGCGTCAACTATCCCGGTCTGGTGAAATTGTTCAGCGACCTGAACGTGCCAGTCACCGAAAGCGACATGAGCTTTGGCGCCTCGATCAACGGCGGGCGGCTGGAATTCGGGCTGCGCAACCTGCCCGCGCTGTTCACCCAGAAACGCCGGGCGCTCGACCCGCGGTTCTGGCGAATGATCCGCGACATCCTGCATTTCAACGCGCAGGCCGAGGCCGCCGCGCAAAACCCCGGCCTGACCATCGGCGAGTTGTTACGCGATCTGGGCACCGGCGACTGGTTCCGCGATTGCTACATCCTGCCCTTGTCCGGGGCGATCTGGTCGACGCCCGCGCAGGGCATCCTGGATTTTCCGGCCCATGCGTTGGTGACATTCTTCCGCAACCACGCCTTGCTGTCCACGCGCGGCCAACACCAGTGGTTCACGGTGCGCGGCGGGTCGGTAGAATATGTGCGCAGGCTTCGGGCGCAGCTTATGGCGCAAGGCGTGCAACTGCGGCTGGGTGCCGCGGTCGAGGCCATCACCCGCAGCGGCGGGGTGCAGATCAAGGTCCACGGCGCCGAGGCCGAGCGTTTTGACGAGGTGGTCATGGCCACGCATTCCGACATCTCGCTGCGGCTGCTGGCCGACGCCAGCGAGGCCGAGCGTGCCGCCCTGTCCCTGGTCCGCTATCAGCCGAACGAGGCTGTTCTGCATGCCGATCCCCGGCTGATGCCGCGCAGAAAGGCGGCCTGGTCGTCCTGGAACTATTGCCAGCCCGCCGGCCCCGCCCCCGAGCGGATCGACCTTACCTACTGGATGAACCGGCTGCAACCGATCCCGCAGGACGACCCCCTGTTCGTGACCCTGAACGCCACCCAGCCGATCCGCGACGATCTGATCCATGACGTGACGACCTTCCACCATCCGGTCTATGATCTGGACACCCTGCGCGGACAGGAACAGGTGCGGGCGCTGAACGGCGACCGCGGCACCTGGTTCTGCGGGGCATGGATGCGCAACGGCTTTCACGAGGACGGGTTTGCCTCGGCACAGGATGTGGTGGAAATGATGCAGGCACGCGATACCGCGATGGGGGTGGCCGCAGAATGAACCGGGTGGAACATATCGCCGGCCAGACCTTCCACGGCCGCCGCGGCGCCACCCGCAACGATTTCCGCTATGGTGTGGATTATGTCCTGCTGGACATGACCGCCGAAGCCCAGGGCCCCTCGCTGTTCGCGCGCAACCGCCGCAACCTGATGAGCCTGTGGGACAGCGATCATGGCGGGCCGCCCGGACAGGGGCGCGGGCTTGACTGGCTGAACACGGTGCTGTCCGACAATGGCCTGCCCGCCGCCCACCGTGTCATGCTGCTGACCCAGCCGCGGGTTATGGGCCATGTGTTCAACCCGGTGTCGTTCTTTCTCTGCCATGACGCAGAGGGCGCCTTGCGGGTGGTGGTGGCCGAAGTGACGAATACCTTCGGCGATCGCCATTCCTATCTGTGCCACCGCGACGATCTGGCCCCGATCACCCGCAGCGACGTGCTGACCGCGCGCAAGGTGTTTCACGTCTCGCCCTTTCAACCGATTTCCGGCGAATACCGGTTCCGCTTTGACATCACCGATGCGCGGGTGGGCATCTGGATCGAGGTCCGCCATGCTGAAGGCGGTGTTTACACCAACCTGCTGGGACAACGGCAGCCGCTGACCAATCGCGGCATTCTGCGGGCCTGCCTGCGCCGGCCCTTCGGCGCGCGGCGGGTGCTGGCGCTGATCCATTGGCAGGCCCTGAAACTGGCCTTGAAGGGCGCACGGTATCGCCGCCGCCCCGCCCCGCCCGCCGAGGAGGTCAGCCGTTGACCGCCTTGGCCGGACAGCGGTGGTGGCTGGTCGGCGCCTCGGAGGGGCTGGGCGCGGCGCTGGCCCGAGAATTAAGCGCCAAAGGCGTCTCGCTGGTGCTGTCGGCCCGTGATGCCGGGCGATTGCAGACGGTGGCCGACGACCTGCCCGGCCCGGCCGAGGTTTTGCCGCTGGACGTGACCGACCCGCTGGCCGTGCTTGAGGCCGGCGCCCGGTTGGGCCAGATCGATGGCATGGTCTGGCTGGCTGCGGCCTATTGGCCGATGCGCGCGCAGGACTGGGACGGCGCGCGGGCCGTGACCATGGCCGAGGTGAACTTTACCGGCCTGCTGCGCTGTCTTGATCTGGTCTTGCCGCAGATGCTGGCGCGGGACCGCGGGCATGTCGTCATCACGGGCTCGCTTGCGGCCTATCGCGGCTTGCCGGGTGCGATCGGCTATGGTGCCAGCAAGGCCGCCTGCGCCTCGCTGGCCGAAACGCTGGCCTGCGACCTGCGCGGCACCGGCATCCGCGTGCAATTGGCGCAGCCCGGTTATATCCGCACCCGCCTGACCGCCCTGAATGATTTTGCCATGCCGCAGATCATGACGCCCGAGGCCGCCGCGGCGCAGGTGCTGCGGCTGATCGAGGGGCGCCGCTTTGCCCGCGCCTTTCCCGTGCCCTTTGCCTGGCTGTTCCGTCTGGCGCAATTTCTGCCTGAGGGGGTGTATTTTCGGCTGTTCGGGGGCAAATAGGGACAAAGCCCGGAGGCCCCGATGAATCGCCGCCTGTTTCTGGCCCTGCCCGCCCTTGCCGCTGCCGGTGGGGCAAGCTGGCTGGCGCTGTGGTCCCGCCCGATCTCTCGCGATGCCCTTGCCCGCGCCTGGGCCGCGCCACTGCCGCCCCTGACCCCGCCGCTTTCGGTCTATCACCTCGGCCATTCCCTGGTCGGGCGCGACATGCCGGCGATGCTGGCGCAACTGCTGCCCGGCCATTCCTATCACAGCCAGTTGGGCTGGGGGGCCTCGCTGAAACAGCATTGGCAGGGGGATGTGCCGGGCTTCGTACAAGAAAACCGCCCCCCCGCTTTTCGTCCCGCGGGTGAGGCGCTGGACAGCGGCACCTATGACGCGGTGATCCTGACCGAGATGGTCGAGATCCGCGACGCGATCCGCTGGCACGACTCGGCCCGGCATCTGGCCCGGTGGGCGGCGCGGGCAAGAACGGGCCGGGCACGGGCTGGCCGGCCGGATGTGCGGCTGTATCTCTATGAAACCTGGCACCGGCTGGATGACCCGGAGGGCTGGCTGACCCGCATCGACCGGGACCTGTCGCGCTATTGGCAAGACGCGTTGGTGCGCCCGGCGATGGCGCGCCGTGGCGTCGGCACGATCCATGTGATCCCCGGCGGACAGGTGATGGCGGCCTTGGCACGGGCGGCCGAGGCAGGGCATCTGCCCGGCCTGACCCGGCGCGAGGATCTGTTTGCGCGGGCGGCGGATGGCAGCATCGACCCGATCCACCTCAACGACCTTGGTGCCTATGCGATCGCGCTGACCCATGCGGCAGTGCTGACGCAGCAAAGCCCGCCGGGCCTGCCGCACCGCCTGACCCGCGCGGACGGAACGCCCGCCGATGCCCCCTCGGCACCATTGGCCGCAGCGATGCAGAGGGTGGTCTGGGACACGGTGCGCAGCTATGCTGGCAGCGGTATTCCCGCGTAATGGTCCTGCTGCATGAGCCTGTTTTCCCTGATCGCCGAAATCCTGATGGTGGGCCACAGCCTGATCGGCGGCCCGGTCGCGCCGATGACCGAGGCGGGGCTGATCCAGCGCGGCGATGCGGAGGCGCGGGTTCAGGCGCAGATCATCAACGGCGCCTCGCTGGCCTATAACTGGGACCACGCCGCCGAGGCCGAAGGGCTGGATGCCCGCGCGGCCCTGCTGCAAGGGGCAGACGCGCTCGTCCTGACCGAAGCGCAGCCGCTGGCCGATCACGCCAAAGACCCCGCCAGCGCCGAGGCCGTGGCCCGCTGGGCGGCGCTGGCCTGGCAGGGCAATCCGGCAGCGCAGGTCTTCATCCTCGAAACCTGGCCCGCACGCGGCCCCGACTGGCAGGCGCGGATCGCGGCGGATCGGGCGGGGTGGCAAGGCCTGGTCGCGGCGGCCGAGGCCAGGCGTCCGGCCTCTGCGCCGCCCGTGCGGTTGATCCCGGCAGGACGGGCGATGGCGCTGGCCGATCAGGCGGCGCAGGCCGGCACGCTGCCGGGGGTGGACAGCATCGAGGCCCTGTTCTCGGACGAGATTCATCTCAGCGGCAAGGGTCAGTATCTGCAAACGATGGTGCAACTGGCTGCCCTGACAGGCGAAAGCCCCGAGGGGTTGCCGGCCAAGCTCATGCGTCACTGGCCCAGCCGCGACGCCGAAATGGGCGAGGATCTGGCGCGCGCGCTGCAGGCAATCGCATGGGCAGCAATCAATGAGACCGAGGCCGCCGCCGCGCCGCTGGTCGCGGCCGCGCCACAAGCCCTGACCCCGATCACCAATCCGGCGCTGGCCTTCGGGTTGGCGGGGGTGAATGACTGGACGGTGCAGCAGCCGTTTCTGGATGTGATGAAGACGGCCCGTCCATGGACCGGACATCTGCCCGGCCAATGGGGCGGGATGGAATATCCGCAGCTGGTGGCCGAGGGCTGGATCGACGCCGATGGCTGGCCCTTTGCCATCCCGCCGCAGGTCACCGGCCTGTCGACGCTTGTGCTGACCGACCTTCCGCCAGATGCGGGCGGCGTGGCCGGGCGCTATCTGCTGCGCTGGCGCGGCAAGGGGGATTTACGGGTCGAGGGTCGGGCACAAAACGTGACATCCGAAGGCGGCGGTCTGGCCTTTGACTTCACGCCCGGCGAAGGCGCCGTGATCCTGACCCTGACCGCGCAAGACCCGACTGACCCGATCCGCGATGTCACACTGGTGCGCGCCGACCGCGTGGCCGCCCATGATGCCGGTGCGATTTTCAACCCTGACTGGCTGGCGCGGCTGCGGGGGGCAAAGGCGATCCGCTTCATGGACTGGATGGCCACCAACGACTCGGCCTTGTCGAACATCGAGGACAGCCCCAAGCCCGATGATGCCACATGGGCGCGCAATGGCGTGCCGGTCGAGATCATGGTGGCGCTGGCCAACGAGCTGGATGCAGACCCATGGTTCACCGTGCCGCATCTGGCCTCGGATGCTCTGGTGCGGTTTCAGGCCGAAACCGTGGCCGACCTGCTGGAGCCGGGTCTGGTCGCGCATGTCGAATACTCAAACGAGGTCTGGAACCCGCAATTTGCCCAAAGCCGCTGGGCGGGCGAGCAGGCGGGCAAGCTGTGGGGCGATCCCGGCGCGGGGCTGCAATTCTACGGCTATCGCGCCGCACAGGTGGCCGATATCTGGGCTGCGGCCTTTGGCGATCAGGCAGGGATGCGACTGGTGCGGGTGATCGGCACCCAGACCGGCGTTCCGGGCAATGAGGCGCAGATCCTCGAGGCACCGCTGGCCGTCAAGGCCGGCGCGCGGTCGCCGGTGGGCAGTTTCGACGCCTATGCCGTTACCGGCTATTTCGCGGCGCTGCTGGGGGCTGAGGTCAAGGCGGCGATGATCCGCGGCTGGCTGAAGGACAGCGCCGCGGCCGACCCTGCCGCCCCCTTCGCCCTTGCCACCCGGCTGGCGGCCGAGGAACTGAGTGATGGCCGACACTCTGGCCTCAAGGAAGACACGCTTGACGATCTGCTGACCCGTATCCTGCCCTATCAGGCTGAAGTTGCCCGCAAGCACGGGTTACGGTTGGTGATGTATGAGGGCGGTAGCCACGTGGTCGGATACGGCCCGGTCATGGAGGACGCCGAACTGACCGGCTTTTTCCAACAGCTGAACTACGCGCCCGAGATGGGCGCGCTGTATGACCGGCTGCTGAAGGGCTGGTCTGCGCTGACCGACGCGCCCTTCAACGCCTTTGTGGATGTCTACCGCCCCGGCAAATGGGGCAGTTGGGGCGCGTTGCGACATCTGGCGGATGATAACCCCCGCTGGCAGGCGCTGGCCAAGGGGTGCCACAGGTGCTGAGCGTCATCATCCCAGCCTCGAACGAGGCGGATTACATCGGCCCCTGCCTGACCGCCCTGTTTGCCAGCCACCCCGTGGCCGGCGGGGCCGAGGTGGTGGTGGTGGCCAATGGCTGCCGCGACGACACCGCTGCGCGGGCGCGGGCGATGCAGCCACTGGCGGCGCAATCAGGATGGCAACTGACGGTGATTGACCGCGCCGAGGGCGGCAAGCCTGGCGCGCTGAATGCCGGCGATGCGGCGGCCAACGGAGAGATACGGGTCTATCTGGATGCCGACGTGATCGTATCACCGCCCTTGATGGCCCAGCTTGCAGCGGCGCTGGCGGGGGATCAGCCGCGCTATGCCTCGGGCACGGCACAGGTGCCACGCGCCCGATCGCCCCTGACGCGCGCCTATGCGCGGTTTTGGCAACGCCTGCCCTTTGCGCGCTCGATCGCACCGGGCTATGGGCTGTTTGCCGTCAATGCCGCAGGCCGCGCGCGGTGGCAGGCGTTTCCGCAGATCATCAGCGACGACACCTTTGTCCGTCTGCACTTCGCCCCGCATGAGCGGGTGCAATGCGCGGCCAGCTATCAATGGCCGATGGTCGAGGGCTGGGCGGCACTGGTCCGGGTGCGTCGCAGGCAGGATGCGGGCGTGGCCGAACTGGCGCGCCTTTATCCCGATCTGGTAGCAGACCGCGAAAGCACACGCCCTGAACCTGCAACCTTGCCGGCGCTGGCATTGGCCGACCCGTTGGGCTTTGCCGCCTACGCTGCCGTTTCGCTAGCCGTGCGCGCCGGTCAGTCGCAGGGCTGGACGCGCGGCCGCTGAACGGGCATCCTTGAACCCAACCGCAGGGACGCCAAGGAGACGCCCATGAATTCGCAGGAACTTGCTGGCGGCAATGCCGTTTTTCTGGCGCTGGCCGCCTTTGTCATCCTCTGCATCTTTCTGGGCGTTCGGGTCGTGCCGCAAAGCCAGAAACATGTGGTCGAACGCTTTGGCCGACTGACAAAGGTGCTGGGGCCGGGGCTGAACTTCGTGGTGCCCTTTCTGGACCGGATCGCGCACAAGGTCTCGATCCTGGAACGCCAACTGCCCAATGCCAGCCAGGATGCCATCACCGCCGACAACGTGTTGGTGAAGGTGGAAACCAGCGTCTTCTACCGCATCACCGAGCCGGAAAAGACCGTCTATCGCATCCGCGATGTCGATGGCGCCATTGCCACCACGGTTGCAGGCATCGTGCGATCCGAGATCGGCAAGCTGGAGCTGGATCAGGTGCAGTCCAACCGCGCCGACCTGATCGCCAAGGTGCGCGAGCAGGTGGCGGTGATGGTGGACGATTGGGGGATCGAGGTCACACGCGCCGAAATCCTCGACGTGAACCTTGATGAGGCCACCCGCGCGGCGATGCTGCAACAGCTGAACGCCGAACGCGCCCGCCGCGCGCAGGTGACCGAGGCCGAAGGCAAGAAACGCGCGGTCGAGCTGAACGCCGATGCCGAGCTTTATGCGGCTGAACAACAGGCCAAGGCCAAGCGGGTGCTGGCCGATGCCGAGGCCTATGCCACAAATGCGATTGCGGAGGCGATCAAGGCCAACGGGCTGGAGGCCGCGCAATACAACGTCGCCATGAGGCAGGTGGAGGCGCTGACCGAAGTGGCGCGCGGCGAAGGCAAGCAGACCGTGCTGATCCCCGCACAGGCGCTGGAAGCCTTTTCCAACGCTTTCGCCATGCTGAGGGGCCGCTGAGATGAGTTGGTGGTTGTGGTTCGTCGCGGCCTTCGGCCTTGGCATCATCGAGGTGCTGGCGCCGGGTTACATCTTTCTGGGCTTTGCGTTGGCGGCGGCGGTAATGGGGCTGCTGGCCCTGATGGGTGTGCATCTGTCCTTGCCCGCGGCCGTGGCGGCCATGGCGCTGCTGGCGCTGGCCGCCTGGGCGGCCCTTCACCGCGTGTTTCCCCTGCAAGCCGGATCGGTCAAGCGGATCGACCGGGACATCAACGAAAACTGACCCCCCACCGTTAGAAATCCAGAAGGCCGGAGCTGGACCCCGGCCTTCTACTTTCCGCGCCTGTCCCGCTTACGTCTCGGGGATCAGGATCTCGCGCTTGCCCACATGGTTGGCCGGGGTGACGATGCCCTGCTCTTCCATCTGCTCCACCAGACGCGCGGCCTTGTTATAGCCAATGCCCAGCTTGCGCTGGATATAGCTGGTCGAGCATTTGCGGTCCTTGGCAACGATGGCCACCGCCTGATCGTAAAGTGCGTCCTCGCCCTCGGTATTGCCGCCGGTGTTGAGGCCCAGCACGGCGTCGATGTCGCTGGCAACCTCGTCATCCGGCCCCTCGACCACGCCGGACATATAGCTGGGCGGGCCGAAGCTTTTGAGGTGGTTGACGATCTCCTCGACCTCTTCATCGCTGACAAAGGGGCCGTGAATCCGGCTGATGCGACCGCCGCCTGCCATGTAAAGCATGTCGCCCATGCCCAGCAACTGCTCGGCCCCCTGTTCGCCGAGGATCGTGCGGCTGTCGATCTTGGACGTGACCTGGAACGATATCCGGGTGGGGAAGTTGGCCTTGATCGTGCCGGTGATGACGTCAACCGAGGGGCGCTGTGTGGCCATGATCAGATGGATGCCCGAGGCCCGCGCCATCTGCGCCAGACGCTGGATGCAGGCCTCGATCTCCTTGCCGGCCACCATCATCAGGTCAGCCATCTCGTCTACGATGACGACGATATAGGGGAAGGGCTGCGGCGCGAATTCTTCGGTCTCAAAGACCGGATCGCCGGTTTCCTCGTCAAAGCCGGTCTGGATCGTGCGCTTGAACAGCTCGCCCTTGGCCTGCGCCTCGCGGACGCGGCCGTTATAGCCTTCAATGTTGCGCACGCCCATCTTGGACATCTTGCGGTAACGCTCTTCCATCTCGCCCACGACCCATTTCAGGGCCACGACCGCCTTTTTCGGGTCGGTCACGACGGGCGACAGCAGATGCGGAATGCCGTCATAGACCGACAGTTCCAGCATCTTGGGGTCGATCATGATCAACCGGCATTCCTCCGGCGTCAGCTTGTAGAGCAGCGACAGGATCATGGTGTTGATCGCCACCGACTTGCCCGAACCGGTGGTCCCGGCAATCAGCAGGTGGGGCATCTTGGCAAGGTTGGCCACCACCGGATCGCCGCCGATATCCTTGCCCAGCGCCAAGGGTAGCCGCATCTGCGTATCGCCAAAGTCGCGGGCAGCCAGGATTTCGCGCAGCACGACCTTTTCGCGCTGCACGTTCGGCAGTTCGATACCGATCACGCTGCGGCCCGGCACGGTCGAGACCCGCGCCGACAGCGCCGACATGCTGCGGGCGATGTCATCGGCCAGACCGATCACGCGGCTGGCCTTCAGGCCCGGCGCGGGTTCCAGCTCATACATGGTGACGACCGGGCCGGGGCGAACCGAGACGATCTCGCCCTTCACGCCATAGTCGTCCAGCACTGATTCCAGCATCCGGGCGTTTTCTTCCAACGCCTCGTCCGACAGCGTGTGCCGCTGGATCGAGGTGGGCGAGGCCAAGAGCGACAGCGGCGGCAGTTCATAGTCTTGCGCCACCTGATCCTCGAAGCGCAGGCGCGGCTGGGCTTCGGCGCTGGCGCGGGCAGAGGGTTGGATCGGCTTGCGCGGCGGATGCTGCACGACGCGGCGCTCGGCCTGCGCGGGTTGGAAGGCGCGGGCCAAGGCCGGACGCTCTTCGCGCTGCGGCTGCCAGTCATCTGCGTCCTCGTCCTCATCCACCTCGGCTTCCCAGCTGCGGGCAGACCAGGGGTTGGGCGCCTCGACAGCCAGAACCGCCGCAGGTTTCAGCGCCGCGGCGGCCGCGCGGATCGCGGCGGCCGGGTCTTCGACCGGCTCGACCGCCAAGGGTTGCGTGGGCCGACGCAACGGCGGGGCCGCCAGACGGTCAGAGGCTGCGGCGGCAGAAGGGGCTGCGGCACGCGCAGGTGCAGCAGCGAGCGGCGGCATGGCCCTTGCGGCCACTTGCGGCGCGGGCGCAGGTGCGGGTTGCGCCATGTCCGGTGCGGGACCCGGCAGACGCGGCGCAGCAGATGCAGCGCGGCGCGCGGCAGCGGCCACGGCAGCCGATACGGCAGTGACCGGAGCGGCAGGTGCGGCCGCAGCCGTGGGAGCGGTCAGCGGCGGCTCGGCCAGCCGCATCAAGCGCGAGCGGGGCTCGTGCCGGGCAACGGCCGCCTGCAGCGGCGACATCTGCGCGGTCGGCGTGGACAAGCCGCCTTGCCGCATCCTCGCACGGATCGCATCGGAAATCCGCGCCTTGATCCGGTCCTCGGGCATCGCCTCAACCTCGGGCTCGACCATCGCGACCGGCTCGGCCGTGCGCGCGAACAGACCGAAGAAACCTTCTTTCCGGCGGGGCGCATGGGGCGCGCGCTGCGCCGGTGCCGATATGGTCTGCGAGGGGAAGGCCTGGGGCGCAAAGGCTTGCGGGGCGTCGAACGCCTCGGTCAGGGGCAGGGACTCGTCGCCCAGCGGCGGTTCGGCGCGCTGCACCCGCGCCTGCCGACGCGGCGCGGCCAGCGGCTGGACTGCATGGGTTGCGACCAACGGCGCGGGTTCATCCCAGATCGGGGCGGAGTCATGCATGACGGGGCCGGCCGTCGGCCGGGTGCGGCGGGCATCCAGCCGGCCCTTGAGGCCAGCCGCGCCCTGCATCGCCGATCCGGCACCGCGACCGGCAAGCCGCAGCGCCATGTCATAGCCCTGCACCGACCACACCGCCGTGAAACGACCGATCTCGCGCAGCTCGGCCCGGTCAAAGCCGGTGACGAACAGATACAGCGCCAGCGTCGCCAGACCCGAGCCTAGCGATAGCAGCTTCATCCCCATGGAGACCTTGACCGGCGTGACACCCAGTGCGGCGCCCAGAACCGTATCCCCGAACAACCCACCCAGACCGAAGGCGTGGGGCCAGCCCTCACCCGGAACATAGGTCGCTGCAAACACTGCGCCCATCACGATCGCAAACAGCGCAAAGACCATCCGCCCCGAGGCGCGCTCGGCACCGCGGTGCGTGACAAACCGCACCCCCCAGGCCAGCAGCACCAGCGGCAGCCCCCAGGCCGCGCGGCCAAGGATGATTACCAGCGTCGAGGACAGGCCCGCGCCGATCCGGCCCAGCCAGTTCTGCACCGGCTGATCCGAGGCGACCATCCAGCCAGGATCGGTGGGGCTGTAGGTGGCCAGCATCAGGAAAACCAGCGCCGCCACGGCGATCAGACCCAAACCGATCAATTCGCGTCCACGGCGCTCCAGCATGGCCTGCGTGCCCTCATCGATCAATGGATCGCGTTGCCGAACCTGATATGATGCCATGCCCGACCTCTTACCCATAAAGACAGTCGCGCAGCTTGATAAGCCCGCGCTGCGTTTCTTCTTGCGGGGCCACGAGGGCCACCCGAATGTATCCCTTGCCCGGATTGCCCCCGGTCGTATCGCGCGACAGATAGGCGCCGGGCAGCACACGCACCCCGGTTTCCCGCCACAGCTTCAGCGCCGCAGCCTCGCCGTCCTCGACCGGCAACCACAGGAAGAAGCCACCCGCCGGCGGTTGCCATCCCTGCATCCCGGCAAAGACCTGATCCGCCAGGGCGAACTTGGCGTGATAGAGGGCCAGGCTTTCGGCCACATGAGCGTCGTCGTTCCAAGCGGCTTCGGACACGCGCTGGATCGGCAGCGGCAAGGGCGCGCCTGCAAACGAGCGCAGCTTGCGGATACGCGCAATCCCTTCCACCCCGCCCGCCACAAAGCCCGAGCGCAGGCCCGGCAGATTCGAGCGTTTGGATAGCGAATGGAAGGTGAAGACCCGCTCGGGGTCGACCCCCACCTCAGCGGCGACTTGCAGGATGCCGACCGGCGGCGCGTCACGCCAGATCTCGGCATAACATTCATCGGCAAGGATCAGGAAATCATGCTTTTCCGCCAGCGCCAGCAGATCGGCCCAATAGTCCCGGCTGGCCACGGCGCCCTGCGGGTTGGCCGGCGAGCAGATATAGGCAAGCGCGGTGCGGTCCAGGGTCTCGGCGTCGAGGCTCGCGAAATCGGGCAGAAAGCCGGTCTGGGCAGTGGCGTTGACATAGACGGGGTCAGCCGCAACCGTCAGCGCCGCCACGGCATAGACCTGATAGAAGGGGTTCGGCATCAGCACGGCCGGCTTCCTGCCCCGCTTCAGCTCGGGGCACAGCGCGACGGCGGCGTTGAACAGCCCTTCCCGCGTGCCGTTCAGCGCCATGATCCGATCTTCGACCACCGAGACGCCATAGCGCCGCCCGATCCAGCCCGAGATCGCCGCCAGCAGTTCCGGCGTGCCGTCATTCGGCGGATAGACACTGAAACCTGCCAAATGTTCGGCAAGGATCGGACCAACAAAGCCCGGCATCGGGTGCCGAGGCTCGCCGATGGTCATGGAAATCTGTTCACCGCCGGGCGCGTGTGCATCGAGCAGCTTCCGCAAACGCGGAAACGCATAATCCGGCAGGTTCGAGAACCGCTCAGGAAACGCCATTTTTGCCTCATGTCCGGGGTCTTTGCCCCGTTTATTATTCAGAATAGCCAGTGCTGCGCGCCCCGGTCCAGTAAAACGGGGGGCGACGCAAGGACTTGTGGTCAGGTTGTGGCTTTTTCGCCAAGGATCGTCAACGCAGCACCCGTTCCGCCGCAGCGCCCAGACGCAGCAGACGCTCCTCGGCCATGGGGGCCGCCATGAAGCTGATCCCGCATGAGGGCTGCGTGGTAGGCAGCGTCATCGCGCAGCCGCCCAGCAAGTTGCTGATCCGGGTATTGCGCAGCGCCAGCAGGTTCTCGGCGCTGAAAAAGGCGTGATCGGATAAAAGCCGCGCGGCATCCGGCGGCAGGATGGCCGAGGTGGGCAGCAGCACCGCATCATAGCCCGCGACCCGCGCCGCCCAGACCTTGCGCAACTCATGGATACGGCGCCACGCGGCAACGTAATCATCGGCCTGAATGGTGCGGCCGGCGCGAAACCGCTCCAGCACCGGAGCGAACATACGTTCCGGCGCGGCCTCGATGGTCCTGGACCAGATGCCATAGGCTTCAGGCGCAAAAACCACGCCTGCCAGCGCCAGCAGCTCGGTAATCTCGGGCGCGCGGATATGGGCGATCTGCGCGCCGGCACGGGCCAGCAGGTCGATCGCCCCCTCGAACCCCTTCGACGGGGCTTCGCGCAACTGGTCCAGCGCGACGGTCTCAAGCACCGCCAACCGCACGCCTTTCAGGCTGGCCGCGGTCAGGTCGGCGGGCCTGCCGCCCTCCAGCGCGGCGAGGATGAGGGCCGCATCCTCGACGCTGCGGGTCAGGGGCCCGACGGTGTCAAACGTCTCGCACAGCGGCACCACGCCCCTGAGCGACAGCCGGCCATGGGTGGTCTTGAGGCCAACCAGATCATTCCAGGCCGCCGGAAGCCGCACCGACCCGCCGGTGTCAGAACCGATCGCCGCCGGCGCCAGACCAAAAGCCACCGAAGCCGCCGCCCCCGAGCTGGACCCGCCGGGCACCGCGCCCGGGAAATTGACACAAGGCGGGGTGGCGGTGACCGGGTTCAGCCCCAGACCCGAAAACGCCAGTTCGGTCATGTGGGTCTTGCCCAGACATACCAAACCGCCGGCGGTGGCGGTGTGCAGCACCTCGGCATCTACCGTGGGGATGCGCCCCGCCAGCAACGCCGACCCCGCCTCGCACAGCGCACCGGCCGCATCAAAATTGTCCTTCCAGCTGAGCGGCACACCGTCCAGCGGCCCGATGCGTGTGCCGGTCCGGGCGCGGCCGGCAGCCGCAACCGCCATGGAGCGCGCACGGCGCGGCGTGGTGCGGGCATAGATGCGGACCCCATCGGGGTGGGCGGCGATGGCATCCAGATAGGCCTCGCACAGGTCCACCGGGTGCAGGCGACCGGCTGCGATCTCGCGCCCCAGTTCGGCTGCCGAGCGATACCGCCAATGATGATCCATCCCAGCCCCCCATTTTCGTTTTGTCCCACGCTAGCGGCACGGCGGCGCATGGACAATCCCGGCCGATACGCCATATTTCACCGCATGGAACATGATGCCGATATCCTGATTGCGGGCGGCGGGCTGAACGGCCCCGCCTTGGCGCTTGCGCTTGCGCAGGCGGGGTTTGCCGTGACCGTGGTCGATGCCCGCCCCGCCCCGGCCCGTGCCGAGACCGGATTTGACGGCCGGGCCTATGCGCTGGCGCTGGCCTCGAAGCGGCTGCTTGAGGCCACGGGCGTCTGGCCCCGCGTGGCCAACGCGCAACCGATCCTGCAGATCAAGGCCAGCGATGGCGTGGCGGGACGCGGTGCCTCACCATTTTTTCTGGACTTTGACAGCGCCGAGCTGGAAGAAGGCCCGATGGGTTTCATGGTCGAGGACCGGCATCTTTACGCCGCGTTTCTGGCGGCCATGGCAGATCAGCCCCGGATCAAGCTGATCTCGAACGCGACGGTCGTGGCCCAGACCGCAGGCCCCGAGGGCGTCACCATCACACTGAACGACGGAAGGCAGCTGTGCGCAAAGGTGCTGGCCGGATGCGACGGGCGGCAATCTGGCGTGGCGCAGCGGGCGGGGATCAAGCGGACGGGCTGGGGCTATGGCCAGACCGCGCTGGTTGCGGCCATCCGTCACGAGAAGGACCACCAAGGCATCGCGCATCAGTTCTTCATGCCGGGCGGGCCGTTGGCGATCCTGCCGCTGGCGGGCGGGCATGTTTCCTCGATCGTCTGGAGCGAGCGCGAGGCCCGCGCGGCCGAGATTGCCGCGCTGGACGATGCGGGCTTCATGGCCGCGCTGCGCCCGGCCTTTGGGGATTTTCTGGGGGCGATCCATCTGGCTGGCCCGCGCTTCAGCTATCCGTTGAACCTGACCTTGGCGCAAAGCTATGTGGCAGGGCGAGTGGCGCTGGTGGGGGATGCGGCGCATGGCGTCCATCCGATTGCGGGGCAAGGACTGAACCTCGGTTTCCGGGACGTGGCGGCGCTGGCGCAGGTGCTGGCCGAGGCCGCGCGGCGCGGCGAGGATATCGGCACCGACATCGTGCTGGAGCGGTATCAGCAATGGCGCCGCTTTGACGCCACCACGCTTGCGCTTGGTATGGATGCCGTCAATAGACTGTTTTCCAACGACAATCCGTTGCTGCGACTGGGCCGCGATCTGGGCTTGGGTGTTGTCAACGCCGTGCCGGGCCTGCGCCGGGGCTTCATGCGTCAGGCCGCCGGCCTGAAGGGGGATCTGCCGCTGCTGTTGCAGGGGCGGCCGGTTTAATCCAGCCGCC
>CAYTMV010000045.1:0-17194 GCA_964439015.1 uncultured Gemmobacter sp.
CCGAGAGGTAGTTGAACACCTTGGTCGCATCGCGCCCCAGCGCCGGATCGCAGGTAAAGAAGGACAGGTCGGTATAGATGCGCGCAGTGATCGGGTGATAATTGCCGGTGCCGTAATGGGTATAGGTCACCAGACTGTCGCCCTCACGCCGCACCACGGTTGAGATTTTTGCGTGGGTTTTCAGGTGCATGAAGCCATAGACCACATGCGCCCCCGCCCGCTCCAGACGCCGCGACTGGCGGATGTTGGCGGCCTCGTCAAAGCGGGCCTTCAACTCCACCAGTGCGGTGACGGACTTGCCGGCCTCGGCCGCCTCGCACAGGGCCGAGACGATCGGGCTGTCCCAGCTGGTGCGATACAGGGTCTGCTTGATCGCCACCACGTTCGGGTCGCGCGCCGCCTGCTCCAGAAACCGGATCACCAGATCAAACGTCTCATAAGGATGGTGCAGCAGCATGTCCTTCTGGCGGATCGCGGCAAACATGTCGCCGTCGTGATCCTCGACCCGCTCGGGCACGCGCGGGGTAAAGGGCGGCCACAACAGATCGGGGCGCGAGGACAGGACCAGTTCTTTCAGGTCGGCCACGCCCAGCACACCGCGCACCTCGATCACCTCGTCGGGATCGACATTCAACTCGTCCATCACCAGCCGCTTCAGCCCGTCAGGGGCGCCGGCGCTGATCTTCATGCGGATCACTTCGCCGCGGCGGCGGCGCTTCAGGGCCGTCTCGAAGCTGCGGACCAGATCCTCGGCCTCTTCCTCGACTTCCAGATCGCTGTCGCGCAACACCCGGAAGGCGCAATGCCCCCGGTCCACATAGCCCGGGAACAGCATGTCCAGATGCAGCAGCAGCAGTTCTTCCAGCGGCAGGAAACGTTGCTCACCTTCCTTGCCGGGCAGGGCCACAAAGCGGCGCACCTGCTGCGGGATCGGCAGCAGGGCCTGAAGGCGGCGCAGGTCGGTCGCGCGCTCCAGCTCCAGCGCCAGACAGAAGCCGGTATTGGGAATGAAGGGGAAGGGATGCGCCGGGTCGATCGCCAGGGGCGACAGCACCGGAAAGACCTGCTGCAGGAAGTGCTGTTCCAGATGTTTCAGATCCCGCGCCGTCAGCTTGGAACGGGTGAGGATCTCGATCCCTTCCCCCTCCATCTCGCGCCGAAGCTTCTTGAAGGTGATCTGCTGCATCTTCATCAGCCGCCGTGCCTCGGCGTCGATCAGCTTCAACTGCTCGGCCGGGCTGCGGCCGTCCTCGGATGTCGTGACCGTGCTTGATCGCACCATCGCGCGCAGGCCCGCCACCCGGACGGTGTAGAATTCGTCAAGATTGGTCGCCGAGATCGACAGAAACCGCAACCGCTCCAGCAGCGGCACGGCGGGGTTGGAGGCCTCTTCCAGCACGCGCCAGTTGAAGGCCAGCCAGCTGAGTTCACGGTTGAAGAACCGCCGCGGGCTGGTCACCTCATCCGTGGGGATGACGACCGGATCGGGAAAGGGAGAGCGAAGAAAATCGGCCTCTGTCATCGGTATGCCCAGTGTGTGCCACGTTTGCCGCCACTATCCCTGCGTGTGGGCCGACTGTCCAGCCGCTCAATCCTCCTGAGGTAGTCCCAGATCCAGTTCGGGTTGATCGGGGTCCAGCAGACTGGCGGCAAGCTGCCGGGTGACCGGCCGGCCTTGCGCCAGGGACGCGGCGTCGATCCGGGCCACGAAATCGCGGGCGGCGGCGAGGCTGCGCTCGATCCGGGGCAGGGCATAGGCGATGACATTGGCGGGCACCGCGATCTGTCGGTCGGCAAACAGCTTGACCAGCACCGCCGCCAGTAACGCGTCATCCGGCGGCTCCAGCCGCAGGAGGGCCGAGGCCGACAGGCGGCTGGCAAGATCGGGCAGGGGGATGCCCCAGTCGCGCGGCGGTTGCGTCGCGGTCATCAGCAGCGGACGGCCTGCAGCGGCCAGGGCGTTGATCAGATGAAACAGCGCCTCCGGGCAGGCCGCTGACGCTTCGGCATCCTCAAGTGCCACCGGGTTTGCAGCCAGCGCCACCGGGTCCAGCCCCGGCAGATCGGCAGCAGCCAGCAGCCGCGCGCCGGTCGCGGCAGTCCAGACCTGCGCCAGATGGGTCTTGCCAGCCCCGGCAGGCCCGACAAGGATCATCCGACCATTGGGCCAGCCACGCCACGCGTCCAGCGCCGCCAGCGCCGCGGCATTGCCTGCGGAAACCAGGAAATCCGCCCGTCCCATCGCCGGCCGGTGCGGCAAGTCAAAGGCGAGTTGTTTGGCCAAGTCAGTCGCCGTCCTCGTCATAATCCTCGGCGGTCAGCGGCATGGCGCTGCGACCCTGATACAGCAGGCTTGCCTGATACTGCTCGACCCCAAAGCGCGCCAGCACCCCCAGAGACGCCGCAATCGGCACCGCGACCAGCATTCCGGCAAAGCCGAACAGCGTGCCGAAGGCCGACAGCGCAAAGATCAGCCAGACCGGATGCAGGCCGACCGATTTGCCCACCAGCCGCGGGGTGATGATATTGCCTTCCAGAAACTGGCCCAGCACGAAAATGCCCGCCACGATGCCGATCGAAAGCCAGTCGCCCCAGAACTGGAACAGCGCCAGACCGATGGCCAGCATGCCGCCAATGATCGCACCGACATAGGGGATGAAGGTGACCGCCCCGGCAATGGCGCCCACAACCAGCCCGAATTGCAACCCTGCCATCATCAGGCTGACGGCGTAAAATGTCCCCAGCACCAGACAGACGCTTAACTGTCCGCGCACGAAGGCCGCAAGCACCCGGTCGATCTCGCCGGCGATGCGGCGGATGGTGGGCGCATGGTCGCGGGGCAGGATCGAGTCGATCCGCGCCACGGCGTCGTCCCAATCCAGCAACATGTAAAACGCCACGACCGGCACCACGACGATGAACACGACCGCGTTGATCACCCCCATCGCGCTGCCCAGAAGGGTCGAGGCAAACTGTCCGCCCTTGTCCTGAATGGTGGTGCCGATCTTCAAAAGCGTCTGGCGGATGGTCGAGGTTTCGTCGTTCAGTTCGGGAAACCGCTCGGTCAGAAATGACTGCAATTCGGAAAAGATCGTGGGGGCGGCGTTGATGAGGGCAGTCAGCTGCTGCACCAGCGTCGGGATCACCGCCAGCACCAGCGCCACCACCACCAGCAACACCACGATCGAGATCGTGGTCACCGCAGCCGCGCGGCTGAAACCGATGCGCTCCAGACGGTCGGCCACGGGATCGAGAAAATAAGCCAGCGCGCCGCCCACCAGAAACGGCAGGATCACATCGCCCAGAACCCACAGCATGAAGATCAGCACTGCCGCGCTGATGCCCCAGTATCTCAGCTGCAAACCCACCGGCAAAGCCATCCCGAAACCCCTGTTTGCGCCAACAGGGCGCAGGCATTCAATTTGCGCATCAAGGGGCGTGATGCAAGGGCGGCAGTCCTCAGCCGCCGCGTTTCTTTGCGGGTGGGCAAAGGCGGATCTGCGGGTCCAGCCGTTTCAACTGCCGACCGGTAATGACGTGAAACTGGTTGCTGCCGCCCAGATGTCGCCATTCGCTCTCGTATTTACGGCGCACCTCGCCGCGGAAATACTGGCCCATGCGCATGTCCAGCCACAGGTCGATGGCAAATATGCCGGATTTCGGCAGCGTGCCGTGAAAGCCTATCGCGGCGTCGGGCGCCACGCAGGCATTGGGCCGGGTGGTGAAGATCGCGCAGGCCGACAGGCACTTGCCCTCGATCCGCACCGCATCCGCGCGCGCCAGCTTGGCGCGGCGGGCGAGATAGTCGTTGATATTGCCGCCACCGTCATTGCGGATCACGACCGTCTCCGCCAGCGCCGGAAGGGCCGAGATCAGCAGGACGAGGGCGGCACGAAGGATCATTTCTGCAGTTTTTCCAGATATTCGGCCAATTGAACCAACCGGATCGGGGTGGGCGTGGCGATCCCGTCGCCGCTGTCATACAGAACAACGCGGTCGCCCTGCAGAAGTTCCGAGAATTTCGGCATCACGCCCGACCCATCGTCCTTCATCTGGGCATAACCCCAGATCTTCGACATCACCCTCGCCTTGGGAAAGGTGCCGTCATTGGCTTCGGCCAGCATGGTCAGATCGGCCGGTGGCGCATCCAGAACCGAGGCCACTGCCCCCTGTCCAGACCCGTCGATCCCATGGCAGGCCGCGCAGTAATCTGCAAAATCCTCGCGCCCCGAAGGCTCAGGCAGCCCCGAGGGCAGGCAGGCGGCGGTCAGGATCATCGGCAGGGCGGCGATCAGGGCGGCGTGACGGGCGCGCATTGGCGTCTCCTCTGGCTATTGTGGTCTCAGCAAACCACGCGGGGGGCAGGGGTGCAAGCCTCAGACGATCCGGCCTTGATCCAGACGCAGGATACGGTCCATCCGGGCGGCCAGATCGAGGTTGTGGGTGGCGATCAGCGCCGAAAGCCCGGTGTCGCGGACGATCTGCATCAACACGCCAAACACCTGATCCGACGTGGCGGGGTCGAGGTTGCCGGTGGGTTCGTCCGCCAGCAACAGCCGCGGACCGTTGGCCAACGCCCGGCAAAAGGCCACCCGCTGCTGCTCGCCCCCCGAAAGCTGCGCGGGTCGATGCCCGGCGCGGGCGGCAAGGCCCACGCGCCCCAGCAGGTCGCGCGCCCGCGCCTCGGCCGGGCGTTGCGCCACGCCATTGGCCAGTTGCGGCAGGACGATGTTTTCCAGCGCCGTGAATTCGGGCAGCAGGTGGTGGAACTGATAGACAAAGCCCACCTCGCCGCGCCGCGCGGCGGTGCGCGCCGCGTCGCCCAGATTGCCCATCGCCCGACCGGACAGCCGCACCGACCCGACATCGGGCGTATCCAGCAATCCGGCGATATGCAGCAGCGTCGATTTGCCGGCGCCCGAGGGGGCAACCAGCGCCACAACCTCGCCCGGATCAAGCGTCAAACTGGCACCGCGCAGCACGGCCACCTCGCCGGGCTGGCCGCGATTGTAGACCTTTTCGATGCCCTCCAGAACCAGAACCGGCTCACTCATGACGCAATGCCTCCACCGGGTTCATCCGAGCCGCGCGCCGCGCCGGAAACAGGGTCACAAGGAACGACAGCCCCAGTGACAGACTGACCGCCGACAGAACGTCGCCCAGTTGCAGCTTGGCGGGCAGGGCGTAGATGCCGCGGATCGACGGGTCCCAGACGCCGCCGCCGGCCCAATAGTTCACAAAGCTGAAGATCTGGTCGATATAGATCGCGAACAGGCACCCCATCAGCACCCCGGCCGCAGTGCCGGCCAGGCCGGTGATTGCCCCGCACATGAAGAAAATGCGCAGGATCGACCCCTCGGTCAGGCCCATGGTGCGCAGGATGCCGATGTCCCGCCCCTTGTTCTTGACCAGCATGATCAGCCCCGAGACGATGTTCATCGAGGCCACCAGCACGATGATCGACAAGATCACGAACATCACGTTGTCCTCGACATCCAGCGCCCGCAGAAAGGCGCCCGAAGCGTCCCGCCAGGTCCAGAGCAGCGCATTATCGCCGCCCGCCGCCATGATGGCCGGGGCATAGGCGTCGATCGCGTCAGGGTCCTTGACCATCACCTCGATCTCGTCCGCGCGGCCCTCCTTGTTGAAGAACGACTGCGCCTCGGCAAAGGGCAGATAGGCGCGGGTGCGGTCGATGTCCCAGCGGCCAGCGGTGAAGATATACACGACCTCATAGGCCATCACCCGCGGCGAGGTACCAAACGCGGTCTTGGCCCCATCGGGCGAGATCAGCCGGATGCGGTCGCCAAGCCCCACGCCCAACTCACGCGCAAGGCCCGAGCCGATGGCGATGCCCTGATCGAACCGGCCGATATCTCCCTCGGCCTCCGCGCCAAGGCCGACCCGCGGGATGCTCGCCAGATCTTCGGCCCGAATGCCGAAGATCTCGGCCCCCATATTGGCCCCCTTGCCCGCGGCCATCACCTGCCCCTTGATCAGGGGAGCGGCCCGGGTGACGCCCTCCACCGCCGCGATGCGGCCCGCCAGCGCGTCGTAATCGGCAAAGCCGCGGGTCAGGCCGCCATTCGCATCCACCTCGCCTGCGGAATAGACAGTGACATGCGCATTGGCGCCAAGGATCGTGTCGACAAACTCGGCCCGGAAACCCGAGCGCACCGCCAGTGTAACGATCAGCGCAAACACCGCCAGCGCAATGCCTATCAGGCTGATCCAGGTCATGACCGACACGCCGCCCTCGGCGCGGCGGGCGCGCAGATAGCGCCAGGCAATCATGCGTTCATGGGCGGAAAACGGGATGGTCTGGGACATGACACCTGCCATTTGATTGCGCCGGACCCTGACCAAACATCCCCCGCAGGTCAAGGCGGGGCGGATCACGAAGGCGGGGGCGCTGCCCCCGTCGCGTGTCGCGACTCCCCCGGGATATTTTCCCTGAATGATGCGCGGATCCGATCATCATTCAGGGAAAATATCCCGGGGGTGAGGCGCGGCCGCGCCGAGGGGGCAGCGCCCCCTCTGTCTCACCAGTTGGCGTAGATCTGGGCCAGCCGGTCAACGGCGGCCTCGGCGCTCAGTTCCTCGCTTTCGCCGGTGCGGCGCGAGGTCAGTTCGACCACGCCCTTTTCCAACCCGCGCGGGCCGACGGTGATGCGCCACGGCAGGCCGATCAGGTCCATGGTGGCGAATTTCGCGCCGGCGCGTTCCTCGCGGTCGTCATAGAGCGGGTCGAGGCCGCGGGCTTTCAGCGCGGCATAGAGGCTGTCGCAGGCGGAATCCGTCGCCGCATCGCCCTGCTTGAGATTGACGATGCCGGCATGGAAGGGGGTGACGCCTTCGGGCCAGATGATGCCCTTGTCGTCATGGCTGGCCTCGATGATCGCGCCCAGCAGGCGGCTGACGCCGATGCCGTGGCTGCCCATCTCGACCGGAACCTTGCTGCCGTCGCGGGTGACGACGGTGGCGCCCATCGCCTCGGAATACTTGGTGCCGAAGTAGAAGATTTGCCCGACCTCGATGCCGCGGCCGACCTTGCGATGGGCCTCGGGGATCTGGTCGAACTGGACCGCGTCATGGGTTTCATCGGTGCGGGCGTAGAGGGTGGTGAACTCCTCGCAGACGCTGGCGACCTGCGCGCGATTGTCGTAGTCGATCTCGCGGCTGCCGAGTTTCAGCGCGGTCACGCGGTCGTCGTAGAACACCTCGGACTCGCCGGTGCCAGCCAGCACCAGGAATTCGTGGGTATTGTCGCCGCCGATCGGCCCGGAGGCCGCGCGCATCGGGATCGCCGTCAGGCCCATGCGCTCGTAGGTTCGCAGATAGCTGACCATGTGGCGGTTATAGGCGTGCAGCGCCGAGTCGCGATCCACATCGAAGTTGTAGCCGTCCTTCATCAGGAACTCGCGGCCGCGCATCACGCCGAAGCGCGGGCGGACCTCGTCGCGGAATTTCCACTGGATGTGGTAAAGGGTCAGCGGCAGGTCCTTGTAGCTGGAGACGTGGGCGCGGAAGATATCCGTCACCATCTCTTCGTTGGTGGGACCATAGAGCATGTCGCGCTCGTGCCGGTCCTTGATGCGCAGCATTTCCTGACCGTAATCGTCATAGCGACCGCTTTCGCGCCACAGGTCTGCCGGTTGCAGCGTGGGCATCAAGAGCGGGATGTGGCCTGCGCGGACCTGCTCTTCATGCACGATCTGCTCGATGCGTTTCAGCACCTTGAAGCCCAGCGGCAGCCAGGAATAGATGCCCGCCGCCTGCTGCTTGATCATGCCGGCGCGCAGCATGTAGCGGTGCGAGACGATCTGCGCCTCGGCGGGGTTTTCCTTGAGAACGGGGAGGAAATAGCGCGTCAGACGCATGGGCTGGCCCTTTTCGATGCTTTTGCGGTTTTCCTAGCCGGTTGGCGCGCGCGGGGCAAGGATGGAGGGGCGGTCGCTTGTCCGGGCGGCGTGGCTTCGCTAGGCTTGGGATGTTTGTTGGAGCGAGGTGTCCGGGTTGCTTATTGCCTTGGCCTTGGTGTCGGGCCTTCTGGCGCTGGTGTTCCTGCTGTGGCCGTCACGGCGGGCTGTGCCGGTCGAGGGGCCGGATGCGGGGCCGGATGCGGCACAGCTTGCCCGGTTGCGCCGTGACGCGGCCGCATTGGCGGCGCGCGGGGCAGTGTTTGCAGTGACCGAGGCCGACCATGTTCCCGGCTGCGATCTGGTCGCGTTGGGCGAGGTGTGGCTGACGCGACCCGAGGGGCAATCCCCCGAGGGGGCATTGAAGGCCAAGGCGGCGGCGCGTTTTCCCGGGACGCGGGTGCTGACCCGGCTGTCGCGTCGCGATGTGGCCAAAGGGGTCGAGTGGCGTGCCACCGCCTGCAGTGCCACCCCGCAAGATCCCGCCCTGCGCCCCACGACCGCACGCATGGCCCCGATCCTGATCGACGCCTCTAACGTGATGATGTGGGAGGTGAATGCCGGTCTGGCCACGTCGCCCTCGCTGAGGCCGCTCATCGCTGTTCTGGATGTGCTGGCGGCCGAGGGGCGGCCGATGCATCTGGTTTGCGATGCCTCTTTCGGGCACCGGCTGGAGGGGCGCTTTTGGCCCGCAGCCGAGGTGGCGCGGCGGCTGGGCAACCGGCGCGGGCTGGATGTCACGGTCGTCGACAAGGGGCAGGTGGCCGACCGATGGCTGATCGCGGCAAGCCTGCATGTGGGGGGCGAGATCGTCACCAATGACCTTTACCGCGACCATCCGGAGGCGCGCTTTGTGCCAAAGCGGCGGGGATGGGCGGCGGGTGGTCAGGCCGAGGTTCTGGCGGCGGCGATGTGATCGACGGGCGCGGGCCGTTGCGTGTCAATCCCGCCGCCCAGCAGATCCTCGACGAAATGGGCGGCCAGCTGGGCGCGACCGGACAGGCCGGACTTGGAATAGATACGGGTCAACTGGGCGCGCACGGTGCCCTGCGCCGCGCCGCGAAGCCGGGCGATCTCGGCCACATCCAGACCTTTCAGCGCCAGCATCGCCACATCCCGCTCGGCCGCGGTCAGTCCCCAGCGGTCAAATTGCGCCTGCACCACATCCACCAGCGCGCCGGAGGCCGCCGCAAGGGCGCGCTGCTGGGCGGCCATGGTCTCCAACGTATGGCGCAAGGTGGCCGCACCAAAGCCCACGCCCAGAAATAACGCCAATCCGACCACGAACTCGGTCAGGACGCGGATCGAGGCGGGTTCATGCGTCAGATCCCACAGGCCATCGCCGACGTAGAACACCGCGGCCAGCGCCTGCATCAGCACAAATCCCGCAAGGGCGGCGCTGAGCCGCCCCTGTTTTCTGGACAGGACAGTCAGACCTTTCATGCGCCGCCGCGGGGTGGCTTGGTGCCGATGGTCATCGGCCGGACCAGATTGCGCCCCAGCGCCCGGCTTTCGATCAGCACGCAGGCGATATGCAGGACGGCCAGCAGCAGGATTTGATTGGCAAAGACTTCGTGAATCTCCTGAACCATTTCGCCCGATTTTCCTTCCCCGTTTTTTTGCCGGTCTCGTTTTCAAGGGCGCCGTTTTCACTGACCTCATCGTCACCTTCGGTCAGTAGAACCGACCAGTCACCCCCAGCGACCGCGGCCTTTTCATCGGCCATCCGCAACGGGGTCTTGCCATCGGTCAGCACCAGCCCGGTGGCGATCACCACGGCAAGCGATGCCCACAGCGCCCAGACCATCAGCGCGCCGGCAGGATTGTGTGAGGGGTGTTTTCGCACGCGTCCCCCGCAGCAGACCAGACAGAGGCCGCATGGCGCCGACCGGGTCCGGCAAAAAGGTGCCAAACCGGGCCGGCATCGGCCCCACGAACCCACAGACCAGCCGCAGCGCCAGCAGCGCCAGCGCGACCCAACCCGCCCAGAGATGCGCCATTCCGCCCGGCTTGACCAGCAAACCGTTCAGCACGACCACCAGCGCCACGCCCCAATGGGTGATGCGCACCAGCGGATCCCAGAAGACGGGGGGCTGGCTGAGGCCCCCCGCGCCGGGCAACGAGGATGGATGCCCGGTCATGCGATCAATCCTCGCTCTTCACTTCGGTGACAGCGCCGGTCTTGGGGTCGATGTAGATTTCCAGCTTCTTGCCGGTGGCGGTGTCGGTACATTTGGCCTCGATCTTGCCGCCCTCGGCGTCAAAGGTGGCCTGGGGGCACCCGGCGGCGTCCAGCGCGGCGGTGGCGGTGGCGGGATCGGTGCCCAACACGGTGCCGACGGCAGGGGCTTCGGCCAGCGCCGCCAGCGGCGCAAGGGTCAGGGCCATCGAGAGGGTCAGGATACGCATGATGTCATAAGCCTTTCGGTTTTGCACCGGGCAGGGTACCGCGGCTGGGCCTGACTTGCCCTGCCATCTGCGGCCGATCCATTGCCGCGCGGCTTACCGGCCCCGGCATACGCGCGCGCTTACGGCCCATCGGCGGGTTGGCGCTGCCTGCTGCCCTTGCACTCCCCCGCCCATCTTGGTCTAATCGCCGCCACTCTTAGACAGAAAGACCGCAGCCGATGAGCGACCTCCTCTCCCAGCAGGCCGAGACCTATGACGCCACTTCGATCGAAGTGCTTGAGGGGCTGGAGCCGGTGCGCAAGCGGCCTGGCATGTATATCGGCGGCACGGACGAGCGCGCGCTGCATCACATGGTGGCCGAAATCCTCGACAACGCCATGGACGAGGCGGTGGCCGGCCACGCCACCCGCATCGAGGTGGAATTGCACGAGGATTTCGCTGTCACCATCCGCGACAATGGCCGCGGCATCCCGGTCGATCCGCACCCCAAGTTTCCCGGCAAGTCGGCGCTGGAGGTGATCCTTTGCACGCTGCACGCGGGGGGCAAGTTTTCCGACAAGGCCTATTCGACCTCGGGCGGGTTGAACGGCGTGGGCTCTTCGGTGGTGAACGCGCTGTCGGACCGGATGGTGGTCGAGGTGGCGCGCAACAAGGAATTGTATCGTCAGTCCTTCTCGCGCGGGGTGGCGCAGGGACCGGTCGAGAAGGTGGGTGCCGCCCCCAACCGCCGCGGCACCGCCGTGACCTTCCATCCTGACGCGCAGATCTTCGGTCATCTGCTGTTCAAGCCGCATCGGCTGATGAAGATGGCGCGCTCGAAGGCCTATCTGTTCTCGGGCGTCGAGATCCGCTGGAAATCGGCGGTTGCCGATGGCGACATGCCGCAGGAGGCGGTGTTTCACTTCCCCGGCGGTCTGGGTCAGTATCTGGCCGACACACTGGAAAAGACCACCACCTATGCCGACAAGCCCTTTGCCGGAAAGGTCTCGTTCACCGAGAAATACGGGGTGCCGGGCTCGGTCGAATGGGCGATCAACTGGACGCCGATGCGCGACGGTTTCATCCAGTCCTATTGCAACACCGTGCCGACGCCCGAGGGCGGCACCCATGAAACCGGCTTCTGGGCGGCGATCCTGAAGGGCATCCGCGCCTATGGCGAGTTGGTGAAAAACCGCAAGGCCGAAGCCATCACCCGCGACGACCTGCTGGCGGGCGGCTGTGCGCTGGTTTCGACCTTCATCCGCGAGCCGTCCTTCGTGGGCCAGACCAAGGACCGGCTGTCCACCGAAGAGGCCGCGCGCTGGGTCGAGGGGGCGGTGCGCGACCATTTCGACAACTGGCTGGCGGCCAATACCAAGGCCGCGGGGGCGATCCTTGATTTCCTGGTGCTGCGCGCCGAAGAGCGTCTGCGGCGCCGGCAGGAAAAGGAGACCCAGCGCAAGACCGCCACCAAACGGCTGCGCCTGCCCGGCAAGCTGACCGATTGCAGCGCCAAGAACCGCGAGGGGACCGAGCTGTTTCTGGTCGAGGGCGACTCGGCCGGCGGTTCGGCCAAGGGCGCGCGCGCACGCGAGTTTCAGGCGCTGCTGCCCTTGCGCGGCAAGGTGCTGAACGTGCTGGGCGCGGCCTCGTCCAAGCTGGGCGAGAATGCCGAGATCCGCGATATCTGCGAGGCGCTGGGCGTGCAGATGGGCTCGCGATTCAATGTCGATGATCTGCGCTATGACAAGATCATCATCATGACCGACGCCGATGTGGACGGGGCGCATATCGCCGCGCTGCTGATGACGTTCTTCTTCACCCAGATGCGGCCGCTGATCGACCATGGCCACCTTTATCTGGCCTGCCCGCCGCTTTACCGGCTGACCCAGGGCGCGCGGCGCATCTATGTGGCGGATGATGCCGAGAAAGAGGCGTGGCTGGCCAAGGGTCTGGGCGGCAAGGGCAAGATCGACGTGCAGCGGTTCAAGGGCCTGGGCGAGATGGACGCCAAGGACCTCAAGGACACCACGATGGACCCCAAGTCCCGCCGGCTGATCCGCGTCACCATCGACGAGGACGAACCCGGCGAGACCGGCGATCTGGTGGAACGTCTGATGGGCAAGAAACCCGAGTTGCGCTTTCAGTATATCAGCGAAAACGCGCGGTTCGTGGAAGAACTGGATGTGTGAGGGGCTGACCCCTCACGCCGGTTCCGCCAGCCGCGCGGCCCACATCTTCTGAAAGGCCGGACGGGCGTGGCACCGCGCCAGCCAATCCTTGACCTGCGGAAAGGCCTCCATCAGCCCGGCATGGCCTGAGGCATAGCGCAGACATTCGGCCACCATCAGATCGGCCACGGTAAAGCGCCCGCCCATCAGCCAGTCCTGCCCGGTCAATGCGGCCTCCAGCGCCGCAAAGGGGCGGTGCAGGCGGGCAATGCGGGCGGCCATGGCCTCGGCCGTGTCGCCTTCGGGCGGCATCAACACGGCCAGCGCATCGGGCTCGATCGCGGTGGCGGCAAACAGCGCCCAGTTTTCGGCCAGCGCGGCCTCGGCCGTGCCCTGCGGCCCCAACGCCCCGCCATAGGCCCGCGCCAGATGCAGGCAGATCGCCAGACTTTCGGTCAGAACCAGATCCCCATCCCGCAGCGCCGGGATCTGCCCCATCGGGTTGACCGCCCGAAACGCGGCGCTGTCCGAGCGCATCACCCCCGGCGCTGCCGCCGCGCGATACCCTTGTATGACCGGCACATGGTCAAAGCTGATCCCCGCCTCGTGGCACAGCCAGATCGGCCGCGACGCGCGCGATCGTATGACACCATAGATTGTCGGCATGATTCCCTCCCTGTTGCGCGCGAGAGTGACGCGAATGGCCGCCTGCGTCCATCACCCGCCCTTGGCGCACGCCTCCAGCCAGGCCCGCACGCAGGTCGCGACATGGGCAAAGCGGTCGCCGCCCAGATGGGTGCCGCCATACCAGCGGGTGACGACGATCACCGTATCGTGCAAGCCCTCGCGCTCCAGCATCTTGAGGATGATGGCGCCAGCCCCGGATTCGCCATCATCGCCCTTGACCGGGCCGCCATCGGACAGGATGGCCCCCCAGCTGTTATGGGTGGCGCGGGCGAACCGCTTTTCCTTCTTCAACTCGCGCAGAAAGGCGTCGATGCCGGCCCGGCCTGCAACCGCCCCGCCCGAGACCGCATAGCGCGACCCGCGGTCGCGCAAGACTTCGGTGATCTGCAACATGCCCCTTGGTGCAACAGGGGCAGGGCGGATGTCCAGCCGCAGACCGGGCCGGCGGGGCATGGGGGCCGGCATCGCAGACCGGCATGGCAGACATGTCACAATTCCTTTGGCTGAATGTGATCCTTTGATGCGTATCAACGACAGGTTTTTTCCCCTGTGGCGAGTCTCGCCCTGTTCCGCGTGATGAGGAGTGACCGCATGGAAGATATCGCCCAGACCGCCCCGCAACCCGCCCCGCAACCCGCCACCGCCGTCCTGCCCGCGCCGGAATCCGAAATGGCGGTCGAGGTGCAGGCCGCCGATGCTTCCGCCGCCGTCGCGCTGGATGATGATGCAGCCCCGCGCGGCCCAAAGTCCTTTCCGACCGCCACGGCCGACAAGATCCGCGAGGCGTTCGAATCCGGGCGGTATCCCTATGCCCGGCCGATGGGCCGCGCGCCCTATGAAGCGGAAAAGGCCCGGTTGCAGGCCGAGTTGCTGAAGGTGCAGATCTGGGCGCAGGAAACCGGGCAGAAATTCGTGATCCTGATGGAAGGGCGGGATGCGGCCGGCAAGGGCGGCACCATCAAGCGTTTCATGGAACACCTCAACCCGCGCTACGCCCGGGTCGTGGCCCTGACCAAGCCCTCGGAGAAGGAAAAGGGCGAGTGGTTCTTTCAGCGGTATATCCAGCACCTGCCCACGGCGGGCGAGATCGTGTTCTACGACCGCAGCTGGTATAACCGCGCGGGCGTCGAGCGGGTGATGGGCTTCTGCTCGCCTTCCGAATACCTCGAATTCATGCGGCAGGTGCCGGAACTTGAACGGATGCTGGTCCGATCCGGCATCCGGCTTTACAAGTACTGGTTCTCGGTCACGCGCGAAGAACAGCGCGCCCGCTTCATCGCCCGCGAAACCGACCCGCTGAAGATGTGGAAGCTCAGCCCCATCGACAAGGCGTCCCTCGACAAGTGGGAGGATTACACCGAGGCGAAGGAGGCGATGTTCTTCTACACCGACACCGCCGATGCGCCCTGGGTGATCGTGAAGTCGAACGACAAGAAACGCGCGCGGCTGAACTGCATGCGGCATTTCCTGTCGACCATCGACTATCCCGGCAAGGATCCCGAGGTTGTGGGCAGCCCTGATCCCTTGATCGTGGGGCGGGCCAGTCAGGTGATTGGCGGGGCAGGACATATCCTCGATACGGCGCGGCCGCCGGATTTCCGCAAGAAGCCGTCATCGGTCTGAACCGAACCGCCACCGGCTTGCCAACTGTCCCCCGCCGTGCTTTGACCGGAGGGTCAAAGAGGGGCGTGGTATCTTGGCCAAGCGGATCATCAGCGCAATCAGCATGACAGGAGCTGCCCGGCGGGCTGTCTGGCGGGCGGGCCGCGTCGTGTCGCAGGGTGCTGCGGCATGAGCCATCGCCTCACCACCCCGGCCGAGGCCAGCGTCTGGGGCCATGTCCGCGCCATGCTGGCTTTGGGCCTGCCGCTGATCGGCAGCCATCTGGCGCAAATGGCGCTGCATGTGACCGCCACGGTCATCATGGGCTGGTATGGCGTGGCCGAACTTGCAGCGGTGGTGCTGGGAGGATCGGCGTTTTTCGTGATCTTCATCCTTGGCTCGGGCTTTGCGCAGGCGGTGATGCCGATGGTGGCGCAGGCGATGGGCCGCGGCGACGAAGCGCAGGTGCGCCGCGATGCGCGCATGGGCCTGTGGCTGTCGATCCTGTACGGTGTCCTGACCTATCCGTTGTTCTGGTTCTCGGGCGCGATCCTGCTGGCGCTGGGCCAAAAGCCCGAAGTGGCCGCACTGGCGCAGGATTTCCTGCGGCTGGCAGGCTTGGGCATGGTGGCCGCCTTGGCGGTGATGGTGCTGAAAAGCTATCTGGCGGCGCTTGAGCGCACGCAGGTGGTGCTGTGGGTCACGGTGGCGGTGGTGCCGTTGAATGCCATTCTGTGCTGGGCGCTGGCTTTCGGCAATGGGCCGTGGCCGGCGATGGGCGTTGCCGGGGCGGCCTTGGCCTCGCTGGCCATGCAGCTGCTGTCGGTGCTGGCACTGGCCGGCTATGCCGCCTGGCTGCCGATGGCGCGCAAGTTCCGGCTGTTCCAGCGTTTCTGGCGGCCGGACTGGCACGCGATGGGGCAGGTCTTCCGCCTGGGCTTTCCGATCGGGCTGACGGCGCTGGCGGAAAGCGGGTTGTTTCAGGCGGTGGCGCTGATGATGGGCTGGATCGGCACGGTCGAGCTGGCCGCGCACGGCATTGCCATGCAGATCACCGCGGTGGGCTTCATGGTCCATGTCGGCCTGTCCAACGCCGTGACGGTGCGGGTCGGGCGGTTTGCCGGGGCGGGCGAATGGGCGGCGGCAAGGCGCACGGGCAAGGTGGCGATCGGGCTTTCGGCGCTGGTCGCCTGCGGGCAGGTGGTCATCTATCTGACCCTGGCCGCGCCCATCGTCTCGCTGTTTCTGGATCGCGGCAATCCGCAGGCCCCGGCGCTGATCGCCTTTGGCGCGATGCTGCTGGCCTATGCGGCGGCGTTTCAGATCATGGATGCGGGCCAGGTGCTGGCCTTGGGCCTGTTGCGGGGCGTGCAGGACACGCGGGTGCCGATGTGGATCGCGATCGGTGCCTATTGGCTGGCCGGGGCGCCTGCCGCCTATCTTCTGGCCTTTCCGCTGGGATTGGGCGGACCCGGCTTGTGGTTGGGGTTGACGCTGGGGCTGACACTGGCCTCCAGCCTGCTGATGTGGCGCTTCTGGAGCAGGGTGCCGCGCGGCTGAGGCGGATGCTGGCTTCGGCGCTCAGTCCGGGGCAGCCGCCTTCAGCAGCCGCTCGGCCTTTTTGCGCACCAGAACCGTGCGCAGGTCATGCATGGCCAGCAACAGCGAATCCGTCACCTGCTCAAGCTGCGCGTCGCTGGCCCGCGATTGCACCCATTGCGTCGTGGTGTTGAGGTAGTCGACGGCACGCAGGATATCGTCGATGTCGCGCCGCGCCAGAAGCGCGATCCGTTCTGCCATCCAGTCGCGGATCGCGGCCAGATCGTCATCGGTCAGGATCACATCGCCATGCGGCTTGATATTGCCGTTCTTGATGTTGACGACGGCGATTTCCTCCATGTCGATGCGGCGCTGGCGGTTTTCGGTATCAACCCGAAACACCGCCGCGTCGTTTTCACGCACACGGAAATAATAGCTCGGCAGATCGGCGCCCATCGGCCCTCCCTCAACGCAGCCCTTCGCAGAAACGCCGGATGCGGGTGCAGGCCTCGCGCAGCGTCTCGTCCGCGGTAGCGTAGCTGACGCGGAAATTGGGTGAAAGCCCGAAGGCCGCGCCAAAGACGACCGCTACGCCGGTTTCTTCCAGCAAGGCCGCGGCAAAGGCCTCGTCATCGGTGATCCTTGCGCCCCCGGCCGAGGTCTTGCCGATGCAGCCCGAGATGTCGGGATAGACGTAAAACGCGCCTTCCGGCGTGGGGCAGGTGACGCCCGGGCATTGGTTCAGCATGCCCACCACCAGATCGCGGCGGCGCTGGAACAGGGCCTTGTTGGTGGTCAGAAACGCCTGCGGGCCGGTCAGCCCTTCAAGGGCGGCATATTGGCTGACCGAGCAGGGGTTCGAGGTCGACTGGCTCTGGATCGTGCCCA
>CAYTMV010000046.1:0-17183 GCA_964439015.1 uncultured Gemmobacter sp.
CGGACCATGTGACCAATACCGCGACCCAGATCCAGATCATGGAGGCGATGGGCGGTACGCCGCCGCAATTCGCCCACCACTCACTGCTGACCGGCGCCAAGGGCGAGGAGCTGTCCAAGCGCCTCGGCACGCTGAGCCTGCGCGACCTGCGTGCCGCAGGTGTGGAGCCGATGGCGCTGCTGAGCCTGATGGCGCGTCTGGGATCGTCGAAGCCCGTCGTGCTGGCGGAAAATCTGGATGAGTTGGCCGAGGGCTTTGATGTCGGCAGCTTTGGCGCCGCCCCGACCAAGTTCGACCCCGAGGATCTGTGGCCGCTGACCGCCCGTCATCTGGCTAGCCGTCCCTATGAGGCGATGGCCGCCGAGATCACGGCGCTGGGTGTGCCTGAGGCACTGGCCCCGGCCTTCTGGCAGGCCACGCGGGAGAACATCGGCAAGCGCGCCGATCTGGCCGATTGGTGGGCGCTGTTTCGCGACGGCGCCGAACCTGCGATCGAGGATGAGGACCGCGAGTTCGTCGCGCAGGCCTTGGCGATGCTGCCGCCCAAGCCTTGGACCGAAACCACCTGGAGCGCGTGGACCTCTGCCGTCAAGGAAGCCACCGGTCGCAAGGGCAAGGGCCTGTTCCTGCCGCTGCGAAAGGCGCTGACCGGGCGCGGCAACGGGCCGGAAATGGCCGAGGTCATGCCACTGCTGCAAGTGGTGCGCGGGCTGTGACCGTCTCAGCGGGGGGCCAGCCCCCCGCACCCCCAGGGATATTTGGGCCTGAATGATGGCAAATGCGTCGAGCGTGCCGTGCCGATTTGCGAGGGCGGGATGAGCCATCCCAGGTTTGTCGAAGGCAACCTGTTTCGGCATACGGTGGTCATGTCGGTCACGGCCTCGGTCGGGTTGATGGCGCTGTTTGTCGTCGATCTGGTCAACATGGTTTACGTCAGCTGGCTGGGCGATCCGGTGCTGACCGCCGCAGTGGGCTATGGCAGCGCCGTGATGTTCTTTCTGACCGCGGTCGGGATCGGTCTGTCCATCGGGGTTTCGGCGCTGGTGGCGCGGGCGGTCGGCGCGCATGACCGGGCGCTGGCGCGCCGACGGGCAACCGAAGGTCTGGTCCTGTCCGGGCTGATCGGCGTGGCGGTCGCGGCGCTGGTCTTGCCCCTGTTGCCCTGGGCGGTGGCGACACTTGGTGCCGAGGGGCGTGTGGCCACCGAGGCCCTGCATTTCCTGCGCCTGAGCCTGCCTGGCATGCCGTTTCTGATCCTCGGCATGGTCGGGGCCGCCGTTTTGCGGGCGCACGGCCGGGCGCGGGACGGGATGATGGTGACCGTCTGGGGCGCGGCAGTGCTGGCCGCGCTGGATCCGGTGCTGATCCTGTGGGCGGGCTGGGATCTGACCGGAGCAGCTCTGGCGGGCTGGGGATCGCGGCTGACGATGGCGGTGATGGCGCTGGTGCCGGTTGCGCGGTTGCAAGGCGGGTTTTCTCCGGTAACGGCAGGCGGGCTGCGCTGGGCGGCACAGCCTTTGCTGGCCATCAGTGCGCCAGCGATGCTGACGCAACTGGCGACTCCGGTCGGACAGGCGATCGTCACGCGTCTGGTTGCCGGCCACGGACCCGAGGCGGTAGCGGGGATGACCATTGCCGGGCGCCTGACTCCGGTGGCCTTTGCCCTGATCTTCGCGCTGTCCGGGGCGATGGGGCCGATCATCAGTCAGAATCTGGGCGCGGGCAAAATGCAGCGGGTGCGGCGGTCGTTTCTGGATGCAATCCTGTTCATGGGGATGGTGATCGCCGGCATGTCAGGGCTGCTCTATCTGGCCCGCCCCGTGATCGCGGCGCTGTTTCAGGCCGAGGGCCTGACGCGCGACATCCTGTATCTGTTCTGCGGGCCGCTGTCGCTGTTGTTCTTTTTCAACGGCCTGATCTTTGTTGCAAATGCCGCCTGCAACAATCTGGGCGCGGCGCTGCAATCCACGGCCGTGAACTGGGCGCGGCACACGCTGGGCACCCTGCCCTTTGCGGTGTGGCTGGGCGCGATCTATGGTGCCGAAGGGGTGCTGATCGGGCAGTCGGTGGGCGGCGTGGTCTTCGGGCTGCTGGCAATCTGGCTGGCCTGGCGGGTGGTGCATCAGCGCACCGCCTGACCTGCGGGTTGGGCGGCATACCACCGTATATATTTTCTTCTTGCCGCATAGGGTGGGGTCACGGTAATGTGCCAAGGTCAGGATCGGGAGAATCCGGTGGGGGCTTGCCTCTTTCCGGTGCCGAAGGAGCAACCGCCCCGGTAAACTCTCAGGCACAAGGGACCGTCCTGGCAAATGACTCTGGAGAGTGGCGCGCAGGCGCCCGCCGAAGGGATAACGATCTCAGGCGCCCCGATTTGGGCACGGACAGAGGGGGCACCGAGGCGCAGGGGTTGGCCTGCCCGCACGGTGCCGGCATTTTCCTGTCCGCCGGCAGATAGGGAGGATCGCGTGAGCGACCTGAAGAAGCTGGGACTGCACGATCTGCACCTGTCCCTCGGCGGCAAGATGGTGCCCTTTGCCGGCTATGAGATGCCGGTGCAATATCCGCTGGGCGTGATGAAGGAACACCTGCACACCCGCACCTCGGCCGGTCTGTTCGACGTGAGCCATATGGGTCAGGCGGTAGTCAAGACCAACTCTGACTGGGCGGCGATCGCGCTGGCGCTGGAGACGGTGCTGCCGGTGGACGTGCTGGGCCTGAAGGATGGCCGTCAGCGCTATGGCCTGATCACCAACGCGGCCGGCGGCACGCTGGACGACCTGATGTTCGCACGCCGCGGCGAGGACCTGTTCATCGTCGTCAACGCCGCCTGCAAGGAACAGGACTTCGCGATCTTTGCCGAGGTCTTCAAGGACGTGGGCGAGCTGCAGATCATCGAGGACCGCGCGCTGCTGGCGCTGCAGGGCCCGAAGGCCGAAGTTGCGCTGTCCCGTCTGGTCCCGGCTGCGGCCGACATGAAATTCATGGATCAGGGCAAGTTCGACAGCCTGTTTGGCGAGCTGTGGATCAGCCGCTCGGGCTATTCGGGCGAGGACGGCTATGAGGTTTCGGTGCCCTATGCCGGGGCTGAAGGATTTGCCCGCGCCCTGCTGGATATGCCGGAAGTTGAGGCCATCGGCCTGGGCGCCCGTGACAGCCTGCGCATGGAGGCCGGCCTGCCGCTGTACGGCCACGAACTTACCGCCGACATCTCGGCCGTAGAGGCTGGTCTGGAATTTGCGATCCAGAAAGTGCGCCGCACCGGTGGCGCGCGCGAGGGTGGCTTTGCCGGCGCCGAGCGCATCCTGCGGGAGCTGAATGAGGGCCCCAGCCGCCGCCGCGTCGGCCTGAAACCGGTTGGCAGCCGCGCGCCGATGCGCGACGGCACGCCGCTGTTCGATGGCGCGACCCAGATCGGGGTTGTCGCCTCGGGCACTTTCGGCCCGTCGGTCGACGGCCCGATCGCCATGGCGCTGCTGCCTGCCAAATACGCCCAGATCGGAACCGAAATCGAGGCAGACGTGCGCGGCAAGCGCATGACGCTCGCGGTCAGCCCGATGCCTTTCCACCCCACCAACTACAAACGCTGAGGGACGACTATGAAATATACCAAAGAACACGAGTGGCTGCGCGTCGAAGGCGATCTGCTTGTGGTTGGCATCACCGAACACGCTGCCTCGGCGCTGGGCGATGTGGTCTTTCTGGAACTGCCGGAAACCGGCACCCAGGTTGCTGAGGGTGACGACGTCTGCGTGATCGAAAGCGTCAAGGCCGCCTCGGATATTCTGGCCCCGGTCGAGGGCGAGATCGTCGAAGTCAACGAAGCACTGGCCGAAAACCCCGGCAAGGTGAACGAAGACGCGATGGGCCAGTGGTTCTTCAAGATGAAGGTCGAAGATCTGAGCGTGATCGACCAGTTCATGGACGAAGACGAATACAAGGCCCTGATCGACTGATCACGGCGCCTGACCGGCTGGAAAGGTGGTGGGGGCGTTTCGCAACGCCCCCCCTGCCTGACCGGTTTATCATGACAGTTAGGGAGGCGCAGGGGTGCGGCCCCGCGCGATGACCAAATGACCTTCACGCCCACCGACTATAACCCCTACGACTTCGCCAACCGTCGCCACATCGGCCCCTCTCCCGTCGAGATGGAGGCCATGCTGTCGGCAGTCGGGTGCAAGACCCTCGACCAGCTGATCGAGGAAACCATCCCCGCCAGCCTGCGGCAGGAAAAGCCCCTTGGCTGGGAGCCTCTGTCCGAACATGAGCTGCTGGCCAAGCTGCGCGACGTGGCAAGCCAGAACAAGGTGATGACCAGCCTGATCGGCCAAGGCTATTACGGCACCGTGACCCCGCCGGCCATCCAGCGCAACATTCTGGAAAACCCGGCCTGGTACACCGCCTACACCCCCTATCAGCCCGAGATCGCCCAAGGCCGCCTCGAAGCCCTGCTGAACTATCAGACCATGGTCGCCGACCTGACGGCCATGCCGGTCGCCAATGCCTCGCTGCTGGATGAAGGGACCGCCGCCGCCGAAGCCATGACCATGGCCGAGCGCAGCGCGAAGTCGAAGGCCAAGGCCTTCTTCGTCGACGAAAACTGCCATCCGCAGACCATCGCCGTGATCAAGACCCGCGCCGAGCCGCTGGGTATCGAAATCATCGTCGGCGCCCCTGAAGCTCTGGAAGCTGAAAAGGTCTTCGGCGCGATCTTCCAGTATCCGGGCACCTGGGGCCATGTGCGCGACCTGTCGCCCGAGATTGAAAAGCTGCACGCAGCCAAGGCCGTGGCCGTCGTTGCAACCGACCTGCTGGCGCTGATGATGCTGAAAGCGCCGGGCGAGATGGGCGCGGATATCGCCGTGGGTTCGTCGCAGCGCTTCGGCGTGCCGATGGGCTATGGCGGCCCGCACGCAGCCTTCATGGCCTGCCGCGACGACCTGAAGCGTGCGATGCCGGGCCGGATCGTCGGCGTGTCGATCGACGCGCGCGGCAACAAAGCCTATCGCCTGTCGCTGCAGACCCGCGAGCAGCACATCCGCCGCGAGAAAGCCACCTCCAACGTCTGCACCGCGCAGGCGCTGCTGGCGGTGATGGCTTCGATGTATGCCGTGTTCCACGGCCCGGTCGGGCTGCGCGCCATTGCCGAGCGTGTCCACAGCTACACCGTCCGCCTGGCGAAAGCCCTGCAGGACGCTGGCGCGACCCTGCCGCAGAAGCACTTCTTCGACACGATCACCGTCAATGTCGGTGTGGGTCAGGCCGGTATTCTGGCTGCCGCCCGCGCCGAGGGCCTGAACTTCCGCAAGGTCGGCAATGACCATGTGGGCATCAGCCTTGACGAGACCACCAACGAGGATGTGCTGGCCCGCGTTCTGCGCGCTTTCGGCATCCATTCGGCTCCGCCCGCTGCGGCCGAACTGGGCTTCCCGACCGAGATGCTGCGCACTTCGGAAGTGTTGACCCACCCGGTCTTCCACATGAACCGCGCCGAATCCGAAATGATGCGATACATGCGCCGCCTGTCGGACCGCGATCTGGCGCTGGACCGCGCGATGATCCCGCTGGGCAGCTGCACCATGAAGCTGAACGCAGCCGCCGAGATGATGCCGATCACCTGGCCCGAATTCTCGAGCCTGCACCCCTTCGTTCCGGTCGATCAGGCCGCGGGCTATGCCGAAGTGGTGCGCGATCTGTCGGAAAAGCTGTGCGAAATCACCGGCTATGACGCCATGAGCATGCAGCCCAACAGCGGCGCGCAGGGCGAATATGCCGGCCTGCTGACCATCCAGGCCTATCACCGCAGCCGCGGCGAAGGTCAGCGCAACATCTGTCTGATCCCGGTTTCGGCGCATGGCACCAACCCGGCCTCGGCCCAGATGGCGGGGATGCAGGTCGTCGTGGTCAACTCGTCGGCCAATGGCGACGTCGATGTCGAGGACTTCCGCAAGAAGGCCGAAGCAGCTGGCGACAAGCTGGCTGCCTGCATGATCACCTACCCGTCCACCCACGGCGTGTTCGAGGAAACCGTCCGCGAGATCTGCAAGATCACCCATGATCTCGGTGGTCAGGTCTATATCGACGGCGCGAACATGAACGCGATGGTCGGTCTGGTGAAACCGGGCGAGATCGGCGGCGACGTCAGCCACCTGAACCTGCACAAGACCTTCGCCATCCCGCATGGCGGCGGCGGCCCCGGCATGGGTCCGATCGGCGTGAAGGCGCATCTGGCGCCCCACCTGCCCGGCCACCCCGAAACCGGCGGCAGCGAAGGCCCGGTCAGCGCAGCCCCCTATGGCAGCGCCTCGATCCTGCTGATCAGCTGGGCTTACTGCCTGATGATGGGCGGCTCGGGCCTGACGCAGGCAACCCGCGTGGCGATCCTGAACGCCAACTACATCGCGGCGCGCCTGCGTGGCGCCTATGACGTGCTGTTCATGGGCAACCGTGGCCGCGTGGCGCATGAGTGCATCCTCGACACCCGGCCCTTTGCCGAATTTGGCGTGACTGTGGACGACATCGCCAAGCGCCTGATCGACAACGGCTTCCACGCGCCGACGATGAGCTGGCCCGTTTCGGGCACGCTGATGGTCGAGCCGACCGAGTCGGAAACCAAGGCCGAGATCGACCGCTTCATCACCGCGCTGCTGGCGATCCGCGCCGAGATCAAGGCGGTGGAGAATGGCGAGATTTCCGCCGAGGAAAGCCCGCTGCACTTCGCGCCCCACACCGTCGAGGATCTGGTGGCCGACTGGACGCGCAAATATCCGCGCGAGCAGGGCTGCTTCCCGCCGGGCGCCTTCCGCGTGGACAAATACTGGCCGCCGGTTGGTCGGGTAGACAACGCCTATGGCGACCGTAACCTGATCTGCACCTGCCCGCCGGTGGAAAGCTACGCTCAGGCGGCCGAGTGATCGGCCAGCCCTGACGGGCCTTGCGAAAAAACACGCGCCGCGGGCCATGCCCGCGGCGTTTTTCTTGTGCTGTCGGGCCGTTGACCCCGCCCTCGGCAGGTGGCAATGGGCAGCGCATGAGTGGCAGCAGATTTTCAGACGGGCTGATTGCCGGGATTCCGGTGGCGCTGGGGTATTTTCCCATCGCCTTCTCCTTCGGCGTGGGGGCGGTGCGGATCGGCCTGACCGAGGTTGAGGCCGTGGGCCTGTCCGTGATCGTCTATGCGGGCGCGGCGCAGTTTCTCGCGCTGGTCCTGATTGCCTCGGGCGCACCGCTGCTGGTGGCGGCCTTCACGCTGGTAGCAATGAACCTGCGGCATCTGATCTACGGCCCGGCGCTGATGCGCGCCGCAGGCGACGGGGCGCCGCGCCGCAAGGCATGGGCCTGGGCCTTCAGCCTGACCGACGAGGTCTTTGGCGCGGCCCTTGGCGCGCTGTCGCGCGGCAAGCGGTTTTCCGAAGCCTTCATGTTCGGGCTGGGGATTGCCTCTTACGGGGCGTGGGTGGGCGGCACGGCAGCCGGCGTTCTGGCCGGCGGTGGGGCGCTGTCGGGCTTTCCGGGGATTGAGGCCGGGCTGTCGTTCATGCTGACAGCCTTGTTTCTGGCGCTGCTGCTGTCGATCATGTCGCGCAGGCAACTGCCGGTGATCGCCGTAGCGGCGGTGGCAACGGTGGCCCTGACCCTGACCACCACGCCCACGTTGGGCATCCTTGGCGGGATGCTGGCCGGTGCCGCCGCAGGCGTGGCCAGGAGGTCGGCATGAGGAGCGAGATCCTGCTGCTGGCCCTGATCGTCGGCGGATTTACCTGGGCTTTTCGCGCCCTGCCCCTGCTGCTGAACCCCGAGCGCCTGACCTCACGCGCCAGCGTGGCCAAGCTGCTGGCCGCAACCGGCCCGGCGGCCATCGCCACGCTGTTTGTTGCCGGCATCCTGCCGTTGTTGCAGCCCGGCAGCGCCCAGCCCCTGCCGCTTGCGGGCGGAACGGCTGCGGTTCTGGCGGTATGGTTCTGGCGCCATTCGGTCGTGGCGGCCACGCTGGCAGGCTCCATCGCCTATGGGCTGGTTTTCGCGATGACGTCTTGAACGCCGCTGCGCCATCTCCATATTCATCGAAGCGAATATGAGGGGGACGCCATGGCCGAGTCTGTCAAGCTGTGCTGCGCTGCCTGCGGGCAGATGAACCGGGTGCCGCAGGATCGGCTGGCGGCCAACCCCAAATGCGGCATCTGCGGAGAACCGCTGGCCGACGGTCGCGTGCGCGAACTCGACGCAACCGCCCATGACCGCGCGGTGAAGGGGGACGAGGTGCCGCTGCTGGTCGATTACTGGGCGCCTTGGTGCGGACCCTGCCGGATGATGGCGCCCGAGTTTGCCAAGGCCGCGCAATCGCTGGGTCACCGCGCCCGGCTGATGAAGTTGAATACCGAAGCCAACCCGAACATCGCCAGCCGCGCCCGCATCCAAGGCATCCCGGCGCTGGTCCTTTACGTCAAGGGGCGCGAGGTGGCGCGTCTGACCGGTGCGCGCCCCGCCGCGCAAATCGCCGAATTTGTGCGTGCAAACGCGCCAGTTTCAGCCTGAAAGGCGTTTTCTGCGCGCTCTTTGACTTGCCTCAACGACGCGCAACCATGACCAGCTATCCGATTGCCAGACGTGGCGCACAGGGGAATTGAATGACCAATTACACCATCACCAACATCGGCACAGTTGCCGGCGGGCTGGGCATCGACAAGCTGACCTACATTTACACCTACGATCAGGGGGGTGTCTGGACCAGCAACTGGAGCGAGGATGCCAACGGCAGCTATGGCGGCTATTTCAATGGCACCGGCGGCAACGACGGAAACTTCAGCGGTATCGAGCAGTTCGAGTTCATCGACAATGGCGGCGGCGATGACATCATCCGTACGGGCGATTACAACGACACCCTGCGTGGCGGGGGCGGCAACGACCATCTGAACAGTGGCAAGGGTCACATTCTGGTGGATGGCGGCGACGGGATCGACATCTGGGAGGCCGACGTGTCGGCTTTCACCGGGGCAGTGGTGTTCAACCTCAACACCGCCAGCACCTTCCTGACCTACAGCTCGGTCCAGAATATCGAGGCCGCGCGGGTCACGACCGGGATCGGCAACGACAGTTTGACCGGCCACCGGACGGCTTATGCCATCGACAACATCAATACCGGCGGCGGCAATGACAGCCTGAACTGGTTCATGAATGGTGCTGACACCATCAACGGCGGAAGCGGCTTCGACACGCTGCGCGTCACCTATAACGCGGCCACCAACGGCGTGTGGCTGCTGGGGCCGACCGCAGATGCCAATGGCGCGTTGACCGGGCAATTCAACGGGATGGGCCTGAACGACCTGAACTTCCAGGGGATCGAGCGCATCGCCTTCACCGACCTGTCGGGCGGGGATGACATCATCGAAACCGGGCGTTTCAACGACACCCTGCGCGGTGGCGGCGGCAATGACCGGCTGGTCTCGGGCGCGGGCAATGACTGGATCGACGGCGGCACGGGCAACGACACCTGGGCAGGCTATCGGGGCGCTGCGACGGTGGCGCAGGTGATCAACCTCAATACCGTTTCCGATTTGGGCGGTGGCGCAAGTGTGCGCAATATCGAGGCAATCGAGGTCACCACCGGCAGCGGCGCTGACCGGATCACGGGCCACGCAACCTCGGGGCTGCGCGACGTTATCGCGACGGGTGCCGGCAATGACTCGGTGTTTCTCCGCATCGGCGGCGCCGACGAGGTAAGAGGCGGCTTCGGCGCCGACCGGCTGGAGGTCACCGTCTCCGCCCCCTCGACCGGGATCTGGCTGACCAATCTGGGCAGCGGCGCGGGTGGCCATACCGGCACCTTCAACGGCGATGGCTCCAACGACATCGTCTTTACCGGCATCGACAGTTTCGCCTTTCGCGATCTGCGCGGCGGGGCTGACATCATCAACACCGGTGGGGGCGCCGACTTGTTGTCGGGCGGCGGCGGGAACGACCTGCTGAACGGCGGCGGCGGCAATGACAAACTTTTCGGCGGGGCAGGCAATGACAGACTGATCGCCGGTTTCGGCAATGACCGGCTGACAGGCAACGCTGGCGTCGACTGGTTTGAATATGACCGCCTGATCCGGCAGGGTTCGGATATCATCACCGATTTCACCAATGGCGCCGACCGCATCCGCATCGCCGGCGGGTCGATGGCGGATGTGGCGATCAGCAGCGTCAATTCCGGCTTGGATACGCGGATCGTCCTGGATTCCGGCACTGTCATCGTGCTGGAAGACGTGGTGCGCAGCACGATCAACAGTGCCGATTTCCTGTTCAGCTGACCTTGATGCGGCGGGTGCGACAGGTTGCACCCGCCGCATTTCCGGCGCTTGACAATCCTTGCGCCTTGCGCGAGATAGCGGCATCGGTGCGGGGCAGTAGCTCAGTTGGGAGAGCGCGTCGTTCGCAATGACGAGGTCAGGGGTTCGATCCCCCTCTGCTCCACCAAACCGACCCGAACAACCCGCCGCGAGGCGGGTTTTTTCATATCCGAGAGCGGGCATTTGCTGCGACGCAATCCGCCCACGCGGACAGCAGCCTTCACGATGTGCTGGATGATCTGGAGCGGGTAGCGGGAATCGAACCCGCCCCATCAGCTTGGAAGGCTGAGGCGCTACCACTACACCATACCCGCCGCTCTGCCCCGGATATAGCGGCGCCGGACGCGGGCTGCAACCTCTCAGTCAAGTGGCGCGATCAGTTGTGGTCCCGCGGCCCGGTTTGAGTTGACCTCAGGCCGCACCCTATGGGCTTGCAGCACACCGTCAGAGGTGGTCCGCATCAGCACGGCAGCGCCATGGCCCGCCTCGCCCAGCCACAAGGGCCAGTCGGCCGGTTCAAGGATCACCGGCTCGCGGTGGTGGATCGCGGCCATGCCCGGCCCGGCATCGGTGGTGATCATGGCGCAGGTATCGCCCTCGCCCCAGTGCTGCCACAGCCCGGCAAGGGCCATCGGCTGGCCATCGCGGCGCGTCACATACCACGGCAGACGCGCGCCCCCCTCGCCCTCGGACCACTCGTAAAAGCCCGAGGCCGGGATCAGGCAGCGCCGCGCCCGGATCGCCTGCCGAAACGCCGGCTTGACGGCCACGCTATCGGCGCGGGCATTGATGATCAGCGGCCCGTCCGTTGGTGTCTTGTACCATGAGGGGATGAAGCCCCAGCGCATCGCGCGCAGCCGCCGGGCGCCATCCTCGGACGTCACGACCGCGACCGGGTTGGTGGGACAGATGTTGAAGCGCGGCCCTTCCGGCAGATCATTGCCGGGCGTGGCGGCAAACAGCCGCGCCACGGCGTCGGTGGGATGGGTTAGTGTAAAACGTCCGCACATCACCCGATGCTGGACTTTTACGGCATGGATGGCAACGGGGGCCGCGCGAGACACCGCCCCCGTCCGCGTGTCACTTGCGGGTGATCCGCCCGTCCAGCGCCGGCGCATAAGGCCCGATCCTGGCCATGTATTCGGCCGTCACATCGGCCAGATCGGGGCCGAAATCATAGGCGTTGGCGGCATCGACAAACATCTTGTAACCATCGCCCCCGCCCCGAACATAGTTGTTGGAGACCAGCCCATAGGTGGCGGCCCTGTCGATCGGCGCCCAGCCGTCGCCGTCCCGCACCATCACCTCCGAAATGCGGGCGCCGGGCGGTTGCGCGGGATCGAAGCTGTATTTCAGCCCCGCCACCTGCGGGAAGCGGCCGGCCCCTTCCTCGACCTGACTGACGCCGTTTTCCAGCGCCGCCACCACCGTCGCGCCATCGACCTCAAAGGTGGACAGCGTGTTCTGGAACGGCAACACGGTCAGCACTTCGCCCATGGTCACCGGACCGGCATTGATGCTGGCGCGCAATCCGCCGCCATTCGCGATGGCTATGGTCACGCCCTGACCCTTCACCCGATCCAGCATCGCCTCGGCCACCAGATTGCCCATCGCACATTCCTGCGCGCGGCATGTCTCGCGCGCGCCGTCGATCTCGGCCGTGGCCTCGGCCACCACGCGGGCGCGCACCTCCTCAAGCGGGCCGGCAAGTTTGGCGACCTGCGCCTCGATCTCCGGGTCCGGCGTGACCGCGGAATCGAGGACGATCGTATTGCCATCCGCGTAGACCAGATTGCCCGCATCATCGAAGGTCAGGCGCAGATGCCCCAGATATTTGCCATAGGCATAGGCCTGCACCACCGGCACCATCGCCCCCTCGGGCTGCGACACCCAGGTGGGATAGGCGCCATGCCGCTTGGGATCGGTGGCCGACAGATAGGTGTGGCTGTGTCCGCCCACCACCGCGTCGATGCCCGGTACCTGCTCGGCGATCCGCAAGTCATGGGTAAAGCCGACATGAGTCAGGGCAATGATATGGTTGACCCCCTCGGCCTCCAGCGCGGCGACATCGGCCTTCAGGCTGTCGATCTCATCCTGAAAAAGGATGGTCGGGCCGGGGCTTGCGCTTTCGGGCGTGTCGGTTGCCAGCGCCGAGACGATTCCTACCTTTCGCCCGCCCGTCTCAAGCACGACATGGTTCTGCACCCGGCCCTGCAACAGGTTGTTCTGGCTGACGTCGATATTGCCGGAAATCACCGGAACCTTCGCCCGATCGAGGAAAGGGATCACCCCCTCTGGCCCGTTGTCGAACTCATGGTTGCCCAGCGCCATGACGTCAAAGCCGATCGCCGCCATGAAATCGGCTTCGGCCTCGCCCTTGTAGGTGGTGAACATCAGGCTTCCCTGCGACTGGTCGCCCGCATCCAGCACGATCACCGCCTCGCCCGCAGCCGTCAGCCCGTCGCGCAATGCGCGGATCTTGGGGGCCAGCCGCGCCACGCCGCCGAAACATTCATTCGCCGCCGCCTCATCGGCCGAACAGGTGCTGTCGAACTTGTTCACCGGCTCGATCCGGCTATGGAAATCGTTGATGTGCAGAACGTTCAGCGTAAACTCTGCCGAGGCCGCACCGGTCGAAAGGGCCAGCACCGCCGCGCTCGCAAGAAGACGTTGGGTCATGGGTTGCTCCCGCTCTGGTTGGATGATCCATCATTCCCCCACCCCGCCAGTCTGTCCAGCCCATTGACGCACCGCCTGACGATGTGCAGGAAGGGCGCATGCTGATCTACAAGATCCTCCGCCGCCCCGAATGGGATGACTTTCGCGCAGCCGGCGAAACCGCTGGCGCCCCGGTCGACCTTGCGGATGGCTTCATCCATTTCTCCACCGCAACTCAGGTTGCCGAAACCGCTGCCAAATGGTTTGCGACCGAAAGCGATCTGGTGCTGGTGGCCTGCCGGGCCGAGGATCTGGGCGCGGATCTGGCATGGGAGCCCTCGCGCGGTGGCGCGCTGTTTCCCCACCTCTATCGTCGGCTGAAACTGTCGGATGTGGTCTGGGACAAAAGCCTGCCACTCGGCGCTGCCGGCCACATCTTCCCCGAGGGCGTGATATGAAGCTGATCGAACGCGCCGGCATGGCGCTGATGCACCGCATGGACCCCGAGGCGGCCCATGGCCTGGCCCTCAAGGCACTGAACGCCGGTCTGGCCAGCTTGCCCGGTGTGATCACCTCGCCGCGTCTGGCAACGACCCTCGCGGGCATGGCCCTGCCCAATCCGGTGGGTCTTGCCGCCGGGTTCGACAAGAACGCGGTGGCGATGGCCGCCCTGTCGCGCGCCGGTTTCGGCTTTCTGGAACTGGGCGCCGCCACGCCGCGCCCGCAGCCCGGCAACCCCAAGCCGCGCCTGTTTCGCCTGACCGAGGATCGCGCGGTGATCAACCGCTTCGGCTTCAACAATGACGGCGCAGAGGCCATCGCCGCCCGCCTTGCCGCCCGGAAACCCGGCGCGGTGCCGGTGGGCCTGAACCTTGGCGCCAACAAGGACAGCACGGACCGCGCGGCCGATTTCGCCCGGGTGCTGGCGGTCTGCGGCCCGTATGTCGATTTTGCCACCGTCAATGTCAGCTCGCCCAATACTGAAAAGCTGCGCGACCTTCAGGGGCGTGCGGCGCTTGCCGCCCTGCTTGCCGGCGTGATGGAAACGCGCGCCAGCCTCGCCCGGCCAATCCCGATCTTCCTGAAGATCGCGCCGGATCTTTCACCGGCAGAAATCGAAGACGTGGCCGAGGTCGCGCTGACCTCAGGCATCTCGGGACTGATCGCCACCAACACGACGCTTTCGCGCGACGGCTTGGCCAGTCCGCACCGCGATCAGGCAGGTGGGCTTTCCGGCGCGCCGCTGTTCGAAAAATCCACCCGCATCCTCGCCCGCCTGTCGCACCTGACCGAAGGCCGCCTGCCGATCATCGGCGTGGGCGGGATCAGCAGTGCCGAGCAGGCCCTCATCAAGATCCGTGCAGGCGCCAGCGCCGTTCAACTCTATTCGGCCTTGGCCTATCAGGGCCTCGGCCTCGTGGCCGAGATCGCCCAGGGCCTCGACAGCCTTCTGGCCCAGAACGGCTTTGCCAATGTCGCCGATGCCGTCGGCACCGACCGCGGCCCTTGGCTCTGATCCATCATTCAGGCGCAAGTCGTCCGGGGGGTGCCAAGGGGTGCGATCGCCTCGGGAAACCGATGGCAGGGGGCAGCGCGCCCGCCTTTACGGCCCCGGCGGCCTCACTCAAAACGCCTTGAACGTCATCGTCGTCAGCGTGCGGCTGATGCCGGGGATGTCGAACAACTTTTCCGTCAGGTAATGCCCGACATCCGCCTCGTCGGGAATGTAGACCTTTGCGATCAGGTCATATTCGCCCGAGGTCGAATAAAGCTCGCTCACCACCTCGCGGTCATAGATCGCCTCGGCCACCTTGTAGGTCTGGCCGGGGGTGCAGCGAAACTGGACGATGACGCAATTCATGGGCAGGCTCCTTTTTTTGCCAGCATAGCCCGGCACGGCGCCTTGCAAAAGACCGCTCACTCTTCGGCGGAAAGCGTCAGCGGCGCGGCGACGGGGCGCAAATCCTCGACACCCAGCGGTTTCTGGGGTCGGCCCAGCCGGTTGCGCACCACCCAGTGCAGGCGGTGTTCGGCGCGGGTGATCGCCACATAGGCCAGCCGCTTCCACAGCGGCAGGCCGGCCTCGGTTCGGCCAGCCTGCGCCGCAGCCCAGAGGTCTGGCGCGAAAACCTGCACCTCTGGCCACTGGCTGCCCTGCGCCTTGTGGATCGTCACTGCCGAGCCATGCAGAAAGGCCGCCCCCATCGTCGCCGCGGCGGGGATGAACGGCTCTTCCTCGTCCGGCTTTTCGATCTTGATGATCGAAGCAGCGGAAAGCTGGGGCTCTTCGGCGCCGATCACGTGCAGCTTGGCAAAGCCAGCGCGGTTGCCGGGGCCAAGATAGATGACCTGTGCGCCCTTGATCAGGCCGCGGGCCTCAAGGTCGATCCGCTTCTTGCGATGCTTCAGCGGCAGTTCGATCCCGTCGCAGATCAGCGGCTCGCCGGGCAGAAGCTGGTCGTCGGGCGCGCCATGAGCGGCACGAAAGGCGGTGATCAGCCGGATCCGGGTGGCATTGCGCCAGACCAGAACCGGGCTGCGCGCCATCAGGTCACTATCCACCCGCTCGGCCCAATGCACGCGCGGATCGCGGCGGGCGGCATCTTCGACCATCCGCTCGAAATCCTCAAAGCCCAAGGCCGGATCTGCCAGCGCATGCGCAAGGTCGAGGATCGGGTTGCCCTCGACCTGCCGGTGGATGCGGCTGAGGCGCAGTTGCCGCGCCTCGCCCAGACGCTCGAAAACCATCTGTCCCGATTGCCCCACGGGCGCCAGCTGCGCCGGATCGCCGAACAGCACCAGCGTCGGAAAGATCTCGCGCAGGTCATCGAACTGCCGATCATCCAGCATCGAGCTTTCGTCAATGAAGCCGATATCCAGCGGGTCTTCGCGGCGCTTCCAGCCCTTGATGAAATCGCTGCCACGCAGACCTGCCGCGGCCAACGCACCGGGGATCGAGGCAACCGTGTCGTAAAACGCCTTGGCCCGATCCAGCGCCTGATCTGTCAGCCCCTCGACTGCAGGGCGGGTGCCGTTGCCGGCCAGCCATTCGGCAATCGCCTCATATTGCGGATCGTAAACCGGCGTATACAAGATGCGGTGGATCGTCGTTGCAGGCACGCCGCGCATCCGCAACACCGAGGCTGCCTTGTTCGTGGGCGCCAGGATTGCCAGCGTGCGGCGGTCCTTGCGCTTTTTCCCTTCCCAATCGCCCGAGACCACCTCGACCCCGGCGGCCACCAGCGCCTTGGTCAGCTGCGCCAGCAGCATGGTCTTGCCAGACCCCGCCTTGCCCAAGACCGCGAGTGCCGTGGATTTCCCCTCAACCGGCGGCGTCAGACTGCCATCGTCGATATCAACACCCATGCCACGCAAATGCGCGGCAAGCGTGTCCCAGGCCTCGGCCTGATCGTCAGAGAAAGTTAGGGCCGGCGGCGCAGACATGGCGCGACCATAGGCCATACGCCGGGCAGATGCGAGGGGGCGTCAGTGCGGCTTGCGCGCGGCCGCGGCTTGCTGCCGCTGCGACAAGCCCGGACAGGCCGCAATCTCGACCTCGGCCACGGCAATGGCCTTTTGCAGCTGGTCGGCCAAGGCAGGCAGGTCATTGCGTTCGGCAAAACCACGCAGGTCGGCCAGCACCTCGAAAATCCAGTCCTGTCCCATGCCGGCCTCTTGCTTGCATCGTTGAAGGGTCTGAACCCGTTGCGTTGGGTGACATTATCCGCCGCACCGTCAACAACCTGCTAATTTTGCCGCCGTCGGTCATGAAAAATGCCGCCCCAATGGGACGGCATCACAGGCATGGGATCAACCGGAATCAACCCTTGCGCGAGGCCTCGAGCGTGTCCTCGAAGGTGCGCAGGCCGGTGCGCGGGGCCTGCACCAGCACCGCCATGTTGCCCGGCTTGTGCTTGTTCCTCAGCATCAGCATATGCGCCTGCGGGATTTCGGCCCAAGGGAAGACCTCGGACATGCAGGGGTCCAGCCGGCGCTCGCACATCAGCTTGTTGGCCGAAGCCGCCTGTTTCAGGTGGGCAAAGTGGCTGCCCTGCAGGCGCTTTTGATGCATCCACATGTAGCGGACGTCAAAGGTGCAGTTAAAGCCCGAGGTGCCGGCGCAGATCACGACCATCCCGCCCTTCTTGCAGACCAGCGACGACACCGGGAAGGTGGCTTCGCCCGGATGCTCGA
>CAYTMV010000047.1:0-16583 GCA_964439015.1 uncultured Gemmobacter sp.
GGGCATCGGCGCCTCGGGCAGGGTGATGCCAAGTTCGGCCAGACGGGATTCGATGCTGGACATGGGAAGAAGCCTCCTGTTGATGCGGCGCGGAGGCTAGCCGGGCGCGGCGTCGAGGTCCAGCCTCAGCCGCGCCCGGGGTGCCGATCTCAGTCAGGAAGGGCTGTGCAATGCGCCCCGCCCGATGCCTGACCCGAGCCGAACGCGATCACGGGCGGCGCGGTGAAGGGGTTGAGCGTCCTGCTTTGCATCTGGTCCAGCACGATCACGCCTGTCACCAGCAGCACGGCCAGAAGGGCGGTGAGGCGACGGGTCTTCATGCGCGTGCCTCCAGCCCCAGCATGGGCCGCAGCCGGACGCCAACCATCGAGCCCGCGAAAGCCGCCGCAAACCACGCCCAGCCATGCAGGCTGCCGGTGGAGATGCCGCTGAAGAAGGCGCCGACATTGCAGCCAAAGGCCAGTCGGGACGAATAGCCCAGCAGCAGCCCGGCCACCACTGTCGCCACCCAGGCCCGCGCCGGCAGTTTGGGCAACGGCTGCGCAAAACCGCCGCGCCAGGCCGCGATCAAGAAGGCTCCGCCCAAAAGGCCGAGGTTGGTCAGCGAGGTGACATCGGTCAGGATGCTCTGGCTCAGACGCTCGGCATTTCCGGGAGTGGCCCAGAAGGCAGATGTCGAGAGGTCGGCGCCCATCAGGCTGGCACCCTTGGCAACCCAGAGGCCCAGACCATAGACCACGCCCCAGGGCTGGCCGGCCACAAGCAGATTGGCCAGCGCAAAAGCCGCCAGCAGCACGGCCGCGATCACCAGCCGCCGCGGCAAGCGGCGGGCGCCGGGGGCCGCACGCCACAGCGCCAGCAGGGCCACGGCGGCAAGGCCGACCAGTGTCACAGCAAGGCCGGAAGTGCCTTCCAGCACCACCAGCGGCGCGGTGCCCAGCCCGGTCCACCACAGCAGATGGTCCGCGCCAAAAAAGCTGCCCAGGGCAAAGAACGGCAGCGCCAGAAGACCAACCGGGTTGCCGCTGCCGGCGTTGACCAGCGTGCCCGATCCGCAGCCCAGCACCACCTGCATCGCCGCACCAAACACAAAGGCCCCGCCCAGCATCGCAAGGCCCACCGGGGCATGCGCGCCCACCAGTTCACCCGGATGGCTGGACAGCAGCGGAAAGGCCACGATTGCAACCAGCGCAATCGCCAGCAATTGTGCCAGCAGTCCCTCCGGCTCGCGCCGCAGGATCACGGCGCGCCACGGCCCGGCAAAGCCGAAGCGCAAGCCTTCCAGCACCATGCCGAGGCCCAGGCCGATCATCAGCAACAGCCCATAGCGCGCGCCGGCCAGCGCGGCCACAACGGTGCAGAGCGCCAGCGCGCCAAGCACCAGCCCGCCGCGCAAGAGAAATCCGGGGCGCGCCGGGGTCGGCGCGGCAAGGGTCTGACTGGTCATCATCTGCCTCAGAAGATGCCGGTGACCTGGTTCCACAGATTGCGGAACAGGCCGGGCACGTTGTCCATCGCGTTATCGGTCTGCGACCAGGCGACCATCGAGTCGGGGTAGAGTTTGACGTTGTCGATCCCTGCCAGCTCGCTCAGCGCGAACCAGTTGGTCGCTGCCCAGTGGCCGGTGTTGCAGAACGAGATCAGCTGCTCGTCCTTGATGAAGCCTTCGGCCTTGGCCAGCTCGACCACCTTGGCGGCGTCGATGGTTGCCGCGCCCTCGCCAAACCAGTTGGAATGGGTGAAATAGCGCGATTGCGGCAGGGTGCCGGGGCGCGCCGCCGCGCCGTGGGCTTTGTCACCGGCCCAGAACTCTTCGGGGCGGGCGTCCAGCAGCAGCGCCTTGTCCTCGCCGTTCACCACTTTTTCGACGTCGGCGGTCGTGGCCAGCCATTCGTCCGAAAAGCTGACCTCAAACGTGCTGGGCTCCGGCGCCGCCGCGTCCGTGGACAGTGGCTGGCCTGCCTCGCTCCAGGCAGCGACACCGCCGTTCAGGATCGAAACCTCGGTCACGCCGCTGGACTTCAGGGTCCAGTAAACGCGGGCCGCTGCGCCGAAATCGGTGGCATCCGTGCCTTGGTGGGTGATGACCACCGGACGGTCGGCGGTCACGCCCAGGCCTTGCAGCACTTCGGTCAGCTTGGCCGCATCCGGCACCGCGCCGGGGTTGCTTTCCGGGCCCCGGAAGGCGCCATAGGGGGCGCTGAGCGCGCCGGGGATGTGGCCTGCGGCAAAATTCGGCTCGTCGGGCTTGTCGGCAGGGGCCTTCGGCGCGCGGATGTCCAGCACCAGCGGCGCGTCAGTCTGCAGCGCCGCGGCCAGCTCGGCCGGTGTGACCAGCGGGCCCAGATCGGCCAGCGCGGGGGTGGCAAAGGCGGTCAGCAGGGCGATGCGGGCGGTGTGGGAAAGGAAGGTCATGGCGATCTCCGATGCAGGTTTGCAGCACAGATCGCCCGACATGGCCGTGGGATCAAGAGCGGGGGCGCCAAAGGCGTTTGATCGCCGGAGAGCAATGTTCCGGGCAGGGAAAATGTTCTGGAACCGGGTTCGGTAACCGCCGTTTGACTGGAACCTCTTTCGGATCGGGGGGCAGCGCAGGGCAAGAAGTTCTTATTTCACGGCCCGCGGCCCAAGACTCCAAAAAAGGGCGCCGCGCGAGGCGACGCCCTTTGTGCCTGGGTCTGCATCGGGTGCGGCTGGCGCGCCCGACACCGAATGTCATGCGCGAGTCGCCGCCTCGAGTTTTGCCTCTTCTTCCAGATCGCGCTGGAAGGCGGCATATTTCTCGATATGGTGCGGCGCCTTGCCCACCAGGCGCCAGGCAACGCCCAGCACGATGAACCAGACCGGCGTCACCAGAAGGGCTTGCAGCGTGTCGGCTTGCTGCGTCAGTGCCCAGAGGATGAAACCGAAGAAGGCCACCACCACCCAGCACATCGCCACGCCACCCGGCATCTTGAACTTCGACGCTTCGTGCAGATGTGGCCGTTTGCGGCGATAGGCCATGTAGCTGAACAGGATCATCGCCCAGACGAACATGAACAGCAGGGCCGAGATCGTCGTCACCAGGGTAAAGGCCGCCAGAACGGTCTCGCCCGAAAACAGCAGGAACAGGGACGACATCAGGAACATGCACGAGAACAACAGCGCATTCACCGGAACGTGGCGGCTGCTCAGTTTCGCGAAAGCGGAAGGCGCATCGCCTTCCTGCGCCAGGCCATAGATCATGCGCGAGGTGGAGTAGATGCCCGAGTTTGCCGAGGATGTGGCCGAGGTCAGCACCACAAAGTTCACGACCGAAGCTGCCATGCCAAGACCGGCCAGCGCGAACATCGACACGAACGGGCTTTGGCCGGGCGAGATTTCCCGCCAGGGCGTCACCATCATGATGGCGATCAGCGCGCCCACATAGAACAGCAGCACCCGGATCGGGATGGCGCGGATGGCGCGCGGCAGGGTTACTTCCGGGTCCTTGGCTTCTGCGGCGGTGGTGCCGACCAGCTCGATACCGACAAAGGCGAATACCGCGATCTGGAAGCCGGCCACAAAGCCCATGAATCCGGTCGGGAACATGCCGCCGTCATTCCACAGGTTCGACACCTGTGCGACAGCACCATTCGGCGCGACAAAGCCGCGCAGGACCATGGAAAAGCCGACGATCACCAACGCGCCGATGGCAAGGATCTTGATGATTGCGAACCAGAACTCAAGTTCACCAAAGGCCTTGACGGATGGCAGGTTCAACAACAGGAGCAGGACGATGGTGGCAAGCGCCGGGATCCACAGCTGCAGGTCCGGCCACCAGAAGGAGATATAGCCGGTGATCGCCACGATGTCGGCAACCCCGGTGACGATCCAGCAGAACCAGTAGGTCCATCCGACAAAAAAACCGGCCCATGGGCCGATCAGATCCGCCGCAAAGTCGGCGAAGGATTTGTAATGCAGGTTGGACAGCAACAGCTCGCCCATCGCCCGCATCACGAAATAAAGAAAGAAGCCGATGATCATGTAGACAAAGATCACCGATGGACCAGCCAGCGAGATCGTCTTGCCGGATCCCATGAACAGGCCGGTGCCGATCGCGCCGCCAATGGCGATGAGTTGGATGTGCCGGTTGGTCAGGTTGCGCTCCAGATGGCCTTCATCTGCGGCATGCTGAACCCCGGCGTGCTGGGCACCCTTTGGGGTGGTCATTTATGGTCGTCTCCTCTCAATCCACATTCCCTCGTTTCCAGCAGGCGCATGGCTTGCCGGAGCCTGACGCTGTTTGCGCCATGGCAGTTCTTGTTTTTGTTATGGCCTTTTCTCGCTGCCGGCAGATGGCTGGCCGCGGGTTGTGCCGGCGGCCAAGATTGGCATCGCGGGACGGCAATAGGGCGCGGCCACAGGCATGGCTGCGGGCTGCGTTAACATATAGCGCGATTGACAATTGGGAATTTCAAAATACAAACCATAAATTTAGCGGTGCTAATCATGGGTCTGACATGCAGAATATCCCTATGGACCTGCTGCGGACATTCGTGATTGCGGTGGATAGTGGCAGCTTCACCCGCGCGGCCGAGCTTGTTGGGCGCACCCCTTCTGCCATCAGCCTTCAGATCAAGCGTTTGGAAGAAGTCGTCAATGCCAGCTTGTTTGAGCGTGACGCCCACAAGATGAACGTCACCGCCGAGGGTAGGGTGGTTGAACAATATGCCCGCCGCATTCTTGCGCTGAATGACCAGGCACTTGGCAGCCTGCGCCAGCCTTCAGTGGCGGGGCGCGTGCGGCTGGGCGCCCCCCATGAATATACGGCATCGCTCCTGCCCGAATTTCTGGGAAAATTTGCGCAGTCTCATCCGAATGTGATGCTGGAAGTGACCAGTGACCTGAGCAAGAACCTGTTGCGACGCCAGATTGCCGGCGAGTTCGACCTCGTCATTGCGCTGCACGAGAATACCGCGCCGGATGGCGGGCGGCCGATCTTCACCGAGCCGTTGGTCTGGGTGGGTGGCGAGGATTACGAAAGCCACCTCAAGACGCCGCTGCCGCTGGTGCTGGCGCCTTCGCCCTGCATCTATCGCAATCGGGTGTTGTTGGGGCTGAACCAGATCGACCGAGCGCACCGGACCGTCTATCTCAGCTCGAGTTATAGTGGGGTTTCGGCGGCGGTGCGGGCCGGCATCGGCGTGACGGCGATGGCCGGAAGCACGACGCCTGCCGGCACACGGCATCTTGACGAGAAGGACGGCTTACCCTGTCTCGGGCAACTGCAACTTCGGCTGCATCGTGCCGCAGGCGCCGAGTCGGAGGCTCTTTTGCGGTTGGAAGATTACATTGCCGGCAGCTTCGCCAATGCGTTGCCAGTGACACACGCGCGGAGCGACTGACGGCATTTCTACGGCGCAGCTATGCTGTCAGGGTCAAAGGCTGGGCGCGAAAGGCCCGCGGCGGCAGTGGGATTGGTCCTGAGTGTTGGTCATGGAGCAGTCGCATGCCGATGCAGTGCTGATCAGGCCGGTTGCGCAGCGCGGATTTTTGACGGAATGGGCGTCCTTCACTTGGGCCTCTTTGGCCGCACAGGTTTGAGTGCGACGCGCCAGCGAGTGTCGTTCTGGCAAACGATCGGCTTTGTCGCGGGATGATCGGGAGTTCTTTGCCAGAACGCCTGGTCTGTTGCTTGTCCTGATCACTGCACCACCAGTTCGGCGTGAAGGGCTCCCGCCGCATTGATGCTTTTCAGAATGTCGATCATGTCGAGCGGAGCGACACCAAGAGCGTTCAACCCCGCCACAACGTCGGACAGATTGGTGCTTTCAGAAATTTCGGCCAGCCCAGTGCCCGCACCCTTGTCGAGGTTGGCCTGGGTACGCGGCACGACAACAGTCTCTCCCTCGGCAAAGGGGTTGGGTTGGACGACGATCGGTGTTTCCTCGATCCGCAGGGTCAGATTGCCCTGAGCAACTGCCACGCGGCTGATACGCACATCGTCCCCCATGACGATCGTGCCGGATCGCTGATCCACCACCACGCGGGCGCGGGTTTCCGGGTCGACAAGAATGTTTTCGATCCGCTGAACCACATGGGCCGGGCCGGCCATCCGGGCCGAATCCAGATCCACAGCGACCGTGCCGGCATCAAGCATAGCTGCAATTGCGCGGCCAAACTCCCGATTGATCGCCGTCTCAATTCGGGCGGCCGTCGTGAAGTCGGGGGATCGCAATGCCAGCCGCATCGCGGAAAGGCTGGCAAAATCGAACTCGACTTCGCGTTCGACGCGTGCGCCGGCGGGGATGGTTCCCGCTGTAGGCACGCCTTGCACGACCCGCGCGGCCTCGCCTTCCGCAACCATCCCGCCGGCTATGATCGTCCCTTGGGCAACAGCGTAGATCTGGCCATCAGCGCCGTTAAGAGGCGTCATGATCAAGGTGCCGCCCAACAGGCTTTTTGCATCGCCAATAGCCGATATCGTGACATCGACGCGTGCGCCAGCACGGGCAAAAGGTGGCAATGTCGCCGTCACCAAGACCGCGGCCACGTTCTTTGGCCGGAACTCCTCGCCCGTGACATTGACCCCCAGTCTTTCCAGCAGATTGGCCATGATTTCTTCGGTGAAAGGGGCGTTGCGGATACCGTCGCCCGTGCCGTTCAGGCCAACGACCAGGCCGTATCCGACAAGATCGTTTCCTCTCACCCCGTCGAACTCTACAAGATCCTTGATCCTTATGGCGCCCGCTTGCGCCGAGGTGGTCAGGAAAAAAATCAGCAGCAGAAACCGGATCATCTGAGGAAATCCGTCAGTCGCAGGCCTGACAGACGTGCGGTCACCGCATAGAGGGCGTCGAGTTGACCTCGAGCTTCCTGGAGGGCTGTTGCGGCCTCGTAGGGATCGACGGAGACGATCCGCGAACGCGCAATCTCGAGCGAGGTAGCCTCAGCGGCATTGCGCGTCGAAACCTCCGAGATCAGTTGCTCGGAAATGCCGACGCGGGCCTGAAGGGCCGTGCGCTCTGTCTGGTTAGCAAGCAGAATGTCCCCCGACCGCATCCCCAGTTTGAATCGCTCGTCCTCATGTCCGGCCAGTGCGCCGCGATCAAGCAACGCGGTCATCGCAAGGCCCCTCAGCGTTGTGATGATCGACGGTTCCATTGCAGTCACGCCGACTGGAACCGTTTCTCCATCCGCGATGGCGACAGGTTCCAAGGGCGCGTCCCCACCATATCCTGTCGTCGCAAACCCTGCCGGATCGTTAAACCAGGCGTTGATCGCCGTTTCCACCTCTGCAGCGGTGGCCAGCCCGGCGATTTGCGTTTCGAGGGTCTGCAAGATCGCTTCGGCATCGGCCACGGCTTGCGCCGCTGTTGCTTTGCCCGAAAAAAGTGAGCGGTCGCCGATGCGGGTATTCAAGACCGCAACCGTGGTGTCGAATTTCTGGCGTCCTTGCGCCGCAATGATGTTGAAACTGGCAGCGTCACGCCCATCGGCGGCCTGGATCAGCCGTGGACCCAGATCAGCCGCGGCCTTGTCGATCATGTTCAGGGCGGATTGTGTGGCCTCGGTGAAAAGACCTGCTTCCGAGGTGACAGATGCGTAGGCTGAAAGGCGGGTCAGAGATTGCGCAACTGCCCCAAGCGGCACGAAATCGCCACGGACCCGCGCGGACAAATCGGCGCTGCGGCCGGTGGTCACTTCTTCGGCATGCACCTGAAGGCGTTCTTTCAGCAAGGCAGAGTGGCGGCGCAGCATCACGCTTTGGGCCATGTCGCCCAGGGATTGGATGGCCATGTCAGATACTCATGATTGCGTCGAGCATGGACTCGACGGTGGTGATCACACGTGCGTTTGCGGCATAGGCTTGTTCAATTAGCAGCAGTTTCTGCAATTCAGCGTCCGTATCCACGCCCATCTGGTTCTGCCGTTCCGACAGCGCGGTTGCGCGGGCGGTCGCGAAGGAGGCTTCGGACTCTGCGGACAGCCGTTCGGTGGCTGTGATGGAGACGAGGGTAGCGCCCAAGGCTGCAAGGCTGGTTGGCCTGTTGGAAAAACCTCCGCTGACCGGCACGCGAGCCGATGAAAGGGCACCTTGAAGGGCGCCAAGCAGCCTTGATTCGCCACTGGGTCCCGGCGAGGCCGCATTGACCCCATCGCGCAACCGCCACAGGGCGCCGCCGCGCAACGGATCGACACTTTCATTCAATCTGATCCTTTGCGCGAGCCCGGCCTCATTGGCAGGATCGAAGGCTGCGCCAAAATCAGTGAAAATGCCCGCCTCGCCCGGCGTCAATGAGGGGTCTACGGCCGGATCGGAGAACCGGGTGACCAACTCTCGGGCAACCGCGTCGAGCCTTGTCTGGGCGGTGACTGTCAACTCGTCGCGCAGGGCGAAACTCGCTCCCAATGTGCCCCCCGAGAGGATCCCGGACGCGTCGGTCTGCACCGCAACGCCATTCAGGGTCAGGCCAGACAGGGCACCCGACTGCAACGTCATGTCCGGCGTGATCAGGCCTACTCCCACAAAGCCGATTGTGGCTGGCTTGCCCTCCAGCAATGGGGCCCCTTGAGTGGAATATAGCGCAACCTGGCCGTGATCACGGTCGATCTGCCGCAGCGGTACGATCTGGCTGATCCGGTCGATTTCTTGCTGTCGCAGATCCATCAATGCCGATGCGTCATTGCTGGAAACGAGGCTCGATCGGATCTCGACATTCAGTTTCTGGATGCGAGACAGCGAGTCGTTCAGGGCCCGAACCTGATTTTCTATGGAGTCATCGGCCTGCGCGCGCGCAGTCTGGACCAGATCGCCCGTGCTTTTCAGGTGGGTGGCCAATTGTCTTGCCGCGTTCAGCACCTCGGCCAGACGGTCTTCGGATTCGGGACGGCTTACGGCAGCCACAAGGGCTGCATCGAGAGTCGCAATGCGTCCCGCGAGCGAGCCAGCTGCCTCAGGCTGGCCGAGGGCATTCTCGAAGGACAGCAGAAACCCTGCACGCAGATCGCGGTCTGCCGACTGGGCATTTGCCACGCGGCGATCGTTCAAAAGTCCAAGATCGACGTCACGGACGACCGCGGCTACGCGCACGCCATGGCCTTGCCCGGCCAGGCTGCGCGGGGCGAGCTCGAGGTCGCGACGCACATACCCCTCGGTCATGGCGTTGGCCACGTTTGACGAAACCAGTTCGGCGGCGCGGGCGCTGACCGTCAGGCCTGATACGGCGGCGGAGAGGGAGGACGACAGGCTCATGGTCAGACCTTACCGTTTGATATTGGTTGTTTCCTGAAGCATCTCATCGACGGTCTGGATGACTTTGGCATTCGAAGAATAGGCGCGCTGTGTCTGGATCAGATTGGTCAGCTCGGCGGCGACGTCGGTGGTCGAGCTTTCACGCGCATAGCCAACCACTGCCCCGGTCGGACCATCGCCGGCATCCCAGAGGAAGAAGGAGCCGGAGGAGGGCGAAATCTCGTAGGTCTGGTTGTTCAGCGCTACGAGGCCATTCAGGTTCGGCACGTCGACGAGGGGGATCTGATACAGGCGCCGCGTGAAACCTGTGTCATATGCTGCCATGACAAAGCCGTTTTCGTCGACCTCTACCTCGGTCAGGTTACCCACTGGCGAACCGTTCTTGGTAATCGAAGTCGGCGCAAAGCTGTCAGAGAGTTGGGTCAGGCCGCTGACATCACCGAGCCTGCCGATCGATACTGTCAGTGGCCCGCCGCCCACGGTGAGGCTGAGGGTGCCGTCGGCCGAATCATAGGGCCCGCCGGAAATGACCGAAACGGCTGCCAGCGTCCCTCCATCCCCCCGCGTGTCGTCGAAGGTCAGGGTGTATTCGCCGATCACAGCATCGTTCTGAGCAGAGTCGCGGATTTGCATCGTCCATTGGTTGGAGGCGCCGCTGGCCGGAACGCTGGGCGTGAAAGTGATACCCAGCGATTCCGAAGTGCCGAGATTGCCGAAATATTCGACCGAAAGTGGCAAGGCAGCCCCGGCCGCACCGGCGATAGTTGCGGTTGCCGGGAGGTTGACCCCGAGGCGCATGGTCGTGGTCGGGTCGCCTGCCTGCTGGTTGACGTTGATGATCACAGGCTCCAACCCGGACATCGTGTCTCGCGGCAGAACCGGAATGGAGCCGTCCGCATTGGCTGGCCAGCCCAACAGCACCAGGCCGGAGGGCGTGGTCAGCATGCCGTCATCATCCGGCCGGAAGGCCCCGGTGGTGGTCATCATCAGCGTGCGGTCGTTGAGGTCGTCATTGATACCGGCAGCACTGGTGACCGGAATCATCCCACGCCCCGAAACCGCGAGGTCGAGGGCATTTGCGGTGGAAACCAGCGCCCCCCTTTCGTCGATCATGCGGGTGGCAGTTGCGCGCACGCCGCCGGCCGAATACATGCCCGAGCCCGATTGCTGCGTGATGACCATGCTTTCAAATTCGGTCGCGGCGCGCTTGTAGCCATAGGTGCCGGAGTTGGCGATGTTGTCAGAGATCGTGGCAAGCCGGGTGGCATTGGCGTTCAGGCCGGCCACTCCAGCAGCCAAAGCGGAGGAAATCGTCATCTAACGGCGCCTTTCTGCTGCTGCACATTCCCGTAGAAGGTGCAGCACGGCGCGTTAACATCGACCTAACGGATAAAATTCAATCCATCTCAGCGGTCATGTCGCAGCAAGATCACCTCGATCCGGTTGTTGCGGATTGCCGTGGGATCGGCGGTCACGGGGCTTCGGTCGGCATGGGCAACCACCTTTTCCAGCCGATCGGCCGGAAAGCCTGAGTCAACCAGCATCTGGCGGATGGTCTGTGCCCGGGACATCGACAATGGCCAGACCGGATTGTCGCGCAGCATCACGGGATAGCCGCGCACATGGCCCACGACCGACACCTGATTGGTGGACATTTGCAACACGTCGGCCAGCAGGCTGACAACATCGCGCGCGACCTGTGTCGCCTCGGCGGTGTCGTCGCGAAACAGCGGTTCGCCCTCCAGGTCGAAGAACTCGATCACCAGGCCTTCTTCGGTGACGCGGCTGACCACATGGCGCAATGCGTTTTCCATGGTCGCGCTTTCCCCGCCAAATGCCGTCAATGCCTCGGATATGGCCGCATGTTGCTCAGCCTCAAGCGCGGCCTTGTCCTCGGTCTCGCCGGGTTTGCCTGCATCAACGCCGTTGCCGCTTTGCGTGTCTGCATCATCGGCAAAGCGTGTTTCCCCGCCAAACATGCCATCGCCGCCTGCCGAATTGCGCGAAATGCTGATCGTTGGCTTGAAGTAATCCGCAACCCCCTTGCGCTGCTTGTCATTCGTCGCACCCAACAGCCACATCAGCAGGAAAAAGGCCATCATGGCTGTCACGAAGTCGGCATAAGCCACCTTCCATGCGCCACCATGGTGACCGCCCCCGGCCACCACCTTTTTCCGCTTGATGACAATTGGCGCGGCATCATTTTTGCCGGCCATCACACCACCCGTTTATTTCACCCAAGCCTGATCGTGACAGATCGGGGTAAAACGTCGCTTAACCGATCAAATGCGAGGGAAATTCCGCACTGCCAGACGACAGCTGCAAGATCGGGCCTCCGGCAGCCTCGGCATCGGCGGGATCATGGGTGACCAGCAGGGCTGGGATACCCGCGGCGCGGAGTTGATCGAAGGTGAAGGCGCGCATCTCGGCGCGTAGGGCGGCATCCAGACGCGAGAACGGTTCGTCCAGCAGAAGGGCGCGCGGGCGGGCCAGCAGACTGCGGATCAGCGCGACACGGGCGCGCTGCCCGCCTGACAGGGTTGCGGGATCGCGCGTCTCGAAACCGGGCAAGCCAGCCTTTGTCAGCGCCTCGGCGATCATGGCCTGCCGTGCCGGACTGCGGGGCAGGGCGAAGGCCAGATTCTGCCCGACAGACAGGTGAGGAAACAGCGCCGGGTCCTGCGCCACCAGCCCCACGCCGCGCGCTTCGGCTGGAAGGGACAAAAGGGCGCGTCCGTCCAGACGCACATCGCCGCCGGCGCGCAGACCCGCGGCAAGATGACCGCCAACTGCGTCCAGCAGCGTCGATTTTCCGATACCCGAGGGACCCATGATCGTCACGATCTGCCCCGGCCCTGCCGACAGGCTGACGGGGCCGACCAGAATCTGGCCGTCGGGCAGGCTGACGCGCAGCCGATCCAGTTCCAGCATCACGCCCCCCCTCTCATCCCCGCCCGGTGGCGGTGCAGCCAGCGTGGCAGCGCCAGTGCCAGACCATAGCCGGCCAATGGCAGCAACACCTGCCACAGCGCCACCAGCGCCAGCAACCGCCGATCCGAGCCGGAGGCCAGCGCCAGTGCCTCGGTGGTCAGCGTTGCCACCCTGCCCGCGCCGGCAAACAGCACCGGCAGATATTGCGCGACCGAAACGGCAAAGCCCACGGCCGCGGCCACGGCCAGCGGACGCAAGAGCAGTGGCAACTTGACCGCGACCAGCCTGCGCCCCGGTCCGGCACCCAGACTGGCGGCTGCCTTCAGGGGGGCGGGCGGCAGGGCTCGCCACGGTCCGGCCAACACCAGCATGACGTAGGGAAACACGAACAGCAGTTGCGCCCAGATGACCGCCAGCAGCCCTCCTGTCAGGCCAACCCTCGCCAGCAACATGGTCATGCCGATCATCAATCCGATCTGCGGCAGCACCAGCGGCAGGGCGATCAGCAGCCCCGGCCAGCCAGCGCGCGGCAGATGGCCGCGATCCTCGGCCTCCAGCCAGGCGATGGCGAGGGCGACGGACAGGGCCGTGACCGCCAGCCCGATCAGAGCCGACAGGCCCAGAGGTGCCAGCCATTGCCCCTCTGACCAGACCTGGAGGCTGAGCGATGCGGGCCAGACCTGTGGCCAGCGCCAATTCCCGGCAAACGACCACAGCACCAGCACCGGGCCTGCGGCAAGGCCGAGGCCGATCACGGCCCGTCCCAGCCAGACCAGCGGCGCAAGCGGCAGATGCAGACGATATCCGATCAGGTTGGTCAGCGCCCGCCAGATCAGCGATCCCGCAATCCGCCAGACCGCCGCCGCCCCGGCGACGATCGCCACCACCAGCATCGCCCCGGCCGAGGCCATTGGCAGCGCGGCAGGGTCAGGCGCTGCAAAGGCGCGGGTGACCAGCACCGCCAGAGTCGGCGGGTTGGAGGGGCCCAGCAGGATTGCCATGTCCACGACACTCAGCCCATAGGCCAGGACGACCAGCACCGGTAGGCGGATCATCCGCATCAACTGCGGCAGGATCGCCCACAGCCAGACAGAGATCGGTGTATGCCCCAGCGCCCGCCCCGTCCGCAGGCTGTCGGCCAGCGGCAGGCGGCTTGCTGCGGCAAGCGCCACCAGCAGAAGGAAAGGCATTTCTTTCACGACCAGCCCCAGCAGCAGCGCCCAGCCGATGTTGTCATGCAGCGTGGCCAGCGCCGGTGGCCGGTCCCAGCCCATAAGGGGCGCCAGAAGCCTTGCGATCCAGCCCGAGGGCGCCAGCAGAAAGGCCAGCCCCACCGCCAGCGCGGCATGTGGCATGGCCAAGGGCACGGCGATCCAACGCCCGGCCCGCGGTCCGATCGCGATTGTCAGGGCCAACGCCAGCGCCAGGGACACCAGCGTTGCCCCGATCCCGGTGAACAGGGTGACAGTGAGCGAGGTCCAGAGCCCAGGAAGCACGGCCAGGGCCGGCCAGCCCGAGGTCAAACCCGCAAGCCCCGGCACATGACCGAAACTGGCAAACAGCGTGAAGCCCAGCCCGACCGCGACCGGCGCCACCAGCACCAGCAGCGCCGCGGTCACGACGGCCAGCCGCAGCCCGCAGCCGGGCCTCATCCGGCGCTCACTTGGTGTAGCGGGTCGACCATTCCGCCACCAGACGCTCCATCCAAGACGGATGCGGCTCGGCCAAGGTCGGACCCAGCGCCTCCAGCGACGGCAGGGCCGGGTGGCTGGGCGTGGGAAGGGCGGCGTCACCGGTAAGCCTCGCCGGGTCCAGCACTGAAAACGCGCCCAGAACCGACAGGTCCTGCTGATGGGCCTGCGTGGCCGGATCGAGGAGAAAATCGGCCACCACCATCGCACCCTCCTTGTTGGCGGCGTTATAGGGAATGGCGACAAAGCTGACATTGCCGATACTGCCGGCCTTGGGTACGAAGACCCGCGCGGTGTCGGGCAAAACGCCTTGATCTATGAACACCGCCGTCGAGGCCGGATCGAAGCTCATGGCGATATCCACCTCGCCATCGGCCAATAGCTGGTTCTGGGCACTTTCGTTTTCGGGGAAAGTCTCGCCGCCGCGCCACAGGTTTGGCCGCAGCGCCTCATACCAGGACCAGAGCGGGGCGGTCGTGGTCGCAAAGCTGTCATCGGTCACCGGCTGCGCCAGCACGGCCGGATCGGGCGCCAGTTCGACCAGCGCCTGTTTCAGAAAGGTCGCCCCCATGAAGTTCGATGGGTGCGGATGGGTCATCCGGCCCGGATTGGCCGCTGCCCAGTCAACAAAGCCGGCCATGCTGTCGGGCACTTGCGGCGCCTGTGCGCTGTCATGGACAAAAACAAACCGCGCCAGCCGCCATGGGCTTTCAAACCCCTCTACCGGCACGGCGAAATCGCTGGACGCCGCTGCGCCGGGGCTCAGGTCCAGCCACTTGGCATTCGGCAATTGTGCGACAAACGGACCGTGCAACAGGCCTTGCTCTTTCATCGCCAGAAAGTTTGGCCCGTTGATCCAGATCAGATCGACCGTGCCGCCGCTGTCTTGTCCGGCCGCCTTTTCCGAGATCACCCGGTTCACGGCCTCGGCCGTGTCGGTCAGCTTCACCTGCTGCACCTTGACGCCATAACGCTGCTCGGTCTGCTGGCCCACCCAGGTGATGAAGTCATTGGTGCGGCTGTCGCCGCCCCAGGCATTCCAATAGACGGTCTGGCCGCGCGCGGCCTCAAGCACGTCCTGCCAGTCGCCCTCCTGGGCTGCGGCGGGGCCGGCAAACAGGGCGAGGGCGGCGGCGATCAGGGTCTTGCGCATGGTGTTCTCCCACAGGTCCAGGGGGTTATAGCGCGGGGTTTTCCGGCGTCACCAGCCTTGCGGGGCAATTACCGGACGATCAGCCGGGTTTCCGGCCTGATGCGGCGGGCGATCCAGAGCAGATCCCGAGGCGCAAACGCCACACAACCTGCTGTAGGATAGCCCGGCCGCCGCCAGCGATGCAGAAAGATCGCCGATCCGCGCCCCGCTTTGGCGTGCGGCCAGTTCCAGTCGGTGATCAGCACCAGATCATACAGCGGGTCGGCGCGGCGCAGCGCTTCGTGGCTGAAGGGGTGGGGGGCGCGGACCATGTGGTTGTAGTCGGGATCGTCTACCCCATCCGACCAGAGGTCGCCGGGCAGGATCGGCACCGCCCAGTCCACCGGAGGTGCGATGCGATCAGGCCGGTAGAGCATGCCGACGATGCGATGCACCCCGCGCGGCGTGGCGCCATCGCCCTCGCGCTTGCGGTCTGCATCCACCACGCCGCCGCGGCCGATGGTGCAGGCAAACCGTCGCCCCAGAAACCGGCAGCCCGTCGGCGTCACCACCAGATCCGCAGGCGTCACAGCAGATGCCCGGATTTGCTGGCCTTGGTGGCCAGATAGCCGGCGTTCTCGGCGGTCTGACCGACCTTCAGCGGCACCCGTTCGGTCACGGTGATCCCCTGCGCCTCCATCATCGCCAGCTTGCGCGGGTTGTTGGTCATCAGCCGCACCGCGCTGAACCCCATCGCCCGCAGGATCGCGGCGCCAAGGCGAAAATCACGCTCGTCATCCTCGAAGCCCAGCCGGTGATTGGCTTCGACCGTATCGAACCCCTGATCCTGCAACGCATAGGCGCGCATCTTGTTGGCAAGGCCGATCCCGCGCCCCTCCTGGTTGAGATACAGCAGCACGCCCGCGCCTTCGGTCCCCATCTGCGCCAGCGCCGCGTTCAGCTGCGGGCCGCAATCGCATTTCAGGCTGCCCAGCACATCGCCGGTAAAACAGGCCGAGTGCAGGCGCGCCAAAACCGGCCTGCCGCGGTCGGGCTGGCCGATCTCGATGGCGTAATGTTCCTCGCCGCCATCCTCGGGGCGAAAGACATGCAGGCGCCCGGCTTCGGCGGCGCGCATCGGCAAACGCGCCGAAACCACCTCGTCCAGATGCGGGGCGGGGGCTGCCCCCAGATCGACCAGTGTCAGGCCGGGCGGGGCGACCTCGACCGGCACCACCAGCACCGCAGGCAGCAGATGCGCGGCCTTGGTCAGTTGCAGACCGGCGCGATGCAACGCGGCCCCGCCGTCGCGGATCATCCGAAAGGGTCCCTTCATCGGCCGGGCCAGATCATCCGCCGGGTCTGCCACTGCCTGCAGCCAGCCGGTATCGGCCTCGGCCGGCAGGGCGATGCGTGCCAGATCGCCGTCATAGACCTGCATCTTCAGGTTTGCTGCGCGCTTTTGCGTGACGGCCAACTGCGCAGGGCCTGCCGCCCGCAGGGCCGCCAGCCGGGCCGCCGACAGCGTCTCGACCGCGGCCACCAGTGCCAGACGCCCCTCATGCCGCAGCACCACGGGCAGGCCCATGCGCAGGTCACCGCGGGCGCGGCT
>CAYTMV010000048.1:0-16478 GCA_964439015.1 uncultured Gemmobacter sp.
TTCGGCCCACATTTTCTTGAGCGTTTCGACACGCTCGTCGGTCCAGGACATCGGCTACTCCGGATTGGCGCGGCCCGCGCAGAGGCAGCGGGCCGGATTGTCGGGCATTGTAACCGCGCAGGCGGGGGGGACACAAGACCAGCTTGCGCCGCCACGTCACGGCAGCAGGCGAAACACCTTGTCGCGCGCGGTCTGACCGCGCACCAGCTCCAACCGTGATTTCGCCACCCCCAGCGCGCGGGCCAGCAACTCGGCCACCGCGCGGTTGGCCTTGCCGTCCTCGGGTGCTGTCGCGACATGCACACGGATCACGCCATCCTCCAGCACCAAAGCGGTATGGCGGGCGCCGGGCGTGACGCGGCAGGCATATTCGGCCCCCGGCTGTGCGAGGTGCGCGAGGTCGGCGACCGGCGGCTTGGCCATCAGCTTTTCAGCCCGGTTTCCTTCAGCAATCCGCGGCGCTTGGCCTCGTAATAATAGCCGCTCGAATACCAGCGGATTGCGCGATCCTGACTGCCGTTCGAGACCAGCCAGGCGCCACGCAGGTATTTGCCGGCGTATTTGAGGTTGGTCTCGGCATCCAGCAAGCCCTCGGGCGGCCCCTTGTAGCCCATGGTGCGCGCGGTCTGCGGCTGGATCTGCATCAGCCCGTAATAAGGGCCATTGCGCGCGCCGGGGTTATACTTGCTTTCACGCTGGATCACCCGGTGCAAAAGGCTTTCGGGGATGTCGTGATGGGCGGCATATTTGCGGATCAGGGCGCGCAACTCGGCCGTCTCGCCCGCTTGCAAGCCAGCGTTGGGCGGGGACTTTGCCACAAGATTGCGTTTGCTGCCGCAGGCAGCAAGGGCAAAGGGCGCAACCAGCAGGGCAAGGGCACTGCGGCGGGAGATCTGGGTCATCGCGGGTCTCAGGATTTTCTCCATGGATTAGCGCCGGGGCAATGGGGCTGTCCAGTGGCAAGCCAGCCCTCAGGCGGGAAGCCGCGCGTCCGGGCCGGGCTTGACGTTGGTCGATTGGGGCTTGCGGTGGCGCACGCAGCAAGGCTTTTTGCGACAGACCCTATCCTTGAGGACGCCTGCCATGAACGACGCCGCGCTGGAGTTTCTGCTCAACCGTCAGTCCCACCCCGCCAAGATGCTGGAGGCGCCGGTGCCCGAGGGTGCGGCGCTGGAGCGTATCCTGACCGCGGGTCTGCGTGTGCCGGATCATGGCAAGCTGGAGCCGTGGCGGCTGATCGTTCTGGCGCGGCCCGCCCTGGCGCGGCTGGCCGATCTGGCCGAGGCCCGGGCACGGGCGCAAGGTCTGGAGGGCGCCGCGCTGGACGAGCGCATCGCCAAGGGCCGCGGTCAGTTTGATGCAAGTCCCCTCTGCGTGGCGGTGGTGTCGGCCCCGGTCGAGATGCCCAAGGTGCCGCGGATCGAGCAAGTGCAATCGGCCGCCGCCGTCTGCCTCAGCCTTGTGAACGCGGCGCTGGCCTCGGGCTTTGGGGCCGCCTGGATCACCGGCTGGACGGCCTATGACCGTCCTTTCCTGACCGAGGGGTTGGGACTTGGCACGGGCGAGGATCTGGCGGGCTTTGTCCATATCGGCACCCGCCGGGGCGTGGCGCCGGCCCGGCCGCGACCTGATCTGGCCGCCAAGGTGACATGGGTCAAGTCATGATCCTGCGCGATTTTCTGCGCGCCCTGGGTCAGATCGGCGATCCGCGTTTTCTGCGGGTGATGGTGCTGGGAGTGGTGCTGGCGCTGGCGCTGCTGGTCGGATTGTCGGTCGGCGTGGTCTGGCTGCTGGGCACCCTCTGGGGCGGACCGCTTGAATTGCCGTTCATCGGCCCGGTCGATGGCCTGGACACGGCCCTGGGCTGGGGGGCGGCCCTGCTGCTGATGGTGCTGTCGGTATTTCTGATGATGCCGGTGGCGGCGCTGTTCAGCGGGTTGTTTCTTGAAGATGTGGTGGCCGCGGTCGAGGCAAGGCACTATCCACACCTGCCACCAGCCGCCCGGCTGCCACTTTCCGAAAGCCTGATCGACGCGGTGAACTTCTTCGGCGTGCTGATCGTGGTCAATCTGGTCGGCCTGTTCTTTTATTTCATGGTCGGGCCATTTGCGCCGGTGGTGTTCTGGGCGGTGAACGGCTTTTTGCTGGGGCGCGAATATTTCACGCTGGTCGCCATGCGCAGGCTGGGGCGGAAGGGCGCCAAGGTGCTGCGGGCGCGCCATGCCGGCAAGATCTGGCTGGCGGGCACACTGATGGCCGCACCGCTGAGCTTTCCGCTGCTGGGCTTGGTGGTGCCGGTGCTGGGGGTGGCCACCTTCACCCACCTGTTCCAGCGACTGAACGCTCAGCCGCCGGTCAGGGGATAACGCATCAGCACGTCATAACGGGGCCCCTTGCGGCGGGGGTTTGACGAGAACAGCGCGAACTCGGTCACCGCAAAGGGCGCTGTGGCAAAGCCCGCAGTGGCCTGCAACCCGGCGGACAGCGCCGCGGCCTCGTCGGCGGTCAGACGACCGCGGGCGCGCGCCAGCGTGACATGGGGCACAAAGCGCCCGCCTGCGACGGTGATCCCCATGCGGCGGGCACAATTGGCAACTTTGGCCTGCAGCGCCCCAAGCGCCGGTTCGGTCGACACGCCGGCCCAGACCGCGCGCGGCTTGTCACCGCCAAAGAGGCCGGTGCCCAGCAGACGCAGGGCGAAGGGCGGGGCCTCGAGCGATTCGAGCGCGAAATGCAGATCCTCCAGCACAGGCTCGGGCTGTTCCCCCAGAAAAGCCAGCGTCAGGTGCAGATCGTCGATCTCGACCGCCAGCGGCAACGGCAGGCGCGGCTGGATGAGAGAGAGTTCAAACCGGACCTCTTCGGGCATCTCGAGGCCAAGGAAGGCACGGATCATCGGGACAGCAGCCTTTCGATGCGATGCGGGATTTCAGGCGGGATCGGGCCTTCGCGCGGCGGGTCGCGCAGCGTTGACAGCATATGCGGCGCGGGCGGCGGCCGTCCACCACCTTGCCAGGACAGCGCGGCCAGAACCGCCGCAGCCTCGGGTGGCAGGCGGTCGGGGATCTCGGCCCCGGTCAACCCCGCCCAGAGCAACGCCCAGGCCCGGCCCACCGACCACGGGTTATAACCGCCGCCGCCCGTCACCATCAGGCGCGGGGCCAGCACGCGCAGCCCCTGCATCACCGCCAGATAGGCGTTGTTGGACAGCGCCAACCGCGACAGCGGGTCTTCGGCCAAGGCGTCCGCCCCCGCCTGCAACACGATCGCCTGCGGGGCGTGCGCCGCCACCAAAGGCAGGATCAACCTGTCGCGGATCAGCGCCATCGCGCTGTCATTCAGCCCGCGCGGCACCGGCAGGTTGTAGACATTGCCGCGGCCTCGATCCTCTAGCCCGCTGGTAAAGGGCCAGCGCCCCTCCTCATGGACCGAGATCACCAGCACCTGCGGATCGTCGGCAAAGGCCAGCTCGACCCCATCCGCGGCATGGGCGTCGATATCGACATAGGCCAGCCGCGAAAGGCCCCTTCGCTGCAACCCCTTCAGCGCCAGCACCACGTCATTGAGGTAACAAAAGCCCGAAGCCCGATCCGGCAGGCCGTGGTGGGTGCCGGCGCCCGGCACATGCACCGCGCCGCGATCACGCGTGGCCAGCCATTCCGCCGCCCACAGCGCGCCGCCCGCACCGGTGGCCGGCCGGCGGAACATCTCGGGATACAGCGGATTGGAGAGCGTGCCGAGGCCATGCGCATGCCGCAGGTGATCGACCTCGCCGGGCACGGCAGTGGCGCCGCGGGCGATCGCCTCAGCCCGCTCCAGCGCGGTGATATAGGCGGGCGTGTGCCACAGGGTCAGGGCGGCCGGACGTGCGCGGGGGGCGGTGCGAAACTGCCCGGGCGGCAGCCAACCCAGCGCGCGGCACAGGTCGGTGACCACGGGCACGCGCGGTATGCGCAAAGGGTGGCCCGGCCCATAGGACGATCCGCGATAGACTTCAGAGCCCAGAAACAACGGGCCGGCGTTCAAGGCAGCAGGGCCTCGATGGCTGAGATCACCTTCTGCGATTCCGGCTTGACCGACGAGCCCCATATGGCGGCGGGCTGCCCCTCCGGCCCCAGAAGAACCTTGTTGAAGTTCCACCCCGGCGTAAAGCCATGGGCGTCCCGCATCCAGGCGTAGAAGGGATGCGCCTCGGGCCCCTTGACATGGCTGATCGCGGTCATCGGCAGGGTCAGGTCAAAATTGACCGCGCAGAAGTCCTTGACCTCGGCCCCGCTGGACAATTCTTGCGAAAAATCGTCCGAGGGCACGGCCAGCACGACCAGACCGCGGGGCCCATAGCGGCGATGCAGCGCCTCAAGCCCGTCATATTGTCGGGTGAACCCGCAGAGCGAGGCGGTGTTGACGACCAGCACAGGCCGTCCGCGCCAGTCTGCGGTGGACAGGGTGCCACCGTCGATACTGGAAAAGCTGAAGACCGGTGCCGGGCCTGAGGCCAGCGCCGGACTGAGGATAACCGAGCCGAACAAGGCCAATACCATGCGCCGCAACATCGAATCACCCTCTTGCTGACAGTCCATCGTCTGAAGGTGATTTCTAGGCCGGGGTCGCGCCCGATCAAGCGCCTGACCGCCCGGCAGGGGGGAAATTTCGCCAATTTGTAGCACAAACCCGTCTGAGCAGGAAATTTGGCCTTTCATCTTTACGATTTGGTTCCAATATCTTCAGCATAAACAGAACCGATCAACGGTCCTGAACAGGCAGGTAAAACGACAGGTCTCGACAGTGAACGCCTTTGCGCCGGACAGTTCGATCCACCCCTCCGACAACGGCAGGGCGATCCGCTCCCAACTGGGTGCGCTGTGCTGGCGCTTGCGCAACGGCGAACCCGAGGTGCTGCTTGTCACCAGCCGCGATACAGGTCGCTGGGTCATCCCCAAGGGCTGGCCGATCGAAAACCTGACCGCACCTGCCGCCGCCGCGCGGGAAGCCTGGGAAGAGGCAGGGGTTGAGGGCCGCGTCGATCCGCTGTGCCTCGGCTATTACAGCTATGAAAAGATCCTTGGGCGGCAAAGCAAGGTGACACCCGATCCGCAAAGGTCGGTCACCTGTCTGGTGGCAGTCTATCCGGTGCGGGTTGAGCAGTTGCTGGATGTGTTTCCCGAGGTGCATCAGCGCCGCCGCAAGTGGTTCAGCCCGACCAAGGCCGCCCGCAAGGTCGACGAGCGGGAGTTGCAGGCGCTGTTGCGCGACACTGCGCCACTGCTTGTCAGTCACGGCCTGATTGACCCGCCCGGATCAGACAAGGCCGAACGCAAGGCTTGATTGCGGACACCCGGCGCCCATGTCATTGTCAGGGGCCCGTCGCCCCGGAACCGAGCTTCAGGATGATCCGCTACGCCCTCAGATGCCATCAGGACCATGCGTTCGACAGCTGGTTTGCCAGCGCCGCTGCTTATGATGATCTTGCGGCGCGACATTTGGTGGCCTGTCCGACCTGTGGCAGCACGCAGGTGGACAAGGCGCTGATGACGCCGGCGCTGCGCCCGGATGCGGTGCCGGAGGCCGAGCTGCCGGAACGCCCGCTCTCTGCCCCTGCCGACCCGATGGAAGCCGCGGTCGAGGCGCTGCGCCGTCAGATCGAGGAGAACACCGTCGATGTCGGACGCAATTTCGCGACCGAGGCGCGGCGCATCCATGAAGGGCTGGCGCCGGATCGCGCCATCCGCGGCGAGGCACGCCTGGACGAGGCGCGCAAGTTGCTGGAAGACGGGATTCCGGTCGCGCCGCTGCCCTTCATCCCGCGCAGCAAGGCCAATTAGTTCAGGGCGAAGGTGCCGGATTTTCCGGCATCGGCAAAGGCTGGGCCGCACATTTCTGATAACGCGACAGGCTGCGAAAGCCGGTCAGGCCGCCCAGATCGGTGGCGCTGATCCGCCCTTCGCCCTCCAGCCGCAGGGCTGCGGCCACCGCAAGACCGGCGCGGGCCAGCACCAGTTCGGGACCGGTGCCGCAATCGCGCGGGCCGCCCCGCAAAACCCCTGCCCCGAAGGCATGGTTGGTAAAGCCCGCGGCGCGGGCGATCTCGACCAGCCGGCCCTGTTCCAGCCGCAGGAAGACCGCGACCGGCGCCGCCCCGTGCGGATCGGCAATAAAGGCTATCTCGGCCCGACCGTCACTGTCGAAATCCTCTACCCCGGCAATGGTGGCCATCGGCGCGACCGGACCTGTGCTGGCCAGCCGCCCCGACATGCCCCAGACGGACACCGCCGCCCCTGAGGTCTCCTGCTCGACCAACAGGACTTCACGGGTGCCGTCGCCATCCAGGTCGACCTTGCGCGCCATCGTGTCGGCAAAGCTGCGCCCGGGCGGCAGGTCATGCTGGACCGAGACCGTCTCACAGGCAGCGCAGTCGCGCCACAGGATCGTCAGGCCAGTATGGTTGAAGCCACGGCCAAAGCCGTCCTCGGCCGGCACCGGTTGGCGCAACAGCGCCGCCACAACCTGCGGCTGGTCGATGCCCCAAGGCAGGTCACCCCCGGCCTGCACTGGCAGGGCGGGGGCCAGCAGCGCGGCAAGGGCAAGGCCCCGCCAGATCATCAGATCTGTTTTTCGGGCAGTTGCACCACCAACCCGTCCAGCGCCGGCGTGACCTTGATCTGGCAGGTCAGCCGCGAGCGGACCGGATCAGGCTGCCAGGCGAAATCCAGCATGTCGGCTTCCATCGCATCCTTGGCGGGAATGCGGTCCACCCATTCCGGGGCCACATAGACATGGCAGGTCGAGCAGGCGCAGGCACCGCCGCAATCGGCCTCGATCCCCGGCACGCCATTGTCGCGCGCGCCTTCCATCACGGTCAGGCCAGGGGCAACCTCGACGACATGTTCGGTGCCGTTATGTTCGATATAGGTGATTTTCGCCATGCCATTCCCCTTGGGTCGGGCCCTGCGGCCCCATCGTAGCGCACATAGGGCATTCGGCAGGATTTTGCCAGTGCCTGCCCGCAGCCGGCGGCGCAGGCTTTGCCGAACCGCGCAAGTGTTCTATCTTTGTTCGTGCCGCCCGGAGATCGCCATGCCCTTGCCCCTGCCCCGTGACTGGCTCAGCCCAACGCCGCCGCCCGGCCGCTGGCCGCGTCCGCCTGCCGCCTGTCCCGCCGCCCGTCTGGACGAGCCGCCGGCGGGCGCGCGGATCACGGTGGCGGGGCTGGTGCTGGTGCGCCAGCGTCCCGGCACGGCCAAGGGCGTGATCTTCCTGACGCTGGAGGATGAGACGGGCACCTGCAACGTGGTGGTCTGGGCCAAGGTCTATGAACGGTTTCGCCGCGCGGTGATCGCCGGCCGGCTGCTGCGTGTCACCGGGCGGCTGCAACGCGAGGCGGCCGTGGTGCATGTGGTGGCCGAAATGATCGAGGACATCTCGCCGATGCTGGACCGGCTGATGGAGCCAGGCGTCCTGCCTGCCGGCGCGTGACGCCCCTTCCCCCGCTGCGGCGCCGCGGCTATCCTGCCCGCAATCGGGCAAGGGGCAGACATGCAGGGCAGATGGATTTGGGCGCTGGTGGCGGGGCTGGCGATCACCGGGTGCGGCCCCCGCCTGCCTGACGCGCCGCGCGCCGGCGATCTGGCGTCAAGCCTGCGGCAGACCCCGCCCCCCGCCAATCGCCAAGGGCAATGCTGGGCCGAGGATACCACACCCGCGGTGATCGAGACCGTGACCGAACAGGTGGTGATGCGCGACGCGGTGCAGGACGCCGAGGGCCGCGTGGTCGAACCCGCCAGTTTCCGCACCGAGACCCGTCAGCGCATCGTGCAGGACCGCCGCACCGTCTGGTTCCGCGCCCCCTGCCCCGAGGATTGGACCGTGGGCTTTACCGCCACATTGCAGCGGGCGCTGAAAGCCCGCGGCCTGTATCTGGCCCCGGTCAACGGCACGCTGGACGCCCCCACGCGCGAGGCCGTGCGCCGCTATCAAGAGCCGCTGGGCCTCGACAGCCCGGAACTCAGCCTCGCCGCGGCGCAAAGCCTGGGCATCATCGCCGTGCCCTTGAAATGAGCCGGGCCTCGATCTATGCCGCCGCCGTTGCGGACCTCTGGGCCGGGCAGCAGGACGGCGCCCATGATCTGGGCCATCTGCACCGCGTCTGGGCCAATGCCCAGACGATTGCCGCGGGCGAAGGCGGCGCCGATCTCGAGGTGCTGGAAGCCGCGGCCTATTTCCATGATGCGGTGAACCTGCCCAAGAACAGCCCGGATCGCGCCCGCGCCTCGACCCTGTCGGCCGATCTGGCGCGGCAGGTGCTGCCGGGGCTAGGCTTTCCGGTGGCCAAGCTGGAGGCGGTGTCCCATGCCATCGCCGCCCACAGCTTTTCCGCCAATATCCCGGCCGAAACGCTGGAGGCACGGATCCTGCAGGATGCCGACCGGCTGGAGGCTCTGGGCGCGATCGGGCTGGCGCGGCTTTACCACATCGGCGGGCAGATGGGCGGCGGGCTGTTTCACCCAGACGATCCGCTGGCGCTGAACCGCCCGCTGGACGACAAGGCCCATGCGCTGGACCATCTGGAGGTCAAGCTGTTTCCCTTGGTGGCCCGGATGCAGACCGCCACCGGACGCGCGATGGCTGAAACCCGGGCCGAGCGGCTCCGCCGCCACCGGGCCGACCTGCTGGAAGAGGCCGGGTTTACCGCCGACGGGCGTCGCAAAGGATAAAGGCGGCAGCTTTCCCCGCCGCCCTGTTCCGTCTGGTCAAAGGTTCAGTCTACCGGCTTCATTCGACTGGCAGCGCCACAAAGCGCGGGTCGCCGCCGCGGCGGATCAGCAACAGCACCGACTTGCGGCCACCGTCGCGCGCCTCTTTGATGCGCGCGTTCAGATCGTCCAGCGTCGCCACGTCGGTCTGGCCCGCCTCGGTGATCACGTCACCCTCGCGCAGCCCCTTGGCATAGGCCTCGGAGGCGGGATCGACGGCAGTGATCGCCAAACCCTTGACCCCGGCATCCAGCCCCAGGCCCTGCGCCTCGTCGCCCGAAACCGGCTTCAACGCCAACCCCAGCACCTCACCGGCCTGCGACTCGGGTGCGGACTGCGGATCCGCCGAGGCCTGCTCGCTGCCCTCGGCTTCTTCGCGGTGGCCCAGCGTCACATCCAGCGTCAGGGTCTTGCCCTCGCGCAGGATCACCACCTTGACCGCTTCGCCAACCGGAGCATCGCCCACGCGGCGGGTCAGATCGCGCACATCCTTGACCGGGCTGCCATTGAAGGCGGTGATCACGTCACCCATCTTGATACCGGCATCCTTGGCAGGCCCATCCGGCAGATCGGTAATCAGCGCGCCTTCGGCCTTTTCCAGCCCCATCGCCTCGGCCACATCGGGCGTCACGTCCTGGATCCGCACGCCCAGCCAGCCGCGCCGCGTCGTGCCAAACTCTTTCAACTGGTCCACGACCTTGGTCACGACATTGGAGGCCATCGAGAAACCGATGCCGATCGAGCCGCCGGTGGGCGACAGGATCGCGGTGTTCACGCCAACCACCTGCCCGTCCATGTTGAACAGCGGCCCGCCCGAATTGCCCTTGTTGATGGCCGCATCGGTCTGGATGTAGTCGTCATAGGCGCCAGACAGCGCCCGTCCGCGGGCCGAAACGATACCGGCCGATACCGAAAAGCCCTGACCCAGCGGGTTGCCCACCGCCATGACCCAATCGCCCACCCGCATCAGCTCGCTGTCGCCGAAGGTCACAAAAGGCAGCGGCTGCGGGCTTTCGACCTTCAGCACCGCGATGTCGGTCTTGGGGTCGGTGCCGATCAGCTTGGCCGGCAGTTTCGAGCCGCCGAAGAACTCCACCTCGATTTCATCGGCGCCTTCGATCACATGGTTGTTGGTGACGATAAAGCCGTCTTCCGAGATCACGAAGCCCGAGCCCAGCGCCTCGGACCGGCGCGGCTCACCCTCGCCCTGCCGGTTCATGAATTCGTCGAAGAAATCCTGAAAGGGCGAACCTTCCGGCAGACGCGGCATGTCCTCGGTCGAGGTTGAGACAATGGCCGAGGTGGTGATGTTCACCACCGCCGGACTGACGCTCTGCGCCAGATCGGCAAAGGTGTCAGGCGCGCCGCGCGCCTCGGACATCACCGGCGCCAGCGCCAGCGCCGTGCCCAGCATCAGCGCGCCCATCAGCCGCGTGACGCGTTGGCGCAGGCCTGCATCGGGGGTAAGGGTCATAACCTGGGATTGCACTCTCTGCTCCTTTCCGGGAAGCCCGGCAAATCTCGCAGCACCGCCCGTCCGGGCCGCCGCGCATGGATCATATCCAACAGGTAAGTTGCGCCGCGCGCAATGCAAACTCGCCTCGCGTCCCGTCAATGCGATGTGATCTTTTGCAACAATCCGCGCAATCCCCACCGACCTCAGCCTGCGCGGCCGGATAGCCAGACCAGCGCCACGCCAATCGCCAGCGCGACAAGGCCGATGGCGCGCTGGCGGTCGCGCGACAGGCTGACCAGATAGGCCAGCGCCTCCTCGATGCGCGAAGGGGCCAGCGCCATGGCCAGCCCCTCCACAACCAGAACCAGCCCGAAGGCCAGAACCACAAAGCTCATGGCGCGGCAGACCCGGCCGCGTCCGCCCCCTGATCCGAGCGGAGATAGTTGAAGAAGTCGCTATCGGGTTGCAGGACGATCGACGAATTGCCCGATTGCAGCGCGCGTTCATAGGCGGTCAGCGACCGGGTGAAGGCGAAGAATTCCGGGTCCTTGCCAAAGGCCTCGGCATAGATGCCGTTGCGTTGGGCATCGGCCTCACCGCGGATCACCTCGGCCTGACGCCGCGCGTCAGACGTGGTCACCACCACCTCACGATCGGCAGCTGCGCGCACACGTTGCGCAGCCTCATTACCGCGGGCGATCTCGTCGGCGGCCTCACGCTGCCGTTCGGCCCGCATCCGGGCAAAGGTCGCCTCAAGGTTCTGTTCGGGCAGATCGGTGCGGGTCAGACGCACGTCGATCAACTCGATCCCCAAGGTCTGCGCCTCGGACGAGGCGATGTCGCGGATGCGGTTCATCAGGCCGGTGCGATCCTCGGACAGCACCGCCGAAGACGGGACAGAACCCAGCACTTCGCGGATCTTGGCGGTCAGGATATTCTCCAGCCGGATCGAGGCCGAACGCACGCCATCCGCGCCGGCGGCCTCGCGGAAGCGGACGACATCGCGGATGCGCCAACGTGCGAAGGCATCGACGACCAGACGGCGATCATCCAGCGGCGTGACCTCCAGCGGCTCGCGCGTGGGCAGGCCGAGGATGCGGTCATCAAAGCGCGCGACATTCTGGATCAGCGGCAGCTTGAAGCCCAGACCGGGGTCTTCCTTCACCTGCTTGACCTCGCCGAATTGCAGCACCAGCGCCTTTTCGCGCTCGTCCACCACAAAGATCGACGACATGCCCAGCGCCACGACGGCAAACAGCAGCGGGAGCGCAAACATTGCCTTGTTCATCTCAGTTCCCTCCCTGCGTCGCGGCAGCGGCGGCACCCTGTTGGACAGGGCTGGCCAGACCGTTCAGCGGCAGCATCGGCAAGACGCCCTGCCCCTCGCCCGTGACGCCATCAAGGATCACCTTGTTCATGCCGCCCAGGACATTCTCCATTGTTTCCAGATACATGCGGCGGCGCGTGACGTCAGGCGCCTTGACATATTCTTCATAGACCGAAATGAAGCGGCTGGCCTCACCCTGCGCGTCGTTGACCACGCGGGCGCGATAGGCCTCGGAATCCTCAAGGATACGGGCGGCTTCACCGCGGGCGCCGGCGGTCACCTGGTTGGCGTAGGCATCCGCCTCTTTCTCCAACCGGTCGCGTTGCTGCTGGGCGGCTTGCACTTCGCGGAAGCTGTCGATCACCTCGCGCGGCGGGTCGGCGCGGTTGAAGTTCACGCGGATCACGTCGATGCCGGAATTATAGCTGTCCAGCGTGGTCTGGATCGCCTGCGTCAGCTCGGCCGCAATCGCCCCGCGGTCACGGTTGAGGATCGGCGCGAGGTTGGCGCGGGCGATGATGTCGCGCATGTGGCTTTCGGCCACCGCGCGGATCGTGTCTTCCGGGTCTGCAAGGTTGAACAGGTATTGCGTCGGGTCCGAGACGTTCCAGACCACCTGAAAACCGATATCGACGATGTTCTGGTCGCGCGTCAGCATGAAACCGGATTGGGTGATTCCCGACTGTCCGGCCGCATCATTGCCCGAACCGATGTCGGTGGTGCGCTGCGCGGTGGTGGCCACGATCTCGGCGGTCACCAGCGGCCAGGGCGCAAAGTTCAGGCCAGGCTCGCCCACGGCGGAAAACTTGCCCAGGAACAGCTCGACCGAGCGTTGATCCTGCTGCACGGTATAGAAGGACGAAAACGCCCAGAGGCCCAAGGCCGCCAGCGCCGCCAGGGCAAAGCCCTGCCGCGTGACGACCGGTCCGACCGGGCCGCCGCCACCGCCGCCACCGCCGCCGCCGGTGCGGCCGCGACCGCCCATCAACACGCGCAGCTGTTCCTGCCCCTTTTTCACGATCTCGTCGATTTCGGGGATTTGCGGGCCATCATTGCCCGGCCGTCGCGGGGGGCGGCCGTTATTGCCGCCCTCGGGCCGGTTGTTGTCTCCGCCACCGCCCCAGGGGCCCTGGTTTGCCATCGGTCTTTCCCTGTCTGTTGCCTTGCGGGTGTAACTGGTAGTTTTTGCGCGAAAATCAACCCTTCCGCACCGGATTGCGCATCGTCACCAACTCTTCCGCCATGGTGGGATGCACCGCAACGGTGCGGTCGAAGTCTTCCTTGGTGGCCCCCATCTTTACCGCCACAGCGGCAAGCTGGATCATCTCGCCTGCACCTGGGCCGACGATGTGGCAGCCCAACACCCGACGGGTATTGGCGCAAACCACCAGTTTCATCAGCATCCGATCCTGCCGCCCCGCAAACAACGTCTGCATCGGACGGAAACTCGCGGCATAGACCTCGATCGGCCCCTCGGCACGCGCGGCCTCCTCGCTGAGACCGACGGTGCCGAGTTCCGGCTGGGTGAACACGGCCGAGGCCACCAGATCGTGGTCGGCCTGCCATGGCTTGCCACCAAACAGCGTATCGGCAAAGGCATGGCCCTCACGGATAGCGACCGGGGTCAGGTTGATGCGGTCGGTCACATCGCCCACGGCATAGACCGAGGGGATGCGGGTCTGGCTCCAGCCATCGACGGGGATTTCGCCGGCCTTGCCCAGATCCAGCCCCAGCGCCTCAAGCCCCAGACCGGCGGTGTTGGGGCGGCGGCCCGTGGCATAGAGAACCAGATCGAACAGCCGCTCCGAACCATCGGTCGCCACGACGCGGATCTGATCGCCCGCACGCTCAAGCCGCGCGACATCGGTATTGCAATGGATGGCGATGCCCGCGGCCTGCATGGCATTGGCGACATGGCCGCGGCACTCGTCATCAAAGCCGCGCAGAATCTGCGCGCCGCGGTAATATTGCGCAACCTCGACGCCCAAGCCGTTGAGGATGCAGGCAAACTCGGATGCGATATAACCGCCGCCCACCACCAGCGCCGATTGCGGCAGAGCGTCGAGGTGGAAGATCTCGTTCGAGGTGATCGCCAGATCGGCCCCCGGCACATCCGGCACGAAGGGCCGCCCGCCGGTCGCGATCAGGATATGCGCGGCGGTGATGCGCGTGCCGTCGGCCAGTGCCACGGTATGTGGATCCACCAGCTTTGCGCGTTGGTCATGCACGATGACGCCGGCATTCTTCAGGGTGTTGCGATAGGCCCCCTCAAGCCGATCCAGCTCGGCCTCCAGCTGGCGGCGAAACTGCGGCCAGTCGAAACCGCCGGGGCTCACCTGCCAACCATAGGCGCGGGCATCGGCGATGGCGCCCGGATATTCGCTGGCGTAGACCATCAGCTTTTTCGGCACGCAGCCACGGATCACACAGGTGCCGCCCATCCGGCTTTCTTCGGCCAGCATCACCCGCGCGCCGCCCTCGGCCGCGGCGATCCGTGCCGCCCTGACCCCGCCAGAGCCGCCACCGATCACGAACAGATCGCAGTCAAACCCGCTCATGTCAGTCGCCCAGGTCGGCAAAGATATTGTCGGCCGGCGCGAAATCCACGCGGCTGTCCTCGGTCTCGCCCGAGTTGATATCGCGCAGCACCACGCGGCCATCGGGATGGCCCAGGATCACGATATCGCAGATGTCGATGAACAGCCCGTTTTCCACCACCCCGGGGATCTGGTTCAGCACCATCGCCAGCTGACGGGGATTGGCGATGCGTTTCAAATGCAGGTCGACGATGTAATTGGCCTCGTCGGTCACCAACGGCTTGTCGCCGTTCATGCGCAGCGTCGCCTCGCGGTTCAGCACGTCGAGCGAGACCAGAGTCTCCTCGATCAGCGCCTTGGTGGTCTGCCAGCCGAAGGGGATCACCTCGACCGGCAAGGGAAAGGCGCCCAGCGTGCTGACTTCCTTTGCGGCATCGGCGATCACGATCATCTGGTCCGAGGCCGTGGCCACGATCTTTTCCTGCAAAAGCGCCGCGCCACCGCCCTTGATCAGGTTCAGCGCCGGGTCGACCTCATCGGCGCCGTCGATGGTCAGGTCCAGCCATTTGGCCTCGTCCAGGGACATGATCGGGATGCCCAGCTGATGTGCCAGCTCGGCGGTGCGGGTCGAGGTCGGCACGCCGCGGACCTTCAGCCCTTCCTCACGCACACGCTCGGCCAGACAGCGCACCATCCAGGCGGCGGTCGAGCCGGTGCCAAGACCCAGCCGCATGCCATTTTCGACAAAATCCACGGCGCGGCGGGCGGCGGCAAACTTGGCGCGGTCGACGGGTGAAAGGTCGGGGCTCATGGCATCACTCCTGCGGCGTTTTCCCGCTTATAGGCCAGAGGAACGCCGCGCGCGAGGGGGTGCCGCGCCTTAGCCGTCGGTCGCAGCCCGCGCCTCGGCCAATGTCAGCACGCCGTCGCCGTCCCGGTCCAGTGTCAAGAAGGCCGCCAGCGCCGCCGCCTCTTGCGCGTCGATCCGTGCCAGGGCCTGCCCGTCGGCCGCGGCGCGCAACTCTGCGGCATCGGCCAAACCGTCGCCGTTGGCATCGGCCTGCATCACTGCAAGGGCCGCGCCTGCCCGCGGTCGGGCGGCCAGCAGCGGCAGAAACGCCTCGGCCTCGGCCGCGCTGATCGCGCCATCATTGTCCAGATCAGCGGCCAGCCAATCCCCCAGCGCACGGGCGCGGATCGCCGCGCGCTCCAGCGTCAGCAACCGGTCGACCCCTGCGGCGTCCAGCCCGTCCACGCCAGACCCGCTGGCGGTGGCGGTGACAATCACCCGCGCCGCGTCTTCCAGCACGCCAATCGGGTCGGATTTCACGCGCCGCTCCAGCTTGGCGCGAGCCGTCGCGACCGGATCTTTCCCTTTGGGTGCCTCTTGCGCCTGGGCCTGCACGAGGCCAAGCGCCAGCCCCATCGCCAGCCCCGCCAGCAGCGCCAAGACCCCAGCCAAGACCCGTCCCAGACCCCGTCGCAGACACTGTGCCAATGCCATTTTGCCCTCTTAGTTTGATCCCCCTTCAAATCGGATGAGAGTGGTTAACAATCCCTGAAGAAATCTGCTGAATTGCGCCGTTCGCTGCGGAAAATCCGTCGCAATTCCACTGGCAGTGACGGCGGCAACCGTGCCAGATGATGCGCTGCTATTCCCGCCCACACCGCCAGCCATGAGGTCAGACGATGTTCCTTTCCGTATTCGACATGTTCAAGGTCGGGGTCGGACCTTCTTCCAGCCATACGATGGGACCGATGGTCGCGGGGGCGATGTTCATTGCCAAACTGGCGGCATCGCCCTTTCACGCCCACAGGCTGAGTGCGACGCTTTACGGCTCGCTTGCCTTCACAGGCGTGGGGCATGCGACCGACCGCGCGACGATTCTCGGCCTCGCCGGGTTCGAGCCCGCCAGCTATGACGCTGAAAAGGCCGAAGCGGCACTGGCGCAAATCTTTGCCACCCGCACCGTCACGCCGCCCGGCCTCGGCACCTTGCAGTTCGATCCCAAGCAGGACCTGCAATTCGATTTCGGCCCCGCCCTGACCGGCCACGCCAATGGCATGGTGATCCGCGCCCATGACAGCGAAGGCGACGTGATCCTGGAGGAAACCTATTACTCGATCGGCGGCGGCTTCGTGCTGACCGCGGCCGAGCTGGCCGAGGCGGGTGGGTCCAAATCCCGCGCCCGCGCCGATGTCCCATACCCGTTCGAGACCGGGGCAGAGATGCTGGCCATGGCCAAGCAGTCGGGCCTGTCGGTCGCCGCCATGAAGCGCGCCAACGAGCTGAAGTTCCGCTCGGCCAAGGATCTTGAAGCCGGCCTGAAACGGATCTGGGAGGTGATGTCGGCCTGTATCGACCGCGGCATGGGCGGCAGCGGCATCCTGCCCGGCGGGCTGAACGT
>CAYTMV010000049.1:0-16076 GCA_964439015.1 uncultured Gemmobacter sp.
ACGCTGGGCACGGTGATCTTTTACACGCTCATGCGGGGCGGGGTGTTCGGACTGGTGCCGGTGAATGAACAGCAATGGGGCGGCCTGCCGCTGACGCTGTTCATCTTCGTCGCCACGGCCGTGATCGGCATGCCGCTGGCCATCGGCCTCGCGCTGTTGCGCCGCTCGGATTACCCGGTGATCGCGCGGGTCTCGGGCTGGATCATCGACACGATCCGCTCGCTGCCGCTTCTGGCGATCCTGTTTACCTGCGCGATCGTTCTGCCCTTCATGTTGCCCGGCTTCCTGATCGGCGAAAAGCTGTATCGCGTATTGTTCGGCGCGGCCTTGTTCTTCGCGGCCTATCAGGCCGAGATCATCCGTGGCGGCTTTCAGGGCATCCCCAAGGGCCAGGAAGAGGCCGCCAAGGCGCTGGGGCTGACCTATTGGCAGCGCACCTTCCGCATCGTGCTGCCGCAGGCTTTCCGCCTGGCGCTGCCCGCCACCATCAACCAGTTCGTCATCGCTTTCATGGAAACCTCACTGATCGTGGTTGTCGGTTTCATGGAGCTTCTCGCAGCAGGAAATACGGCCTTCAAGACCGGCACCTGGAAGTTTGCCTATGCTGAAGTCTATGTTTTCGTTGCTGCCATCTACTTTGTCTTCGTTTTCGGCCTGTCGCGCTATGGCGCCTATCTTGAGGCCCGGATGAATGTCGGCCATCGCAAGGACTAATGTTATGGATATGACCGCGCCTGCCATCGAAATCACCGATCTGAACAAGTATTACGGCGCTTTCCACGCCCTTCGCGGCATCAACCTGACCGTCTCGAGGGGCGAAAAGGTCGTGGTCTGCGGCCCGTCCGGGTCTGGCAAGTCCACGATGATCCGGTGCATCAACCAGTTGGAGGAACATGACAGCGGCACCATCCAGGTTTTCGGGACGCTGGTCGATGACAACCTCGCCTCGCTGGATGAAATCCGGCGCGAGGTGGGCATGGTGTTTCAGCAGTTCAACCTCTTTCCGCATATGACCGTGTTGGAGAATTGCACGCTGGCGCCGATGTTGGTGCGCAAGATCTCGCGGGCCGATGCCGAAGCGACGGCCATGCGCTATCTGGAAAAGGTACGCATTCCCGATCAGGCGCAAAAATTCCCCGGCCAGCTGTCGGGCGGCCAGCAGCAGCGCGTGGCGATCGCGCGGGCGCTTTGCATGCAGCCAGAGATCCTGCTCTTTGACGAGCCGACCAGCGCGCTCGACCCCGAGATGATCGCCGAGGTTCTGGATGTCATGGTGACTTTGGCGCAGGAGGGGATGACCATGGTCTGTGTCACGCATGAGATGGGCTTTGCCCGCAAGGTGGCCGACCGCGTGATCTTCATGGACAAGGGCGAGATCATCGAGGAAGCACCACCGGAGACGTTCTTCAGCCAGCCCAGGAACGAGCGCACGCGGCTGTTCCTTTCGCAAGTTCTGGGACACTGACGTCGCCCCAGCCTCGGACCGGCGCGCTATACACTCGCCCGCATGCCGGCCGACAAGATCACCCATGCCGCAGACTTGATGCCGATACGCCCGCTTGCAACAGCCACCGGCAGGAGTCGGCAGCGGCGACATCACACCCGGCCAGAACCTGAAAATCGCCGTGCAACGTCAACCAAAGCCGCTCGCCACGAATGAGGGATTGCCGGCGACAAGACCGGCCGGTTTTCGGTTTGATCGCAAAGAAAAGGGCCGGATTTTCGATCCGGCCCGCTATCATGTCAGCGCAGGATGGATGCGCCAGCCGTCACACCGGCACGTCGTCATAGCCGCGGGCATGGCCCGTCCGCGCGTCCGCGACGGCGTCCTCAACCACGCTGCTCATCATGGCCTTCAGGCGTGCGGCATGGTCGGTATATTGCGTGATCGCTTTCGTGAAAAATTCGGACTGAACCTGCATCAGTTCTGCGGGCGTCCTGCACGACAACATGGCCGTCTGGATTTCCAGATCCTGCTGAAAGCGTTCGGTCAGAAAGCGTCCGTTTTCTGAGATCATATCCATCCAGGCCTTGGTCGCGGTCGGGCTGACAGCCATCCAGGCTGCGGTAAGCGCCTGTGCGTTCTCGGTCATCTGCATTTGCTTCTGTTTTGCCATGGCATGCGATCCTCAATCATTTTTTGGGATGTGCAGGTGCCACAGGTTGCGGCACGAGACCAAAATATTCCGGTTATCTTATCACATTATCAGGGGTGGGCGTAGGACGTTCTGACGCACCGGGGCAAATCCGCCGTCGGACCCCCTGCATCGCATGGCGCAGGCTGCCGCCGGGTCAAGCACCATCAACTTCTCCGCCACGATCACGCGATGGGTGATGAGGGTTTTCGTGGGCCGGCGGTCGGCGGGGAAGGGGCAGGCGCCGGGGCATCCGACAGGACGCCCCGGCAGGTTGGTCTCAGTTACCGCCTTCGCCACCCGGGGCGAAATAGTCCTGCGTCAGCTTGATGACGATCGGGGACAGCAGCAGCAGCGAGATCAGGTTCGGGATCGCCATCAAGGCATTGAGGGTATCCGCCACCAGCCAGGCAAAATCGAGGCTCAGGGTCGCGCCGAAGAACACCGCAATGGTCCACAGCACCCGGAACGGCTTTTCGCTCACGGTGCCGAGCAGGAACTCCCAGCACTTCTCGGCATAGTAGGCCCAGCCAAGGATGGTCGTGAAGGCAAACAGCGCCAGACAGATGGTCAACAGATAGTTGCCAACCCCCGGCATCGCCGCCTCGAAGGCCGACGAGGACAGCATGGCACCGGTCTCACCGCTGGTCCAGACACCGGTGACCATGATCGCAAGACCGGTCAGGGTGCAGATGATGATCGTGTCGATGAAGGTGCCCATCATGCCGATCACGCCCGAGAACACCGGGTTCGAGGTCGAGCCTGCAGCCTGTGCGATACCCGCGGTGCCAAGGCCCGCTTCGTTCGAGAAGATACCGCGCGCCACGCCTCTCTGAATCGCCATGATGATGGTCGACCCGAGGAAGCCACCCGCGGCCGCCGTGCCGGTGAAGGCGTCTGACACGATGGTGGTGAAAGCCGAAGGGATATTCTCGGCAAAGATCACCAGCACGATCACGACGCTGACCAGGTAGATGATCGCCATGGTGGGAACGACTTTCTCGGCCACCGCGCCGATGCGTTTGATCCCGCCCAGAACCACCAGGCCGGTGATAACCGTCAACACGATCCCGGAAACCCAGGTCTCGATGCCGAACGAGTTCTGGATGGCGCTGGCGATGCCGTTGGCCTGCACCATGTTGCCGATGCCAAAACCCGCGAGCCCCCCGAAAAACGCGAAAGCGGTGCCGAGCCAGTGCCAATGCCGGCCCAGCCCGTTCTTGATCGCAAACATCGGACCGCCGACGTGTTCGCCCTTGTCATCCACCTCGCGATACTTCACCGCGACGACGACTTCGGCGTATTTCGTGGCCATGCCAACAAAGGCGGTCACCCACATCCAGAACAGCGCACCCGGGCCGCCGACCGCGATGGCCGTCGCCACGCCGGCAATGTTGCCGGTGCCGATGGTTGCGGACAGCGCGGTCATCAGGGCTGCATAGGGCGTGATTTCGCCTTCCGAGTCCGCCCCGGGCGTCCGGCTTTTCCAGATCATCCGGAAGCCGTAGACGACCTTCCGAAGCGGCATGAAGCCCAGTCGAAGCTGCAGGAACAGGCCCGTGCCGATGATCAAGACGATCATGGGCACGCCCCACACAATCCCGTTCAGCCAGTTAAAGAAGGTATTCATCAGTTCCAAAGGCCAGTCTCCTCTCTGTCCCCCGCACATACGCTTTGACAAGACACCAAAGCAAGTCGGCGACACCCTTGGCGTCACCGAGACTTGTGCTGATTTTTGATCTTTCCGAACGTCTGGGCCGCATCGAACTTAAACCTCCCCGTTCACCGTCTTGACCGCGGTGTGGGCATGATCGTCAACGGTCCGATCCGTCACAAACGTTTTGTGTCCTTAGGGCTTTCTGGACATATTGGAATTTCAATCTTCTAATGGTTCTTTGAGAAAAATTAACAGCCTTCAACGCTGTAACCGGGCCGCAAAACCCGATTGAACGCAAAGCCCTTGCCGAAAGCATCGCCGAAAAAGTCTATCTACCGGCCCTCAGCCCTCCGACGGGGAGGAGAGCAGGTTCATCGCATTGGGGTTGAACGAAATCTTCACCCCCCGCGCAGATCGCAAATAATCAATTGGCAATGAATGAGCAATCCAATAATTGTATCTTGAGACTAAAAAAGCAGGAACGCGCGGCTTGGGGGCGAGGTTGCCGCAGCAAAGGATTGGCGAGACGGCTCGGTCAAATCGCTGCCCAGCAGTGCCGGTGCGCGATTTACCCACCGGGAATCAGCACCCGGCCATGGAAGCAGAGGTCGCCCGCTGACGCGCGCCACAAGGGAAAGGACGAAGCGACGCATGTCGACGTTGACCAGGGACTCGGACAGGCTCACCTATCGGCTGAACCTGTTGTCAAGATTGGCCATCGAAGCCAACGACCAGATCTTCCGCGACAAGACGGGCCTGTCGATCCTGGAAATCAGGGTATTGCGGCTGGTGGACGACAACCCCGGCATCACCTTCGTGGAGCTGAGCAAGGTCGTGCATCTCGAGCGGTCCAAGACCTCGCGCCTGATCCAGAGTCTGGTGAAGGCCGGACTGCTGGCGCGGGTGAACGACAGCAGCGACGCCCGCCGTTTCGCGCTGCATTGCACGGCCGAGGGCCGCGCGTTGCGCAACCGCGCAAGGGCGCTGGCCGATGGGCTGGAGAGCATCCTGTTTCACACCTTCACGGCGGAACAGCGATCGGCTTTCGAGGCGCAGCTGGGCGGTCTGCTGGACTGGGTGCAGTCAAGTGCCTACCGCAACGCGTTGGTCGATTGGGAGAAATCCTGTGACCGCGCTTGACCAAAGACACCACACACGCGCCCATGGCCCCAAAGTCGGATGACCCAGTGATGACCCAATATCTGATCCTGTTCGACTATCTCGGCGTCGTGCTGTTTGCCGCGACAGGCGCCTTGACCGCGTCGCGTCGGCAGCTTGACATCATGGGCTTTGTCTTTCTGGCCAATCTGACCGCCATCGGCGGCGGGTCGGTGCGCGATGTCGTGCTGAACCAGCCGGTGTTTTGGGTCGGTCAGCCGATCTATCTGGCCATCTGCACCGCAACCGCGGTGTTCGTCTATGGCACGGCGCATTTTCTCGAATCCCGCTACAGGGTCCTGCTCTGGCTGGATGCCAGCGCACTGGCCCTGTTTGCCGTCTTTGGCGCCCACAAGGGCTTTCTGGTGACGGGCTCTCCCAGCGTGGCGATCCTGACGGGGGCGATGACCGCGACGCTTGGCGGGATCCTGCGGGATGTTCTGGCCGGTGAGCCGAATGCCGTCACACGAGAAGAAATCTACATCTCCGCAGCGGTCGCGGGCGCCGCCGTCTATGTCGCGCTGCGCCTGATGGATGTGCAAGTGCTGGTGGCGGCCTACACGGGCGGCTTTGGGGCCTTCGGACTACGCGCCGGCGCGCTGATCTTCGGCTGGACCTTGCCGCGCTACCGCCCGCGCCCGGGGCGCCCGGCGGATGCCCCATGACGACCGTGGTGCTGGAAACCCGGGCGAGCGGTCGTCCCAGGGAGTTGCGCGGTCACCCGGCACCGTGACGGTTTTCATCCTTCACGATCCGGCCATCCTCCAGCGTCAGGATCCGGTCGGCGCGGTCGAGGATGCGGTTGTCATGGGTGACCAGCAGCGTCGTGGTGCCCCGCGCGGCCCCCATGCGTTTCAGCAGATCCACCACATCGGCGGCGCTGTCCTTGTCCAGCGCGGCCGTGGGCTCGTCCGCCAGCACCAGCGCCGGATTGCCGACCAGCGCCCGCGCCACCGCCACCCGCTGCTTTTGCCCGCCCGAAAGATTGGCGGGCAGATAGGTCGTGCGGTTTGCAAGCCCGACCAGACCCAGCGCATGGTCGGCGGCTTTCGCGGCCATCTCCTTGGCCACAGTTCCCTGCACCTGAACGCCCATCATCACGTTCTGCTGCGCGGTCAGGCTTTCATGCAGGTTATGGGCCTGAAATATGAAGCCCAGCCTGCGGCGCAGGGCGACAAGTTGCGCCTCGGCGGCGCCGTTCAGCTCCTGCCCCAGCAGCTGGACCGATCCGTCCTGAACCGCGCGCAGGCAGCCCATCAGCGTCAGCACCGTGGTCTTGCCAGAGCCGGACGGCCCCATCAGCACCGTGAAGCTGCCGCGCGGCAGCGTCAGGGTCACGTCGAACAGCGCCTGCTTGCGCGCCTCGCCGCTGCCGAACCAATGGTTCAGCCCGCGTGCGGCGGCGATGATCTCGGTGTCCATCCGCGCCCCCTTCAGAACAGATCAGCCGGGTCGGCTGCGGCCAGCCTGCGGGTGGCAATCGCCCCCGACAGCGCCGAAAAGACGATCGTGCCCAGAAACACCGTAATCGCCATCGAGGACGTCATCGCCAGCGGCAGGGTGGTGATCTTGGCCATCACCGTCAGGATCGTGGTGCCGACGATCAGCCCCGGCACAAATCCGAGAACACCCAGCACCAGCGCCTCTTCGAACACCACGCCCAGAAAGAACCCCGGCCCATAGCCCATGGCCTTGAAGGTCGCATATTCGCGCAGGTGGTCAGCCACATCGGTCGACAGCACCTGATAGACGATCACCAGCCCCACCAGCACGCCGATCAACACGCCAAAGCCGAAGATGACGCCGGTGGGCCGCCGCGTCTGCTGGTATGTCAGATCCTCTTGCCCGGCATCGGCAAAGCTGCGGATCCTGAGCGATGGGTCCGAGATCACCTTGTGCAGCCGGCCCACCGTCGCCGCGACATCCGCGCCGGGCCGCAGGCGCAGCAGGATATGATCGGGGGCGGCCGAGCTGCGCTTGGGAAACAGCGACAGAAAGGTCTGGTCCGAGACCAGCATGTAGCCATCGCCGCCGAAACCGCCCCCGCCCGCGAAGGTGGCATAGGCCGAGATCGTGCGGCTTTCCGTCTCGAAGGACAGCGGCGATTGCGGCCGAATACCCGCCGCCTGATCGCGGGACATGCCGCGCGCCAACCGGTCGAGCAGGGCGGCATCCTGCACCTGCAACAGCGCCAGATCGCCGGCAATCTCGGGCGCCAGGAAGGCCGGGCGGGCGGGATCGACCCCGAAGGTCGTCAGGCTGATATCCTTGTCGCCGCGATCCCACGGGACGTTGCCGACGAAAAGGCCGATCCCGTCCTCGACCTCCGGGTCGGCCATGGCTTGCAGCAGCCATTGGCGGGCCACATTGCCGCCTTCGCTCATCGCGTTGGCGTCGCCCGCGGAAATCATGATGTCGGCCTGAAAGAAGCCGTAAGGCCGGAGCGTGGCTGTCGCCATCGAGTTCATGATCCCCAGCTGCACAAAGACCAGCACATTGGCAAAGGCCACCCCAGCCAGAGCGGCGGCAAAGCGGGTGCGGTTATGGGTCAGTTGCAGCCAGCCGATCGGCAGCCGCCCGAACAGCCATTGCAAAAGCCGGCTCATGGCGCGGTCCGGGATTTCGTGTCGATGCGGGCCACCACCTCGAGATTGGTGAGCCGCGCCGCGCGTTCAGAGGACGGGCCATCCAGCGCCACCAACACCCGGATCACGCGAGCATCCTTGTTTTCGGCTGCATCATCCGAGATCAGACCCTGACGGCCGACGGTCAGACCCACCTGTTCGACACGGCCTTGCAGGGTCTGGCCAAGTGCTGCGGCCACCAACTCGGCCGGTTGGCCGGGCTGGACGTTGCGGATGCGGTCCTGCCAGATCTCGACCTCGGCCATCATCTGGCGGGTATCGCCCATCTCCATGATGCCGCCTGCCGGGGGACGCTCGCCCGCCGTGGCATGGATATCGAGGATCGTGCCGGCGATCGGCGCGACCACAGTCGAACGCTCGATATCCAGCCGCGCGCGTGCCAGTTCGGCGCGGGCGGCATCGACATTGCGGCGGGCCACGATGACATCGGGCTGATCGTCCAGCGCCAGGGCCGCAAAGCGCCGCAGCGTCGCCTCGGCCCGGGCCACGGCCAGCCGCGCCGCGGCCTCGGCGGTGCGTACAGTGTCGAGTGTGGCCTGGGTGGCGACCCCGCGTTGGAACAGCTCTTCGGTGCGGGCCAATGTGGTTGTGGCCTCGGCGGCATTGGCCACCGCCTGATCCAACGTGGCCTGCGCCTCGTCGCGGCTGGCCTCGACCGCGGCACGGGTCTGCATCAGCGTGGCCTCGCGCACGGCCAGATTGGCCTCGGCCGTCAGGATGGCGCTTTCCAGGGCCGACCGGTTGTCGAGGCGGGCCAGCACGGCGCCTTGTTCGACCCAGTCGCCCTCGGCCACAAGGATTTCGGCCACCCGCGCATCGCCCGACCCGTAAGGCGCGGCCACGATCGAGACATCGCCGCGTGGCATGACCCGGGCGAGGCCCACGACATCGGTGGGCAGCATCGTCTCGGCCATCTTCGGGGGCAGCGTGATCTTGGGCGGCAGCGCAATGGGTGCCGAGGATCCCGCCCCCGGCTGCAATCCCGTCAGCGCGTAGAACACCTGCAAGCCGCGCGGCTGGAAATACATCCCCAGCACCGCGCCCGTAAACATGAAGACCGGGATCAGCAACACCAGCAGAAAGCGCCGATCAAACCGCCGCCGCCGCCGCGGAGGCATCGCATCCGCCACCGGCAGATTGAGCGGCAGATCCTGTTCGGGCTGTCTGGTCATGAATATCTTCCCCTGTCTTCCGGCGGTTCAGCCTGTTCCGCGCTGCAGACTTGCGCCGGAATCATCGCTTTCCAACCTCAAGACACCTACGCAGAAAAAACCGGTCCAGCCAATGTGGCATAAGGGCCATGCGGTCATGCCGACCGACAGCACCGACACCGGCGGAGTGTGGCTGCCGCACCGTTTCCAGATCGCCCCGCCATGGTGGCCTGTGGGGCGTTGGGTCTTGTTGCGCGACCGGGCGCGAGGGTGTCGATACACGTCCATTGCGTTGCGCGGCAGGGGATGCCAAAAGACAAGGTGACAGGATTTGGTCGAGATCATGCTGCGCATTGCCCTTGCACTCTTTTGCCTGACGCTGCTTGCCAACTGCGTTGGTTTGGGCGGGCGCCATACGACGGTCCAGCGGGCGGGCCCGGATGAACTTCTCAAACTGCGGGCCGGTCCCGGGCTGCATTACAAGGTCCTGCTCGGTCTGCCGGATGGCACCGACCTTGTCCGGCGCGATTGTGTGACCGAGGCGGGCCAACTGTGGTGCCGCGTCTCGCTTGCGAAAGCGCCCAGCGTCACCGGATACGTGTCCGCCGACTACCTCTCGGATAATTGAATCGCCGGACAGGCACGACAGGGCAGGGGTCGTGCGCGCGGGCGCTGCTCCGCCGCGTGCCGTTATCCGAGCCAGACGTCGAGGAACAGCATGACCACAAGCCCGATTGCCAATCCGAGGGTCGCCTTGTTCTGATGCCCGCTGCGGTGGGTTTCCGGGATGATCTCGTGGCTGATGACGTAAAGCATCGCGCCCGCCGCGAAGGATAGCCCCCAGGGCAGAAACGGCTCGGAGAACGAGATCACGGCCGCCCCCAGCAAGCCGCCCACCGGCTCGACCATGCCTGTCATCGCAGCAATGCCCCAGGCACGCCTCCGGTCATAGCCCTCACCCATGAGGGCCACGGCAACGGCAAGACCCTCGGGCAGGTTCTGCAGGCCGATCCCGATGGCCAGCGGCATGCCCCCCGCAAGACCATGCGCGCCGAAGCCCACGCCGACAGCGATCCCTTCGGGAAAGTTGTGGATCGTGATCGCGATGATGAACAGCCAGATCCGGCGCAGGGCGGCGCCAGCCGGACCTTCACGCCCCATCGTGAAATGCTCATGCGGGAGGGTTTCGTTCAGCCCCGCCACCAGTGTCATTCCCGCCAGGATACCGATCACGGCAATCCCGGCCGGGATGGCACCTGCACCATAGGTCGCCTCGGCTGCATCGATTGCCGGAATGATGAGCGAGAAGAACGACGCTGACAGCATGACGCCTGCGGCAAAGCCGAGCGACATGTCCCTGATACCGCGCCCCGGAGCCCGCCCGAACAGCACCGGCAGGGCGCCCGCGGCGGTCATCAGCCCCGCGCCCAGGCTTCCGAGAAATCCCACCATCAAAGGCGACGACACATCCATGAAACCATCCCGACCCTCTGGCCGTCAGCGATACCATCGTGGCGCAGCCGGGGGAAGCCATTGAAGTTTCGACCGTTCAATGCGCCCGGTCAGGGATATGGGTTTGGGGATATGGGTTTGGGGATATGGGTTGCGCGAGATCATGCTGCGTGTCGGAAAAGGCGCAATCAGGACAGTCATTCATCTGGCGGCAATCAGGCGGATGCCGTCTCTTGGCTTGCAATGGAACTGCATCGCACGGGCAGGTAACCGACAAGACGTGTGGAGACCTGCATGCCGCGCCAGTTTCGCGCCGCGCTGGTGACAGGGGGCAACCGCATGAAAAGGTGAACGGGCTTTCAGGAAGGGCCGTGATCTTGATGCAGCGCCCCTGCGGTGATCCTCGTGGATGAGACGGACCCCGATCATGTTGGCTGGCCTGCGCCTGCGTTGACCGGACCCGTCGTCAGAGGCGCGACCTTGGCGGCTGGCGCGCTTGTCTTCGGTCTTGTCCGCAATTTGTTGCCTTCAAAAGCAAAAGGGCGGCCACGCGACCGCCCTTTTCCCTTTTTTTCCACCGCAGGTCTCAGGCCGGCATCGCCCCCGGACCTGTCGCTTTCTGCGCCAGCCACTGGCGCAGGGTGATCGCGGCAAGGATCGCCGCACCGATCAGGCTGGAGATCAGCTCGGGTGCGATCAACAGCAACGCCCCAAAGGTCAGCAGCGCGCGCTCCAGATGGCTAAGCGGTGCCAGCAGCCAGTTGGTGATCGCCGCCGAAAGCGAGACGATCCCCAGAACCGCGCCCGTAAACGCCAGCAGGAACGCCGGCAGGGTGAAGTCTTGCGTCACCAGCAACAGCGAGGGCGAGAAGACGAACATGAACGGCACCAGCGCCTTGCCCATCGACAGACGGAACGCGGTATTGCCGGCCTGAAACGCATTCGCCCCCGCGATGCCCGAGGCCGCATAGGCCGCCAGAGCGACCGGCGGGGTCACGTCGGCCAGCACCCCGTAATAGAACACGAAGAAATGCGCCACCAACGGCTCGACATTCATCATGCCCAGGACCGGCGCGGCCACCGCCACCATGATGATGTAATTGGCGGTGGTCGGGATGCCGCAGCCCATCAGGATGCAGACCACAGCCGTCATCAGCAGCGTGAACAACAGCGCCAGCGTTTCCATCGAGAACAGCTCGAACGGCAGGAAGCCCAGAAAGCCGTGGACCGAGGTTGCCCAGTTTTGCGCCACGCTGGTCAGCATGAAGGCGATCTTGAAGCCGATGCCGGTCAGGGTCACGACGCCGATCACAACGCCAACCAGCGCCGCCGCCGCGGTGACCGACAACGAGCTTTTGGCGCCTGCGACAAAGCCCTCATAAACACCCGCAGCCCAATCGCGCAGACCGCGCGACAGGCCCGCGGCCTGGATGGTCTGCACTGCATAAACCGCCATGCAGGCCGCGATCGCCCAGAAGGCCGACAGGAACGGCGTGCGCCCCGACATCAGCATCCACACCAGCAGCACCAGCGGCAGACAGGCCAGCCAGCCCTCGCGCAGCACCTTGAGGGCGTTTGGCAGCTCTTCCTTCGACAGGCCGCGGATGCCCAGACGGCGGGATTCCAGATGCACCTGCACCAGCACGCCGAAAAAGTGCATGAAGGCCGGCACGATGGCCGCGATCAGGATCGTGCGCAGCGGCACGCCCAGATATTCAACCATCAGGAAGGCCACGGCGCCCATCACCGGCGGGGTGATCTGCCCCCCCGTCGAGGCCGCCGCCTCGACCGCGGCGGCGAAATGCCGCTTGAAGCCGATTTTGATCATGGTGGGGATCGTCAACGCGCCGGTGGTCACGGTATTGGCGATGGACGAGCCCGAGATCGACCCCAGCAGCGCCGAAGACACCACCGACACCTTGGCCGGCCCCCCCGAAAAGCGCCCTGTCAGCGCCGAGGCCAGGTCGATGAACAGCTGCCCCAGACCGATGCGCTGCGCCATCACCCCAAAGAGGACGAAGTGGAACACATAGGTCGCGATCACCCCAAGCGCCGTGCCGTAAATGCCCTGCGACGACAGGTAGAGATGGTTGACGATCGCCGACCAGTCCGCGCCGGGATGCACGAAGATCCCCGGCATCTGCTGGCCGAAATAGGCGTAGGCCATGAAGCACAGCGCGATCACCGGCAAGGGCCACCCCATCGAGCGCCGCACACCCTCCAGCAGGGTCAGGATCAGGATCGTGCCCATGGTCACGTCCAGCGCATTCGGGTTGCCGATGCGGAATTGCAGCTGGTCATAGACCCAAGGCACATAAAACGCGCTGACCCCCGAGGCGATGGCCAGGATCCAGTCCTGAACCGGGATGCCGACGATGACAAAGCCCGTGGTCTTGTGACGACCCGAATTGAAGGCCGCGAAACTGAGATAGATCAGGAACAGCGAGACACCCAGATGCAGACCGTTATGCGTGGTCTTGCGCGGGATGCCAAAGCCTGCGGTGTAGAAGTGATAGGCCGACAGCAGGAACATGATGATGCCGGCCAGAATGGCGACCGGCTTCAAGACGGTGCGAAATCGTGCTTCAGGATCAAACTCTTCCTCAAGCGCCTTGAGTTCCGCCTCGGTCAGGTGGCGCGGCTCTGCTGTCATGCGACTGTCCCCTTGGCCACCGTTTGCGGGGCCTTTTCAGTTTTGAAAAGGGACGCGAGCCGTGGTCGGCCGCGTCCCCTGTTTGTCCTGCGGCTGACCGCTTATTGCAGCTTGCCGGCTTCCTTGTAGAACTTTTCGGCGCCGGGGTGGAACGGGATGCCCGCGCCCTGAACGGCATTGTCCAGCGTGATGAACTTGCCCTTGGCGTGGCCATTGGCGAACAGTTTCTGCGTCGTTTCGTTGAACAGCGCCTGGGTGATGCCATAGACCAGCTCTTCGGACAGATCGGCCGAGGTCACCAGCTGCGCGCCGACCGAAATGGTGGCGACTTCGGCATCCTGACCCTTATAGGTGCCCGCCGCGATCGCGTCTGCGGCAAAGAAGCTGTAGGTTTCGCGCAGCTTGTCGACCTCGGGGCCGGTGATCGGCACCAGTGTCACGTCATGCTGGCTGGCCAGTTCGGCAATCGCGCCGGCAGGATAGCCGCCGACAAAGAAGAACGCGTCCATCGCGCCATCGCGCATCCGGTCAGCGGCCTGATCGGGCTTGAGGTATTCAGGCTGGATGTCGGCCTCGGACAGGCCGAAGGCCTCCAGAATGATCTTGGCATCCACCAGCGTGCCCGAGCCCGGCTCGTCCAGCGAAACCTTCTTGCCCTTCAGATCGCTGACCGAGGCGATACCGGCATCCTTGCGGGCCACGAGGTGGATCGATTCAGGGTAGAGGTTCGCGATCAGGCGCAGCTTCTCGACCGCGGGCTGACCTTCCCACAGGCCGGTGCCGCTCTGGGCCCAATAGGCCACGTCGGACTGGCTGAAGCCCGCTTCAAGCTGGCCGCCGTTGATCGAGTTCACGTTGCCGACCGAGCCGTTCGAGGCAACAGCCGTGGCGATCAGGCCCGGCACGCCACACGAGCCGCCGTCTTCACAGGCGCGCGAGCCCGGCGGGTTGGAGATCGCATTCGCAATCAGACCACCGATCGGGTAATAGGTCCCGGCGGTGCCGCCGGTGCCGATGCGGAAGAACTGGATGTCTTGCGCAGCGGCGCCCTGAACAAACAGGCCAAGCGCCAGCGCAGCGCCTGCCATGGCCTTGATCGAGAATGGTTTCATGTTTGCCTCCCAGCAAAGAAAAAACGACCTGCTGCGGGAAAGGTTGTGACCGACGCCCGGCAAAGGCCGTGCTTGCGTCAGAACACTCCGCAACGCATTGAACCTTTTCGCCAAACCGACAGAAGGTCTTGACGGCGATAGGCACCCACAGCTCCGCCGTCGAAAGGCGGGTGGTGAAGTATTCCTTGTATTTCCTTGTCTTGCAAGGCTCGGAAGCCGTTAAAACGCTCCCCATGCGACGGGACGTAAGGTCGCGGGCTGATCTGGCTTTGATTTACAAGGATCGTGGCGCCGACCGACCGTCCTGGTCGGGCCAGAGACATCCTGTGCCTCTGGCCCCGTTGGGTCTGCGATCAGAACACGAAATCGCCGATGTCGAGTTGCGCGCGGCTGACGTTATCAAAGGTGATGATCGTCGTATTCGACAGCCGCAGCACCAGGTCGCCATCAACCATGCGGGCGGTGCTCAGCGCGGCCCTGACCTCGGCACGCGTAAATCCGTCCAGATCGATCCGGTCGATGCCATTCTCGAAATCGACAATCCGGTCATTGCCGTCACCCCGTTCGAACTCGAAGTCATCCGCGCCGCTGCCACCCGACAGGATATCCGCGCCGGTCCCGCCGTCGATATCGTCGTTCCCGGTGCCGCCAAACAGCCGGTCATTGCCCGCATCGCCATCCAGCTCGTCCCGGCCGGAGCCGCCATAGAGCAGGTCGTTGCCTGCGCCGCCTTCCAGATCGTCATGGCCTTCGCCGCCGATCAGGGTGTCTGCGCCGCGACCACCTTCAAGCTCGTCATTGCCCTTGCGACCGGTCAGCCGGTCGTCGCCGTCCAACCCGACCAAATAATCGTTGAGGTCCGTTCCAACCAGGGTGTTGCGGAAATTGGTGCCAATGATACGTGCCATGAGGCGCTCCTTTTGAGGTATATGTGGTGTTCAGGTAAACGGGGCAGGCTGACAGCAGCCTGACATTTTCGTCCCTGCTCAGTCTTTCGGACGTTGGTGCAGGATCTTGATGTCGGCGCGGTTGACCTCGAGTTTCATTATCTGGCCATTGGTTTGCCGGTCCTCGATCCCCACAGAGGGAAGGCGACCAACCTCTGGCGCCCCGCCTGCCACAGCGTGACTTTCGGGTTGCAACCCTGGCCCACGCCTCCCACGATGGCCCTTGGTCAAACAAGGCAGAGGGGTGGGGCAATGCAGCGGATCATGTTGGCGACGGATTTCTCCGAACGCTCGGACCGGGCGTTGCGTCGGGCGGTGCTGTTGGCGCGCAGCCACGGGGCGCGGCTGGATCTGGTCCATGTCGTCGATGATGACCGGCCGCAGCGGATCGTGCAGCACGAGGTTGAAGATGCGCGCGCCATGTTGCGCGAACTGGCGCGGGCGCTGGAGCGCGATGACGGGGTGCAGACCGACATCGACATCATCCTCTCGGACCCCTTCGCCGGGATTGTCACCGCGGCCGCGGAACGGCAGCCGGATCTGCTGGTGATCGGCCCGCACCGGCGCCAGATCCTGCGCGACGTGTTTCTGGGCACCACGGCCGAGCGCACGATCCGGGCGGTCTCCTGCCCGGTGCTGATGGTCAATGGCCCGCCCTTGGGGCCTTGGCGCCATGTGCTGCTGACCGCCGATGGCGGCGCCGAGTCCCGTGACGCTCTGTCCCGCTTTGTCGCCCTTTCGCCGGACCGTTCGGCGCGTCGTTCGCTTCTGCATGTCTTCGACGCCCCGGCCCTGCGCCTTGGCATGTCGGGCATGACCCAGAAGGATGACCGTGCCGCCTATCTGGAGGATCAGCGCGCGGACGCGATGCGGATGCTGGAGCGCCTTCTGGCCGAGGTTCCGGGGCTGGAGGCCCATCCGGTGCTGCGGCAGGATCTGTCCAACCCCGCGCATGAGATCCACAAGGCCGCGCAGGACCTTGAGGCCGATCTGATCGTGGTGGCCACCCAGGGCAAGGGCGCTTTGGCGCGGCTGTTTCTGGGCAGCGTCACCGAAAAGGTGCTGCAATCGGCGGTGGTGGACGTTCTTTCACTGCCGCCGCGGCGGCCGGGACGGTGATCGAGGCCATCGTCCGCGTCCCGCGCGTCCTTATCCCCTGACCCCGC
>CAYTMV010000050.1:0-15833 GCA_964439015.1 uncultured Gemmobacter sp.
TTCCTCGCGCGAGCCGCACCGCTATCGCAATCCCGGCCCCGGCGAGACGGTGGTGATATGGGCGATCAGCCCGCCCACCTATTGAACGGTTACCCCTTGAGGCCGGCCAGCAGGGCGATCAGCGCCGTCAAGTCGGACTCCTTGCGCTGAACGGCGTCAAACCCCGCCGCCAGACAGGCGGCCTGACGTGCGGTGTCCATATCGGCGCTGAAGGCGATCATATGCATCCCGGGACGGTCGTGGCGCAGGCCCCGCGCCAGATCCAGCCCGGAGCTGTCGCCCAGCGACAGGTCGATAACTGCCGCATCCGGCTGCAGGCGGTCGGCCACCATCCGTGCCTCGGTCACGCGGGCCACCCCCTCGACCTCGGCCCCCAACCGCAGCAATTGCTGCACGATCCACTCGCGCAGCGCCGCGCTGTCCTCGACCACAAGAATGCTCAGGCCATCCAGCCGCGGCAGGTCGTCGACCGCCCCCTCCGCAGCGATCACCGGCAGGCGCACGGTCACCGTCATGCCTTCGCCCGGCACGTTGTGCAACGCCACGCTGCCCCCCGCCGCGCGTGCCAGCCGCGCGACGATGGTCAAGCCGAACCCCTCGCCCTGCGGCAGCGCCGAGGCGCGAAATTCGGGCAGAAACAGCCATTTCTCCTGCGCGACCGCAACGCCCGGACCGGTATCCGCGACCTCCAGCACCAGAAGACGATTGCCAGACGAATTATCGGTTTCGGCGCTGACACGTGCGGTGACCTGGGCGCCAGGTGCATGTTTCAGCGCATTCTGCAAAAGATTGACCAGAATCTGCACCACAGCCTCACGCGGGCCGCGCACCGGGCCGGCCGGCCAGACGATTTCGCTGCGCAGCGTATTTTTCGCTGCATCGGCTGCGGGGCGCAGCATGGTCAGGATCTCCTGCGCCAGATCCCCCGGATGAAACACTGAAGGCGCCAGCACGCTGTCAGCCGGGCGGTCCTCAAGCGTCAGCAGCGTGTCCAACGCGGTGCCGATCCCTGCCAGTCCCTCGTGCATGCAAGCGGGGGTATCGGGCGCGCGCAGCAGGGCGCGCACCTGTGCCAAGGCGTTCAGCGCCAGGCCCCGCCGCTCGTGCCGGGTCATGCGACAAGCGTAGAGATCGGATGCCGTATCGGGCGAGGGCTGAATCGGCGCCAGGGCCTGCTTGTCCTGCGGCAGCAGCGCCAGCGGCACCAACACCAGCAGGATGACCAGGATCAGCGCAAATGGCGACAGCAGGAAATCCTTCAGCGGCGTTCCCGGCGCCTGCAGCGTCGCGATCGACCAATCGGGCAATCCGACCAGCGGTTGCCGAAAGCCGATGTCTTCCGACCGAAGTGCGGATTGTTCGGCGGTGGCATAGGTCGTCAATCGGCCATGCAGGCCTGCCGGAATGCGGGCCAAGATATACCCTTCACCATCTGTCAACACCACGTCATGCGTCAGAGGCCCATTGTTGCTCCGCCGCGCAAAACGTAACGCTTCTTTCGGAAATGTCAGCACCAGACAGTCGTGCTGGCCAGCGCCCAAATCGCGGTAACGCACCATGGACAGATAGAGACCGGTATCCGCACCGCGACGGACGCCTCCGGCAACCGTGCGCCGCTCGTCAAAACTGATACGGCAATCGGCCAGCACATGCTGGCTGTTCAAGTCCGACCAATGCAAATCCCGCGGTTGGCCAGCGAGAACCTGACGCTCCGGTTCCAGATCGTTATCTGCTGCAGCCTGCATGGCGTCCAAGGATCCGGAGGAAGCAACCACCTCGATCCAGCCATCGGCCTCTCCGATCAGGTGCTCTGTGAGACCACTTACATACCCGGCTTCCGGCCATTCCTGCGGCTGGACGGAGGCGATGATGTCCATCCGCTGGCTCCAGCGCGCCAAAAAGGGTTGGAGGATGAACTGCGCCTGCAACAGGCTGGATTGTGCGCTGCGGTAATCCTCGTCGGCGAAATGGTGGCGCAGCGCGACGCGGCCGCCGGACCAGACGGCCACCACCAACATCAGAACCAACACTTGGGCGCGCAAAACAACCGACCGCCGCCAGAAACCAGCGTGGAACGTAGACATCCCACCCTTGCTATCTGCCTCAGCCATCAGATGACACCGCGCGCGCGATGCGCGACCAGCCGGTCATCGGAGGGGGCGACGGCGCATCAAAGGGCCGTTCGCGATTTCTGAACGAGACGAGGTAATGGCAAATCCTCCGGCCGGTGGACATGGAAACCACTGTGAGATGGAAAGGAACACAACGAACCAGATACGCGATCGATGAGACAGATCAACAGACACTGATGAAAATGGAATACTGAAAGTTACAAGATCGAACTAACGCCGGTATCTCAACGTCGCATTTTCTCTTTCGGTCAGCATGATGCCTCAAAAGATAGTCCGCAAGCATAGGATTTTGCGCAAGCACTGCAGATAGGTTTCCTGCGGTCCCGCCAGTGCCGATACTGAGAGAAAGTTCTATCAGAAGGATAGTCCATATGACCGTTGACAAGGTAATGCGCCTGCCGCAGTTGGCCAACGCGATTCAAACGGTCGGGAACTGGCTGCAAACGGCCTATTCCGGTGCGAAAGCCGCGCCTCATGCAGTCGCCTGCCCCTCGGTCCCGGCATTTCTGGCCCTGGATATGGAAGAAATGGGCGACGCACTGCTGGCGGGCCCCATCTCGGGCGCGCTGGGTCGGGCAGCCGGCTGGCTGCGTGGAAATGGCGCGCAGGTCATATGGGAAGCGGATGCGGACTGTGCCTTCACCGCCTCGATCACCCGGCGCAGCATCACCCACCTGGTGGTCGACGTCGATCGGTTGGGTGGGATCGAGACGCTGCTGGAGCCGCTGCTGGCGCTGCGTGAGGTCAGACCCGACCTCGTGGTGATCCTGGTCTCACACGATTTCCTGCTGGACGATTACGGCACCGAGCGGTTGTTTCTGTGCGACGCCTCGCTGCGCGCGCCACTGTCCTTTGCCGCGCTGGAAATGGCGCTCAGCGAGGCCGCGCAGGACAACAACCGTATCTGGAAGGCCCGCCGCGCCGCATGATCGGCCATACGGCAGGCCCGAGATGCCCTTCCCGAAACCGCAATCCCCGCCGGCCGTCCGGCGGGGTTTTGCATGTCAGGGGATGATGCGGGTGTATTTGGTGCCCGACAGCGTGGCCCCGGCGATCAGGCCCGATTGGCCAAAGACCATCGCCACCACGGGATCAAGCTCGGTCGTCTCCTTGCCCAGCGAGGCGCCCTTGTCCGGCGTGGCATAGCGGATATCCGCGCCCGCGGCCCAGCCCTTGGAGCGGCGGAAGTCGGTCAGCGCGTCCTGGGTCATGAAGAACAGCGCATGGGCATATTGCTGCGCGCCGATCTGGAAGCCGATCGTGGCCTTGGCGGCCGAGTAATAATCCACCGTCACGTCATTGATCCGCAATGCGCCGCGCCCATAGGCCCCGCCGATGCCGAAGCCCGCCTCGGTCAACAGCGGCATATAAAGGATGCCGAAGGATTTTGAGGCCAGTTCCTGCGTCCCGGGATAGGTCGAGCGCAGGTAGTCGCGGGTCTCGTTCACCCGCGCGTCGATGGTGGCGGCGCCACGCCCGCCCACGCCATTGCCGCAGGCCGCAAGGCCGAGGCCCGCCGCCGATACCGTCAGGAAATGTCTTCTGGAAACTGCCCGCATCTTCGCCTCACACCTTGAGCGGCACTCTGTCGGTGCCCTTTTGCCGCAGGTTAGCGGCTTTGTCGCGGCTTGTCACCTGTGCCGCCAAAAGGGCGGCAGATCCTTGCCCCGTCGGGTTTTCAGCGTCAGCTTTTGGCGTCAGCCTTTCAGCAGCCGCGCCACGCTGGGCGCGAAATAGGTCAGCACCCCGTCGCACCCCGCCCGCTTGAAGGCCAGCAGGCTTTCGACCATCGCCACCTCGCCCTTGATCCAGCCGCGCTCGGCCGCGCCCATGATCATCGCGTATTCGCCCGAGACCTGATAGGCAAAGGTCGGCACGCCGAAGGCGTCCTTGACCCGGCGGCAGATGTCCAGATAGGGCATGCCCGGCTTGACCATGACCATATCCGCCCCTTCGGCCAGATCGCGGCCGATCAGGCGCAGCGCCTCGTCGCTGTTGCCCGCAGTCATCTGATAGGTCTTCTTGTCGCCCTTCAGCGCGCCGGACGCCCCCACCGCATCGCGGAACGGGCCATAGAAGGCGCTGGCATATTTGGCTGAATAGGACAGGATCGACACGGCCTGATGCCCCGCAGCCTCCAACGCCTGCCGGATCGCGCCGATCCGCCCGTCCATCATGTCCGACGGGCCGATGATATCCGCCCCGCAATCGGCCTGCACCAGCGCCATCTTCACCAGCGCCTCGACCGTCTCGTCGTTCAGGATCACGCCATCCTCGACCAGCCCATCATGGCCGTGGGCATTATAGGGGTCCAGCGCCACATCGGTCATCACCGCCAGCTCCGGAAACCGCGCCTTCAGCGCGCGCAGCGCGCGGTTGGTCAGGTTGTCGGGGTTCCAGGCCTCTTCGCAGGTCGCGGTCTTGACCGACGGATCGGTGTAGGGAAACAGGCAGATCGCCGGAATGCCCAATTGCAGCGCCTCCTCGGCGGTGCGCAGCAGATTGTCGAGGCTGAGACGCGCCACGCCCGGCATCGAGGCGATATCCTCGCGGATGCCCTCACCATCGCGGATGAACAGCGGCCAGATCAGATCGTTGACCGACAGTTGCACCTCCTCGACCAGACGGCGCAGCGCATCGGTGCGGCGCAGGCGGCGAAAGCGGGTGGCGGGATAAGGGGCAGAGATTGGCAGCATGGGCTTGATCCCTCAGATATTGCGGGTCTGGCGGCGCGCATGCCCCGTGGCGGACGGCGCGGATTTTTTTCTGCCTGCCATGGAAAAGCCGCGCCCGCAAGGCTAGGAATGCCGCAGGGCCGGCGGTGATCCGGCAGCATCCAGAAGGGCCGGCCGTGGAAATCTATGCCATCCTGACCGAAATCATCGACCTGCGCTCCTTCTCGAACCTGTGGTTCTGGATCGTGCTGGCGGTGCAATGGTCCATGGCCAGCCACTGGCCGCTGGGCGTGCCCTTCGATCTGATCCAGCGCGCGCGGCGCAAGGGCGGCAGCGCGCAGGACGATCTTGAGGCGATGGCCCGGGTCTCGGTTAACCGGATGCTGCATATCAGCCAGATTTCCGGGGCATGGATGGCCGGAATCCTGGCCTTTCTGCTGACCGGGCTGGCGATTCTGGGCTTTGGCTACGGGATCGAATTTGCGCAGGCATTGTTCTGCCTGATGTTTCCGATGGTGCTGGCAAGCGGGCTGACGCTGCGCGCGGCCCATCGCATCGCGTCCGGCGAAAACCACGGCGCGCCCCTGATCCACCGGCTGATGATGCTGCGGCTGTCGGTTCAGGGGTTGGGGATGGTGGCGATCCTGGCCACCACCATGTGGGGGATGTGGGTCAATCTGCGCATCGGCCCGATCTGAGCCACGCGCCCCCTTGACCTTTGGGCGCAGGGGGCCAAAACCGTCCGCATGGACAATCTGCGCATCATCATGGGCGGCGCGCCCGAAGGCTTTGACGCGAAACTGCTGGCGCGCGAGCTGGAAAAGGGCCGCCCCGTCATCCACATCGCCCGCGACGACAAGCGGGCCGAGGCGATGCGCGCGGCGCTGGCCTTTCTGGCCCCGCAGGTGGTGGTGCTGGATTTCCCGGCCTGGGATTGCCTGCCCTATGACCGCGTCTCGCCCAATCCCGACACGGCCGCGCGGCGGATGGCGACGCTGGCCGCCTTGGCCCATGGGGTGCCGGGCGCCTTTGTGCTGATCACGACCGTCTCGGCGGCGATGCAGCAGGTGCCGGCGCGCGATGTGGTGGCGGCCTCCAGCTTTCGCGCGCAGGTCGGCAATCGGGTGGATGAGGCGGGCTTGCGCAGCTTTCTGGCGCGGATGGGCTTTACCCCGGTGCCGACCGTGGCCGAGCCCGGCGACTGCGCCTTTCGCGGCGGGATCGTCGATATCTACCCGCCGGGACCGCAAGGTCCGGTGCGGCTGGACTTCTTTGGCGATGTGCTGGATGGCATCCGCCGGTTTGACGCCGAAACCCAGCGCACCACCGACAAGCTGAGTTTCATCGAGATCGCCCCGGTGTCCGAGGTGATCCTCGACGAGGCCTCGATCGTGCGCTTTCGCCAGAATTACCGGCTGGAGTTCGGCGCGGCCGGCACCGACGATCCGCTTTATGAGGCGGTCAGCGCCGGGCGCAAACATCAGGGGATGGAGCATTGGCTGCCCTTTTTCCATGACCGGCTGGAGCCGCTGTTCTCCTATCTGCCCGACGCCACGGTGACGCTGGACGATCAGGGCCTGCCGGCGCTGGACAGCCGCTGGGAAGGGATTGCCGACCAGTATGACGCCCGGCGCGAGGCGATGGCGCAAAAGGGGCGGATGGACACGGTCTACAAGCCCAGCCCGCCCGGCGGCCTCTATCTGGACCCCGATCGGTTTGCGGAGGTCTTGCGCGGGCGGCGGGTCATCCAGTTCTCGCCCAACCGCCAGCCGCCGGGACCAGGCGTTCTGGATGCCGGCGGTCGCGCTGGCCGCAGCTTCGCACCCGAACGCCAGCAGGAAAATGTCAATCTTTTCGACGCCTTGGCGCAACATCTTCGCGCGATGTGTGAAGTCTCGCAGGTGCTGATTGCCAGCTGGTCCGAGGGCGCGCGGGAACGTCTGCGCGGGTTGCTGGAGGATCAGGGTCTGGCCGCGACCGAGGTGGCCGATGCCCGCGCCATCCCCGAGGGCAAGGGCGGGCTGTTTCTGGGCATATGGGCGCTGGAGTCGGGGTTCGAGGCGCCGGGCCTGACGGTGATCTCGGAACAGGACGTGCTGGGCGACCGACTGGCCGCCCGGCCCAGGCGCAAGCGCAAGGCCGAGAACTTCATTCAGGATCTGGGCGGCCTGTCGCCCGGCGATCTGGTGGTGCATGTCGAACATGGTGTGGGCCGATTCATCGGGCTGGAAACCCTGCGCGTGCCGCTGCCGCCCGCCAACAAGCCCGGCCCCCCGCACGAATATGTGCATCTGGTCTATGCCGATGACGCCAAGCTTTATCTGCCGGTCGAGAATATCGAGTTGCTCAGCCGCTATGGCCATGAGGAAGGGCTGCTGGACCGGCTGGGCGGTGGCGCCTGGCAGGCCAAGAAGGCCCGACTGAAAGAGCGCATCCGCGAGATCGCCGACCGCCTGATGCGGGTCGCGGCCGAGCGGCTCTTGCGCGCGGCCCCGATCCTTGAGGCCCCGCATGGCATGTGGGAGGCCTTCGCCGCCCGCTTTCCCTGGACCGAGACCGACGACCAGCTTTCGGCCATTGCCGATGTGGTCTCTGACCTCGAGGCCGGGCGGCCCATGGACCGGCTGATCGTGGGCGATGTGGGCTTTGGCAAGACCGAAGTGGCGATGCGCGCGGCGTTTCTGGCCGCGATGTCGGGCATGCAGGTCGCGGTGATCTGCCCCACCACCCTGCTGGCCCGCCAGCATTACCGCAGCTTTGCCGAACGCTTTCGCGGCTTTCCGATCAACGTCAAGCCGCTGTCGCGGTTTGTGTCCGCCAAGGAGGCCGCGGCCACGCGCGCCGGTCTGGCCGATGGCACGGTGGATATCGTCGTCGGCACCCATGCGCTGCTGGCCAAGGCGGTGAAGATCAAGAACCTCGGGCTGCTGATCATCGACGAGGAACAGCATTTTGGCGTCAGCCACAAGGAACGGCTGAAAGAGATGCGCGCCGAGGTCCATGTGCTGACCCTGACCGCAACGCCGATCCCGCGCACCCTGCAACTGTCGCTGACCGGCGTGCGCGATCTGTCGATCATCGCCACGCCCCCGGTCGATCGTCTGGCGATCCGCACCTATGTGTCGGAATTCGACACACTGACCATCCGCGAGGCGCTGCTGCGCGAACGCTATCGCGGCGGGCAGTCGTTCTTTGTCGTCCCGCGTCTGGCCGACCTGCCCGAGATCGAGGAGTTCCTGAAAACCCACGTCCCCGAGGTGCGCTACGTCATCGCCCACGGCCAGCTTGCGGCATCCGATCTGGATGAGCGGATGAACGATTTCTACGACGGCAAATATGACGTGCTGCTGGCCACGACCATCGTCGAAAGCGGGTTGGACATCCCCACCGCCAATACGATGATCGTCTGGCGGGCGGATATGTTCGGCCTGAGTCAGCTGTATCAGATCCGGGGCCGCGTGGGCCGATCGAAAACCCGCGCCTATGCCTATCTGACCACCCGCCCGCGGCAGGCGCTGACGCCGCAGGCCGTCAAGCGGTTGAAATTGCTGGGATCGCTGGACAGTCTGGGCGCGGGCTTCAACCTGGCTTCGCATGACCTCGATCTGCGCGGCGCGGGCAATCTGCTGGGCGAAGAGCAATCCGGCCATATCAAGGAAGTCGGCTACGAGCTGTACCAGCACATGCTGGAAGAGACGATCGCCAAGCTGAAGTCGGGCGAATTGGGCGGGCTGACCGCCGCCGACGAGGACTGGTCGCCGCAGATCAACCTCGGTGTGCCGGTGCTGATCCCGGATGATTATGTGCCGGATCTGGATATCCGGCTGGGCCTGTATCGCCGCCTTTCTGGGCTGACCACCAAGGTCGAGCTGGAGGGTTTTGCCGCCGAGCTGATCGACCGCTTCGGCCCGCTGCCGCGCGAGGTGAACACGCTGATGCTGGTCGTGCGCATCAAGGCGATGTGCAAGAAGGCGGGGATCTCGCGGCTGGACGCCGGGCCAAAGGGCGCGACCGTGCAGTTCTGGGGCGACAAATTCGCCAATCCCGCCGGGCTGGTCGAGTTTTTGCAGGCACAGGGTGGCGCGGCCAAGGTGCAAGGCAACAAGGTCGCGGTCAGCGCCGAATGGGCGACCGAGGGCGACCGGATCAAGGGTGCCTTTGCGGTGGCCCGCGATCTGGCGGAAAAGGTGGTGAAACCCGGCGCGCCCGCGCGGGTCGCCTCGGTGCCCGGCGCGGCTGTGCCTCCGCCGCCTGCCCCGGCCAAACCCACCGGTGCAAAGCCGATGCCACGGCCGGGCGCCGCGGATCGCTTTGCCTCGGCCCGCAAGATCCCACCTTACAAGGGCGGGCGCTAGGGCTTTGGCCAACATGGCCACGGTTGAAAGGGCTGGGTTGCTGTCACGCGCGCCCGGCCCTGCGCCGTCGATCCGACATATATGAACGGCAATGCGGGATGCTGCGAGACTTGCGATCTTCAGCATGCAGCCATGGCCAAAGTCGACCCGCACGCCCCCCTAAATCCTGCCGCTTGCCGCCTGACATCGGCACAAGACCCTTCCGCGCCCCAGCGCAGTGCGGGCCGGAAAAGCAAAAGACCCCCGCTTGCGCGAGGGCCTTTCCGGTCTGCGCCAACCCGGATCAGATGATCGAGATATCATCCACCAGCAGCGCGATGCGGGTGTTGTTGACGGTCAGGATATTGGTCTCGCTGAACTCGATCACGACATTCCGCCCCACCTGCGTCGCCAGCGCCAGCACATCGGCAACCGATGCGACGCCCAGGTTGTCGTCGATCAGCAGCGTATCGATGTCGTTGGCGAAGTCGGTCACCACATCCTGGCCGTAACCCGCGCCAAACTGGAAGTTGTCGGCACCCCAATAGCCGGTCAGGCGGTCATTGCCCGCGCCGCCATTGACCAGATCGTTGCCCACGCCGCCATTCAGCGCGTCGTCCCCGGTGGAGCCCTCGACGGTGTCATTGCCTCGACCACCGAAGATGGTGTCATTGTCGGCACCGCCATTCAGCTGGTCATCGCCCTCGTTGCCCAGAATGTTGTCCGCGCCAGCGCCGCCGGTCACGGTGTCATTGCCGTAGGAGGCATCGATCCGGTCATTGCCGGTGCCGCCTTCGATCACGTCATTGCCGCCACCGCCATTGATGTTATCGGCGCCGTCATTGCCATTCAGCACGTCATTGTGGCGACCGCCGTTCAGGTAGTCATCGCCAAGGCCGCCATTCAGCGTGTCATTGCCGTCATGGCCGGTCAGCACGTCATTGCCGCCGATCCCGTTGATCAGATCCGCGCCGACGCCGCCGTCGATGAAGTCCCGCACTGCCAGACCGGTGGCCACATCATTGCCAGCGCCCAGTTCCAGTTTCAGGGCCGAGGTCGACCAGTTGTTGACGCCCGCCACGCCGGTGATCACGTCATTCTGGGTCGTGGTCACGCCATAGGCGTTCAGGTCGGAAATGGTGATGACCGAATTCGGGCGCACCAGGTTGCCATAGTTGACCGGCAGGTTGGAATCGATTCCGGTGAGCGACAGCTCCCAGGCCGCCAGATCGGCGACCGAGGCGAAGGCGGGGATTTCGTCGCCACCGATCGGCACCAGATAGTAGGCGCCAGGCTCGCCCAGATCGATGCGCATCACCATGGTCTTGTGGTTGATCACGGTGCTGTCCGGCCCCGCAGAGGTCCAGCTGACCTCGGCCACTGCGGCGTGATCGTTGAGCGAGACGTGCTGACCGTTGACGGTCATGGATTGCAGGCGGCCCGATTCCGTCGTGGCGGTGATCGACGAGAATGCGGTGTCCGACGGCGCGTCCATCGTGTAGCGGAACGAATAGCCCGCGCCGGTGGCAACAATGTCAAAGGTGGTCGCGGTCACGCTGGGGGTTCCGCCCGTGGTGACGCGGTAGGCGGTCATGGTATGGGTGGTCATGGTGGCTCCTGTTAGCTGACAATCAGAACGGTCAATTGCCTGAGTGCCAAGGCTTTGGGGCCGCATTGTGGCCAGATTGGTAAATTGTCGCGTCCTGGTTGCTTTGCTGTGCGCGCCGACACCTCTTGCGATCAGCCGCGCCGGGGCATCCAGCGCATCAGCACAAAGCCCGCAGCGGCCAGTGCCGTGACGCCGATCACCAGAGGCCGCGGCGTGCCGTCGAAGGCCAGGCCCAGCGGCGCCGCGATCATCACCGAGGCGACGGTCGCCAACGAGCCCGTGACCGAGGCCGCCATGCCGGCAATATGCCCCATCGGCTCCATCGCCAGCGCGTTCAGGTTGCCCAGCACCAGCCCCGCCATCATGAAGACCGAGATCGCCCAGATCACGAACAGCGCGAAGGCCAGCCCCTCGGGCAGGCCACCGGCGATCAGGGTCAGCGCATAAAGCGCGGTCAGCAGCGCCTCGACCGCCAGCGTGACCGAAACCAGAAACCGCATCCCCAGCCGCACCACCAGCGCCGCGTTGATCAGCGAGGCGCTGCCCGAACACAGCGCGATCAGCGCAAACCACAGCGGAAATTCGGCCCCGCGCCCGAAATGCACGTCAAAGATCTGCTGCGTGGACGAGATCGTGCCGAACAGGCAGGCAAAGATCAGCGTCTGCACCACCATCGCCATCACCACCTGACGGTTGGCCAGCACCTCGGCCACCGCCCGCAGCAGCACGGCGGGATGTAGCGGACGGCGGGCAGCCTTGGCCAAGGTCTCGGGCTGGCGCAGGCTCAGCCACGAGGTCGCCACCACCGCAAAGACCAGAAAGGCCAGAAAGATCCCGCGCCAACCGGTCAGGGCGATGATCCCCTGCCCGGCCAACGGCGCCAGCGCCGGCACCAGCGTGAAGATCATCATCGCAAAGGACATGATCCGCGCCATGTGCCGCCCCGAATAGAGGTCACGCACCATTGCCAGCGAAACCACCCGCGGCCCGGCGGCCCCCAGGCCCTGCAACAGCCGCGCGGCCAGCACCGTCTCCAGCGTCGGCGCGGCCCAGGCCAGCAGCGCGCCCACCATGTAGAGGCCCGCGCCCAGCACGATCACCGGCTTGCGCCCCAGCGCATCCGAAATCGGCCCGGCCACAAACGTGCCAAGGCCCATGCCCAGCACGAAACTGGTCAGGATCAGTTGCGCGCGGTTGGGATCGGCGGGGGTCAGCTCGGCTGCGATCTGCGGCAGCGCCGGCAGCATCGCGTCGATGGAAAAGGCGATGGTGGCAAACAGCATCGCGATCAGCGCGATGAACTCGGGCTGCGACAGCCGGCGCGGATCGGTTGTCATTCGGGCTGACCCGTCAGCTCGTCGATCACCTGCATCCACAATTCGGGCGGCTGGGCGCCCGATACCACATGGCGCTGCGCGACAAGGAAGGTCGGCACCGATTGCACGCCCTTGGCGCGGGCATCGGCCTCGCGTGCGATCAGATCGTCCGTGTCGGCATCGGAGGCCAGCAGACGGCCTACCTGATCGCCATCCATGCCGGTCTGGGTGGCAATCTCGATCAGCGTTTCCGCAGACCCGATGTCGCGCCCTTCACGCCAATAGGCGTGCAACAGGCGCGAGACGACACGGCTTTGGCGTCCCTCGATCCCGGCCCAATGCACCAGACGATGGGCGTCCAGCGTGTTGGGCATGCGCGGGATGCGGGCAAAGTCGATCTCGATGCCGATGCGGGCGGCCATCTGGGTCGCGGCCATCATCACCTTCACCGCCTGCTCGCGCGAGCCGAAGCGGGTATCGAGATAATCGCTTAACGGCACACCCTCGCGCGGCAGGTCCGGCTCCAGCCGGAACGGGTGCCAGGCGATGGCAAAGGGGTGATTGGGGCGGGCCTCCAGCGCGCGGTCAAGATTGGCCTTGCCGATCAGGCACCACGGGCAGACGGGATCAAAGAAGATGTCGAGACGGGTCATGACCGGGTCTTAGCACCCCGCCCGCCGATTGGCCATGCGCCCGGACGTGACAAGCCCGGACGTGAAAAGTTTGTGCGGCAGGCCAGACGCCCGGCCGGGGCGCGGGATGGAAAGCTGCGCCTCCGGCGGGGGTATTTGGGTCATGATGAAGCCCGCGCGATCAGCGTGGCAGGCGGCGGATCAGGCTGGACGTGTCATTGCGCCCGCCGCCCATCGCCTGAACCTCCTTGTAGAACTGGTCGATCAGCGCGGTGACCGGCAGCGAGGCGCCGATCTCGTCGGCGGTCTCGAGGCAGATCTTCAGGTCCTTGCGCATCCAGTCGACCGCAAAGCCGAAATCGAAGCGGTCTTCCAGCATGGTCTTGTGGCGGTTGACCATCTGCCAGCTGCCGGCCGCGCCATGGGCGATCACATCGACCACGGCCGCACTGTCCATGCCGGCGCGTTGGCCAAAGGCCAGCGCCTCGGCCAGGCCCTGGACCAGACCGGCGATGCAGATCTGGTTCATCATCTTGGCGATCTGGCCCGCGCCACTGTCGCCCAACCGGCGGCAGGCCTTGGCATAGGCGGCCATCACCGGCTCGGCCCGGGCGTAATCGCCTTCGGTGCCGCCGCACATGATCGACAGCTGACCATGCTCGGCCCCTGCCTGCCCGCCCGAGACCGGCGCATCGACAAAGCCGAAACCGCGGGCGGCGGCGATTTCGGACAATTCGCGGGTGACGCGGGCGGAAACCGTGGTGTGATCGACAAACACCGCCTCTTCGCGCATGCCGGCAAAGGCGCCTTGCGGGCCGAGGCAGACCTCGCGCAGATCGTCGTCATTGCCGACACAGGCCATCACGAATTCGGCACCGTGGGCGGCCTCGGCAGCGGTGGCAGCGACCTGGCCGGGATGGAGCGCGGCCCAGGCCTCGGCCTTGGCGGGGCTGCGATTCCAGACCGTCACCTGATGCCCCTTGGCCGCAAGATGCCCTGCCATCGGTGCGCCCATCACCCCCAGACCCAGAAATGCCACCCGTGCCATGTCGCCCTCCGCGCGATTGCCGATCCTGTCGTGATCGACTAGGAACCATGCCGATGCCGCCGTCAAGGCGGCTCGCGTGATCCGAGGCCCCCGATGTTGACCCTGTTCCGCTGGCTGATGCGCCTGACACTGCTGGCCCTTGCCCTGATGGTGCTGGCCGGCGGCATCCTGTGGCTGTTCCTGACGCGCTCCTTGCCCGACTATGACGAGGATTTCTCGCTGGCGGGCATTTCGGCCCCGGTCGAGATCGTGCGCTCGAACGACAATGTCCCGCATGTGTTCGGCGAGAGCGAAGCCGATGTGTTCTTTGCGCTGGGGTTTGCCCATGCCCAGGACCGGCTGTGGCAGATGGTGCAGTTGCGGCGAGCGGCGCAGGGGCGGCTGGCCGAGGTCTTTGGCGAGCGGGTGCTGCCGGTGGACGAGTTGATGCGCCGGCTGGACCTCTATGGGCTGGCGGTGGCCTCGGCTGCGGTGCAGCCGCCCGAGACCCGAACAGTGCTGGAGGCCTATTCGGCCGGGGTAAATGCCTGGATCGAACAGGTGAACGAAGGCGCACGAGGGCGCGGGGCGCCGGAGTTCTTTCTGTTTTCCAACGAGATCGCCGCCTGGCAGCCTGCGGATTCGCTGGCGCTGGTCAAGCTGATGGCCCTGCAGCTGTCGGGCCAGACCGAGGCCGAAGTGCTGCGCGCCCGTGCCTCGCTGGTGCTGCCGGCCGCGCGGCTGGCCGATATCCTGCCCGACGCGCCCGGCGCGGCGGTGGCGGCGCTGCCCGATTATGCCAGCCTTGCGCCCGGTGTTGTGCCCTCGCACCGGCCGATCGCGGTGGCAGGCGGCAATCTTTCGCCGGTGCCGCGCATGGCCTTTGCCGGGGCCTCGAACGGCTTTGCCGCGGCGCCCAACCGCTCGGCCGGGGGCGGCACGCTTTTGGCCAATGACCCGCATCTGGGCTTTACCGCGCCCACGACCTGGTATCTGGCGCGACTGGAATTGCCGACGGGCGGCGTGATCGGGGCCACCATCCCCGGCATCCCGGCGGTGATGGTCGGGCGGTCGGATCGGCTGGGCTGGGGGCTGACCTCATCCTATGTCGACGATCAGGACCTGTTTCTGGAACAGCTGAACCCCGACAACGCCGAAGAATACCGCACCCCCGATGGGTTCAAGCCGTTCGAGACCCGCGAGACGATCATCCGCGTGGCCGATGCCGCCCCGGTGACGGTGCGACTGCGCTGGACCGAGAACGGACCGGTGCTGCCCGGCAGCCATTATGGGCTGTCCGAGATCACGCCCCCCGGCCATGTGATGAGCCTTGGCTGGACGGCGCTGTCGGCTGCCGACACCTCGCTGACGGCGGCGCTGCACCTGATGCGGGCGCAGAACCGGCATGAGGCGCTGGCCGCCGCGCAGGGCTATGTCGCGCCCAGCCAGAACCTGATGCTGGCCGACCGCGACGGGATTGCCATGGCGGTGATCGGCGCCCTGCCCGCCCGCGACCCCCGCCACCAGAGCCAGGGGCGTATGCCGGCCCCCGGCTGGCTGCCGGAAAACCGCTGGCAGGGCATCAAGCCCGTGGCGGAAAATCCGGTCTGGGATGCACCTTCCGGCGGGATTCTGGGCAACACCAACAACAAGACCGTGGATACGCCCTTTCCCGATCACCTCAACTTCACCTGGGGGGACACCCAGCGCATCCAGCGGTTTCAGCGGCTGATGCAAATGCGCGAAGTGCATACCCGCGAAAGTTTCATCGAGGCGCAGCTGGACACCGTCTCGCCCGCCGCGCGCAATCTGCTGCCGCTGGTCGGTGCCGATCTGTGGTTCACCGGCGAGCCCGCCGCCGAGGGCACGCCCGAGCGGCGCCGCCAGCAGGCGCTTGAATTGATGGCCGCGTGGAACGGCGAGATGAACGAACACCTGCCCGAGCCGCTGATCTACATGGCCTGGATGCGGGCGCTGCAAGAGCGGCTGATCCAGGACGAGTTGGGGCCGCTGGCGGCCGAGTTCAGCCATTTGGCGCCCGATTTCATCGAACGCGTCTATCGCAACACCGATGGCGCCGGCATCTGGTGCGACGTGATCCAGTCCGC
>CAYTMV010000051.1:0-15728 GCA_964439015.1 uncultured Gemmobacter sp.
GCATCGAGGTTTCGGAATATTGTCTGGGCACCATGACCTGGGGCAGCCAGAATACCGAGGCCGAAGGGCATCAGCAGATCGCCCTGGCGCTGGATCATGGCGTGACCTTCTGGGACACGGCCGAGATGTATCCCACCAACCCCGTGCGGGCCGAGACCATCGGCGCGACCGAGGCGATCATCGGTACCTGGTTTGCCCGTCAGGGCGGGCGCGACCGGGTACAACTTGCCACCAAGATCACCGGCGAGGGGCAGCGCAATGTCCGCGACGGCGCGCCCATCACGCCCGACAACCTGCGCGCGGCGGTCGACGCCTCGCTGGCGCGGCTGCAGACCGATTACATCGACCTGTATCAGCTGCACTGGCCCAATCGCGGCAGCTATCACTTCCGCAAGATGTGGGATTATGCGCCCCGGTTCGATGCCGGTCAGGTGCGCGACGAGATGGCGGCGATCCTGCGCGCGGCGGACGATCTTCAACGCGCAGGCAAGGTGCGCGCCTTTGGCCTGTCGAACGAGACAGTCTGGGGCACCTGCCAGTGGCTGTCGATTGCCGCGGCCGAGGGGCTGCCGCGGATGCAGACGATCCAGAACGAATATTCGGTGCTGTGCCGTCAGTTCGACACCGATTGGGCCGAGATGGCGATGGCCGAAGACATCCCGCTGCTGGCCTATTCGCCGCTGGCGGCGGGGCTGTTGTCGGGCAAATATGCCGGAGACGTGACCCCGGATGGCACGCGCCGCGCGGTCAATGCCGATCTGGGCGGGCGGGTTACGCCACAGGTCTTTGCGGCGGTTGCAGCCTGGATGGGGCTTGCGCGGGAATGGAACCTTGATCCCTGCCGGATGGCGCTGGCCTTCACCCGCAGCCGTCCCTACCCCTGCATCCCGATCCTGGGCGCGACCTCGGTTGAGCAGTTGGCGATCAACCTCTCGGCCGCCGATCTGGCCCTGCCGGATGAATTGCTGGCAGAGATCGAGGCGCTGCGACGGCAGCATCCGGTGCCGTTCTGATGGCGGGCGGGCGGCTGAAAGGCTGGGCGCTGGTGGCGGTCCTGCTTCTGGGCGCGTGCCAACTGGCCCTGCCAGGCGCGAAACCGGCTGCGGATGCCCCTGCGGGTGGCTTGGCTGGGCCGGCAGTGACGGTTTCGGCCTTGCCGGCGGCACCAGAACAAGACCCGACGCCCGCCAAAACCGCCCCGGCCGCGACCGTTGACAATCAGCCCGCCGCAGACCCTGTTGCAGCGCCCGCCGCCACGGCAAAGCCCGCCGCTGCAAAGCCTGCCGAGGCGGAACCTGCAACCGCCGCCGCCGAGGCCCCCGCAGCGGAGGGGCCGCCAAAGCCGCCGCTGTCGGCGGAGGGGCAGGCTTGCGAGAAACGCGGTGGCGTCTGGTCGGCCACGGGAAAATCCGGCGTGATGGCCTGCGTCAAGCGCACCCGTGATTTCGGCAAAAGCTGCAGCCGCGACCGCGATTGCGAAGGGGCTTGCCTTGCCCGTTCGCGCAGTTGCGCGCCGATCACGCCGTTGTTCGGCTGCCACGATGTGCTGCAGGATGACGGGCGGCAGGTGACCCTATGCCTCGACTGATCGTCTGCCTGCTGATGCTGATGCTGGCGTCCTGCACACCCAGCCGGGGCTATCGCGACGGCGCCTTGGGCATCCCGCCGCTGGCCGGGTTTGATCGGACGGCCTGGGCCGGGGATTGGGTGCAGATCGGCGATTTCGCCCGCCATCCGCAAACCTGCCTGCCCGGGCGCCTGACGGTGCAGCCGCTGGCCGCTGATCGGGTCACAGTCGCCGGCCGTCTGTGCATCGCCGGCGCGGCGGAGGAACTGAATCTGCATGCCAGCATCGGCACTGGTGGCGAGCTGCACCTGTCAGGGGCTGCGCTGAAGCAGGCCGGTGCGCCTTGGCAGGTGATTTATCAGGGCTATCGGGGCGAAAGTCTGGCCATTGCCACGCCTTCGGGCGCCTTTGGCCTGATCCTTAGCCGCAGCGGAAGGCTTTCGGGCCGCGATGCGACGGCAATCCGCGGGGTCTTTGCCGCGCGCGGCTATGACCTTCAGAACCTGCGGATGCTGCGCTGACCGCTCAGCCCAGCCGGCGGAAGATCGGCCGCGTCGTGGAATTGTCGAAGAACGGCACGCCCGCCGACAAGGTGTCAGCGCCGGAGAGATAGGCCGACACTTCGGCCAGCACCACCTCGGTGACAAACGGCAAGTCCAGCGCGCGCGCCTCGGGCAGGGACAGCCATTTCAGATGCGACAATTCGCTGTCAGCATTGGAAAAATCGTCATGCTCGCCCGCAAGCTCGGCAGCATCCGCCATGAAAAACCGCGCGTCAAAGCGCCGTGTGCGGCCGGGTGGCGTGATCGCGCGGAAAAAGAAGGTCAGCGCGCCCGCATCGGGCAGCAGCCTATCCGCGGCAAAACGCTGCCATCCTGCCGGAACCTCCGCGGTCCATGAGCCGGGGCGCGCCAACATCAGCCCCGCTTCCTCGGCCAATTCGCGGATCGCGGCCGCAGCCAGAGCCTCGGGTGCGGCGCTGCCGGCCATCGCCAACCGATCGACGCAGCGCGCCGGCAGTGGCCGCGCCAGCGGTGCCAGCGCATCGGACGGGTCGATGGCCCCGCCCGGAAACACGAATTTCGAGGCCATGAAGGCCGCCCGAGCGCCGCGCTGGCCCATCAGCACCTCGGGACCCTGGCGACCTGCCCGCCAGAGAACCAGAGTTGCCGCGTCCCGGATCGGCGTTTCAGGGGGGTCAGCGGTCATTGCCGAAGCCATGCATGCGTTTGGCCCATTGCAACGCGACCATCGCGCCTTTCATCCGTGGCAGTAACCACAAGGACATCGCTACCGCGGCCACGCAAAAGCCGGTGGCCATCACCAGCGGATCAGGCTGAAAGGCGGTATAGACGGACAGCATCAGCGGCCCAAGCACATGGCCCACCACCAGAATCGTCAGATAGGCCGGCCCATCGTCCGCGCGTTGGTGATGCAGCGCCTCGCCGCAGACGGGGCAGCTTTCGCGCACCTTGAGATAGTCGCGCAGCATGGGTCCCGATCCGCAGCTGGGGCAGCGGCCCCGCCAGCCACGCAACAGCGCGGGTTTCAGCGGTCGGTCATGAAGGTCGGTCTGTTCGTGCATCTCGGTCTCTTGTCTGGGCGGGGAACCATAGGCCCGGTTCTAGCTGTGGGAAAGGGGGGGGCTGCGGGGGTGCGTCAAAAAGATGCAGATGAGATATGCCGTTTTCACGCTTGCGTGAGAGGGGCTGCGGCGCGACGGAAGCCGGTCGCCGCGGCGTTTGTCCTGTCGAAGGGCGCGGACGGATGCCGCCCCTGACGCGACCCAACCGAAACCGCAGGACAATCAGGAGACAACGATGAAAACCTCGAAGATCACTGCACTGGTCATTGCCGGGCTGACCGCGACCACGATTGCAGGTGTGGCGCTGGCGGAAGGGCCGGGCGGCATGGGCATGATGCGCGGCGGGCCGATGGCCGGTCTGGATTTTGCCGCCGTGGATGCCGACAAGGATGGCAAGATCACCGTGGCCGAGATGACCGCCCACCGCGCAGCCCGCTTTGCTGCCGCCGATACCGATAAGGATGGCAAGCTGAACGAGGCAGAGCTGGCGGCAATGATGCTGGCGCAGGCCGAAGCGCGGATCAAGGCAGGCTCGGCGCGGATGCTGGCCTATATGGATACCGACGGCGACAAGCTGCTGTCGGCGGAAGAGATGCCGCAGGGCCGCGGCGAAGGCCGGATGTTCGCGCGGCTGGATGCCGATGGCGACGGCGCCTTGAGCGCGGCCGAACTGGAAAAGGCCGGAGAGCAGATGGGCCGGGATGGCAAGCGCCGCGGTGATGGCTCGGGTCACGGCGGCTGGTGGGGCTGGGACGACAACTGATCCCTGATGGCCGGCCCCGGTTGCAATTCGGGGCCGGCTGCGCCACTGCGGTGACAGGATGGTCATGGCCTTCGATCAACAGCCAGAGGTTTCGGACGAGCGGTTGCTGGCGCTTTACGCAAGCGGCGACCGTGCGGCCGCGCGCGATCTGACGCTGCGGCTGGCGCCGCGGGTCCTGCGCTATGCGACACGGCTGCTGGGCGACCGGGCCGAGGCCGAAGACGTGGCGCAAGAGGCGATGCTGCGCCTTTGGAAGGTGGCGGCGGATTGGCGGCGGGGCGAGGCGCAGGTTTCGACCTGGCTCTACCGGGTGACGGCCAATCTTGTCACCGATCGGCTGCGGGCGCGGATGCGCCGGCCTGCCGCCCCGCTGGACGAGGTGCCCGAATTGGCTGACGGCGCTTTGAGTGCCGAGGCCGGGCTGATCGCGGCTGACCGGGTGGCGGCGCTTGACGCGGCGCTGGCCAGTCTACCGGACCGGCAGCGGCAGGCCGTGATCTTGCGTCATATCGAAGGACTGACCAACCCCGAAATCGCGGACGTCCTCGGGGTTGGGGTTGAGGCAGTGGAAAGTCTGACCGCGCGGGGCAAGCGCGGTCTGGCGGCGGCGTTGCAGGGGCAGCGCGCCGCCTTGGGTTTTGCTGAGGAGGGATGAGCGATGGCTGACACAGCCGATCTTGACGCGATCCTTGCCGCCGCGCGGACGGCAGGGGCCGACGCTTCGGAGGATTTTCTGGCACGGGTGCTGGCTGACGCCTATGCGATGCAGCCGCAGCCGGCGGCCGTGGTGGCGGTGCCCGCCGCGTCAGGTTGGCGTGCCCGGCTGGTTGCATCCTTTTCGGCCCTTGGCGGCATGGGGGCCGCGGCCGGACTGGCTACCGCCACGCTGGCCGGGGTCTGGATCGGCTTTGCCCGCCCGGATCTGGTCGGCGGGCTCGGCCTGGCATGGACTGGGGCGCAGGTGGAAAGCATCGAATTGCTGCCCACCGTGGATGCCTGGCTGACGGAGGGCTGAAAGGATGCGCGAAACGGAAAAGCAAGAGGCCATGCCGCGGATGGGTCGCGGGCTGCGGATCGCGCTGGCGGTCTCGCTGGCGTTGAACCTGCTGTTCGTCGGAATCGTGGCCGGGGCGATCCTGAAGGGCGGTATGCCGCACCGGATCGAGTCGGCGCGCGATCTGGGCTTCGGGCCGTTCAGCACGGCCCTGACACCTGCGGATCGTGCAGCCCTGCGCCAGAATTTTCTCAGCCGTGGCAAAGATATGCGCGAGATGCGCGGCGAGATGCGCGGCGATGCCGAGGCGCTGCTGATCGTGCTGCGCGCCGAGCCCTTCGATGCCGCGGCCCTGCGGGCGCAGATGGCCCGCGCGGTCGGCCGCATCAACGAGCGCGTCGCCTTGGGGCAGGAATTGCTGGCCGACCATCTGGCGCAGATGAGCCCGGATGAGCGCCGCGCCTTCGCCGATCGCTTTGAGCAAAGCCTGCGCAAGGGCCGCGACCACCATTTCGGCCAACCCGATTGATGACAGGAGCGGCGGCGGATTTGCCGGGCCTCAGGCGGCGGCGCTGCCGCTGACCGTGACCTTGTTGCGTCCGCCTGCCTTTGAGTCCATCAGCGCGCGGTCCGCCCGTTCGACAAGGCCGGACACCGGCTCGCCCGGGCAATCGGCGGCATTGTCGCAAACCGCCAGCCCGATCGAGATCGTGACCGGGATATTGCTGCCGTCCGGCAACAGGAAGGGCTGCGCAGCGATGGCCCGGCACAGCCGTTCAGCTGTCGCACGCGCCTGTGCCAGCGCAGCCGAGGGCAGCGCCACCAGAAATTCCTCGCCGCCGATCCGCGCCACAAGATCCGAGGCCCGCAGGTTTTCGGTCACTCTTTGCGCGACCTCAACCAGCACCGCATCGCCCGCCGCATGTCCATACTGGTCATTGACCAGCTTGAAGCGGTCGATGTCGATCACCATGACCGCAAATGCCCCTTGCACGGCATCGGCCCGGTCGGCGATGGCGGCCAGACGGGGCAGGGCGTAGCGGCGGTTGTAAAGCCCGGTCAGCGGGTCGATCACCGCCAGACGCAGCCCGTCTTGCACCGAGGCCCGCAACGCATCGCCGCGCCGCTTGCGCCGGATCAGCGCCTTCAGCCGCAACCCCATTTCCACAGGCGAGATGCCCTGCTCCACCACGTCACTGGCACCCATGTCGAAGGCCACGGCCATCTGATCGGGATTGTGAGCGGTCTGCACCAGCATGACCGCGGCATGGCGCGTGGGTTGCCGCGACCGCAGCTCGCTCATCATCTGAAGCCCGCTGCCCGTTCCCGCGCTGTCCGCGTCGATCACGAAGACATCCGCTGGCGCGCTTGGCTCGTCGGTCCCCGCAGCCAGTGCCTCGGCCCGCGTCAGGGTCATCAGATGGTCGGGCAGGACGCCCTGGAGATCCTTGCGCCAGAGGATGGCGATCTCGGGGCGGTCGGTCACAAGTGCCACCCTGCCCAGCGGCACGAAGGGCGTGCCCCTCTCGGCCAGACCCAACGCCTGCAAGGTAGCGCCACGTGCGCCAAGTTCGGCCAGCGATTCATGGGCGCGCATCAGGTTGCGCAGCCGCGCCAGCAGCAGGCTGTCGTCGATGGGCTTGATCAGAAAATCGTCGGCGCCCGCCTCGAACGCCTCGATCCGCTGCGCCGGGGCGCCGGTTGCCGAGATCACCACGACCGGAACATCCGCCGTGACCGGATCTGCCCGCAGGGCGCGCAGAACCTCGATCCCCGGCATGTCGGGCAACATCAGGTCCAGAAGCACGAGGTCCGGCCGCTCTTCCCGCGCAAGCCGCAGGCAACTGGCCCCGTCGGCCGCCATCAGCGGACGATAGCAGGCTGCCCCCAGCTTGACCTTGAAGACGATGCGGTTCGTTGCAACGTCATCGACGATGAGGATTTTGCCAACCATGGCGATGAATACCTGATTAACCGAAGCGACCCATTTAGGACACACTGATGAAAATGTCTTAAGATTCTCTTTCGATCCGTTAAAGGAGAGTGCCACAGGATTTCCCAAATTGCGGTTTTTATGAGGGGCAAAGGTATGAATGTGCAAGAATCCGCCGAGACCCTCGCGCTTGAGGCCTTGGCCTGGCTGGCCGGACAGGATGGGCTGTTGCCAGCGTTTCTGGCGGCCTCGGGGCTTGAGGCGGGCCAGATCGCCGCTGCGGCCGCGCAGCCCGAGTTTCTGGCCGGGGTGCTGGATTTTCTGCTGCAGGATGACGCCTGGGTGATGGGCTTTTGCGAGGCGCGGGGCCTGCCCTACACCGCGCCCGCCCAGGCCCGGGCGGCCTTGCCCGGCGGGGCGATCGCCTGGGATTGAACGCTTGCCGAGGGCTGCGCGCCCGCGCAGAGTGGCGTCGACAGGCAGGAGCATGGGATGACCGAAATCAAGGCGCTGATCTTCGACAAGGATGGCACGCTGTTCGACTTTCGTCGCAGCTGGGGCGGCTGGGCCGAGCGGGTGCTGGACGACCTGTCCCGCGATCCGGGGCACCTGTCGGTTCTGGCGCAGGCGATCGGGTATGATCCGGATGCGCGCGCCTTTCACGCGGACAGCATCGTGATCGCGGGCACCACCGCCGAAATCGCGGCGGTGCTGCATCCCCATCTGTCCGGCCGCAAGGTTGACGAGCTTGCCGATCATCTGAACGGCATGACGGCCACCGCGACGATGGTGCCTGCCACCGCGTTGCGCCCGCTGTTCAAGGGGCTGCGTGCCTCCGGGCTGCGGCTGGGTCTTGCCACCAATGACGCCGAGGCGCCGGCGCGCGCGCATCTCGCCGGGGCCGGGGTGGCCGATCTGTTCGATTTCGTCGCCGGCTATGATTCCGGCTGGGGTGGCAAACCCGCGCCCGGCCAGTTGCTGGCCTTCGCCGCCGCAGTTGCCGCGCCTCCGGCCGAGATTGCGATGGTGGGCGACAGCCTGCACGACCTGCATGCCGCCCGGGCCGCGGGGATGGGGGCGGTGGCGGTCCTGACCGGCATCGCCGGGGCCGAGGTTCTGGCCCCCCATGCCGATGTGGTCCTGCCGGATATCAGCCATCTGCCCGGCTGGCTGCAACAGCGCGCCGGCTGACACCGCCTCTGGTCTCAACGCGGCCGGCGCGGTAGCTTGCGCCGAAACGGGGAGGCGGACATGGATCAGGTCATCAGGCAACGCTGGGGGCTGGCGGCAATCGGCGGCGCGTCAGGGCTGGTGCTGCACGGACTGTCTCAGGCGATGGACAACGGCGCGCTGTCTGATCGGGCCGGCCTGTTTCTGATCATGCTGGTCTCGGTCTATCTGACGGCACAACTGGCCCTGACCGGCCCGCTGACCCTGCGTCGGGCAGTGCTGCCCGCTGCGGCGATGGCGGTGGCGGTTGCGGCAATGCTGTGGCTGGCCTCGACCGGTTTCACCTCCGTCGATCAGATGTTTCTTGCGCCGGTGAACGGACTGGCCGCGCTGGTGCTGACCTTTGTGCCACTGCCTTTTCTGATCGCGGCCTTGCGCGGCAATTGGCGGTCCTATCCCGTCCTGTTCACCCAGGCGTGGAGCATCGTGGTGCGCTTCATCTCGGCCTGGGGTTTTGTGGGGCTGGTGGTTCTGGTCTTGTGGCTGTCGCACATGCTGCTGGGGCTTGTGGGGATGACGCTGTTGGGCGAGTTGCTGGACGAACCTGCGGTGATGGCCACGCTGGTCGGCGCGGTGCTGGGGCTGGCCATGGCCGTGGTGACCGAGTTTGCCGATCTGGTCTCGCCCGCGCTGGTGTTGCGTTTGCTGCGCCTGTTGTTGCCCGTGCTGCTGGTGGTGCTGGTGGTGTTTCTGGTTGCCCTGCCGTTGCGCGGACTGTCGGGCTTGTTCGGCGGGCTGAGCTCGGCCGCCGTGCTGACGACCATCACGGCGCTGGCCGCAACGCTGATCACGACGGCGGTGGACGAAAGCGATTTCGAGGCGACCGACAGCCCGGCCCTGATCCGCGCGACGCAGGGGCTGGCGCTGATCCTGATCCTGCCAGCCGCCTTGGCCGTCTGGGCCGTGGCGGTGCGGGTGCAATCTTACGGCTGGACACCGGACCGGGTGGCGGCCGGCGTGCTGGCTGTGCTGGGGCTGGGTTATGGCGCGGGCTATCTGGTGGCCATCCTGCGCGGGGCAGGGTGGATGGCGCGGATCCGCGCGATCAATCTGGGCATGGCGCTGGTCTCGCTGGCGGCAGCGGCGCTGATGATGACCCCGATCCTGTCGCCCGAGCGGATCGCCGCGCGCAGTCAGCTTGCGCGACTGCTGGAGGGGCGGACGGCGGCACCCGCTGCCGATATCAGTGCCTTGGCCGATTGGGGCAAACCCGGTGCCGCTGCGATGCAGCGCCTGCGCGAACAGGCGGCCCAGCCGGGGCAGGAGGCTTTGGCGGGCGCGCTCAATGGTCTGCCGTCCAATCCCGTGCCCTCGCCCGACGACCCGGCCGCCCTGCGTGCGGCGCTGCTGGCGGCCATACCGGTGCGCCCGGCCGATGCCGGCGACGAGGTCAAGGCGCTGCTGGACACGCTGGAGATCTGGCAGTTGCAGGTCTGGCATGCCGATTGCCTCACCCCCCGCCCCGGTGGTGCCCCCGCCTGCGTCTTGCTGCTGGCCGATCTGCATCCAGACCTGCCGGGACGCGAGTTCGTGGCGCTGCGTCACCTTGTGGGCGGAGGAACGATGGTGGAGGGTTACGCCGTCGGACCAAATGGCCAGACCGCCATGATGGTCGATATCGCCGGCGGCATATGGCCGGACGAGGCGATGCTTGACCGGGCGATTGCCGGGGCCCTCCGGGCCGATGCACCGACCACGCGGCCCATCACCCTGAACCGGCTGGAACTGGACGGTCTGGAGATGATGTTGCGTCCCTGATGCTGCCCGAGAAACTCAAGGGGAAAGCGCGGCGTATTTTCGGTATCTCATCAGATGCCTAAGGGGTTTGTTAAGACCGGCTGCCTAGTCTGAGACGGGAATCAAAGGGGTTTTCCGTCCATGAACGGCCTGATCAACCGGTCGATCCAGTGCTTTCTGACCGACACGCACGGTGCGGGACTGTGGTCGCGCGTTGCGGTGGCGGCCGGTCTGGATTTTGAGAATTTCGAGCCGATGCTGGACTATGATCCGGTATTGACGGATCGGGTCATTACCGCCGCTGCCCGTTTGCTGGATCGCCCGCGCGAAACCGTGCTGGAGGATCTGGGCACCTTCCTGGTCTCGCATCCGCATCTGGGCGCACTGCGTCGGCTGCTGCGATTCGGCGGCGCCAGTTTTGTCGATTTTCTGCACTCGTTGGAGGAACTGCCGGGGCGTGGCCGTCTGGCGTTGCCCGATCTGGATCTGCCGCAGATGCTGCTGCTGGACCATTCGCCGCAGGACTACACGCTGACCTGCCGGGCGCCGCTGGCTGGGGCGGGGCATGTGCTGCTGGGGCTGTTGCGGGCGATGGCCGACGATTACGGCGCGCTGGTCTGGCTTGAACATCAGGGGGCCGGGCTGGATGGGGAGGTGATCGCCATCCGGCTGCTGGATGACAGCTTTGCCGCTGCACGTCCCTTCGCCTTGGTGCAGGAGGCAGGGTGATGGATGGTGGCATGCCTCCGGGCCGCGTGTTCCGCTTTGATCCGGCGGCGGCGGATGTTCTGATGCCGATGCATCTGGGTTTGCAGCCAGATGGCCGGATCGTCAGCGCGGGACCGACGCTGCGGCGGTTGTTTGCGGGTTTACCGCTTCTCGGGCATTGCTTCCACAGCCTGTTCCATATCCGCCGCCCATCTGGGCTGGAGGATATGGGGCGCTTGATCGCGGCGGCAGGGCAAAGGCTTTACCTCAGCAGTCGGGACGGGCGGCTGGCCCATCTGCGTGGCGTGGCGACCCCGCTGATTCCTTCGGCAGAGGATGGGGGCGGCCTGGTGATCAACCTGTCCTTCGGGGCCGGCATCCTTGATGCCGTGCGCGATCACGGACTGACGGATGCAGATTTTGCCCCTACCGAGTTGGCGATGGAACTGCTTTATGTGGTAGAGGCCAAGACCGCGGTGATGGAAGAGTTGCGGGCCCTGAACCTCCGTCTGCATGGGGCCAAGACCGAAGCGGAAGAGCGTGCGCTGACCGACACGCTGACAGGGCTGCGCAATCGCCGCGGGCTGGATCAGGCGCTGGTCCGCTTGCCGCGGCGGGGCGGGCCGTTCGGGCTGATGCATATCGACCTCGATTTCTTCAAGCAGGTCAATGACACGCTGGGCCATGCAGCGGGCGATCATGTCCTGCGCGAGGTGGCGCGGATATTGTGCGACGAAGTGCGCAGCGGCGATACCGTGGCGCGGGTAGGGGGGGATGAGTTCGTGGTCGTCCTGCCGCGGATGGGGGATGCCGCGCGCCTGCAACAGATCGCCAGCCGGATCATCCGCCACCTGAATGCGCCGATCCTGTTCGAGGGGCAGGTGTGTCGCGTCTCGGCGTCGATCGGCATGACGCTGTCGTCCTTCTATCCCCGCCCTGACCCCCAGCGGATGATCGAGGATGCCGATGCGGCACTTTATGCCTCCAAGCGGGCCGGCCGCGGTCAGGCAGTGATGCACATCCCGCCGGCCGACCCTTCGGACCTGCAGGCGGGCTGACCTGTCAGATCCCGGCGCCGTCGGCGTTTGCGAACCACGCACGGATCACCGCCCGATCCTCTTCGGTCATGTAGTTATGGGCAGGTGGCGGCATGGCGCGGCTGATCCCGGCTTGCAGGTGGATGCGCCGCGCTTCCTGCGCGATCTGCGCGGGCGTCTCCAGCTCTACCGCCTTGGGCGCGCGGGCGACCCCCGACAGTGCCGGTTCGGCAGCGTGGCACATCGTGCAATTCGCCTGAACCAGCGCCACAACATCGTCAAATCCCGGCGCTGCGGCGTAATGCAGCGCCATGCCGCTCAGCCTGGCTTCTTGCCGTGGGGCGCTGCCGGCCGCTGACAGCCAGGCGATGGCCAGCATCAGGGCCAGTGTCACGCCCCACGTCCAGTGCGGGCTGCCCTTGCGGGCGTGGCGGCTGTTGAACCAGTGGCGGATGGTCACTCCGGTGAGAAACACCAGCGCCGCGATGATCCAGTTATATTCAGTGGCGAACGCCAAGGGATAGTGGTTCGACAGCATCAGAAACACCACCGGCAGGGTCAGGTAGTTGTTATGCGTCGACCGCTGCTTGGCGATCTTGCCAAATTTCGGGTCCGGCCTGCGCCCGGCGATCAGATCCGCCACCACGATCTTCTGGTTCGGAATGATGATGAAAAACACATTTGCCGACATGATCGTGGCGGTAAAGGCGCCCAGATGCAGCAGCGCCGCGCGGCCAGTGAAGACCTGCGTATAAAACCAGCTCATCGCGACCAGCAGGGCGAACAGCGCGACCATCAGCGCGGTCTGGTTGGCTGTGACAAACAGCTTGCACAGCGTGTTGTAGGCGATCCAGCCCAAAGCAAGCGAGGCCACCGAAACCGCAACCGCCTGCCAGACCGCGAGGTCCGCCTTGCCGGGGTCGATCAGATAGAGGTCAGCGCCGAGGTAATAGACCAGCACCAGCATCGCAAAGCCCGACAACCAGGTGCCGTAGCTTTCCCACTTGAACCAGATCAGATCGCCGGGCATCGCCGCAGGGGCGACCAGATACTTCTGGATGTGGTAAAACCCCCCGCCATGCACCTGCCATTCTTCACCATCGGCGCCGCTGGCCAGATTGCGGTCGCGGTGCAGGCCCAGATCGAGGGCGATGAAGTAGAAGCTTGATCCGATCCAGGCGATGGCCGTGATCACATGCAACCACCTGACCGAGAACTCCAGCCATTCCCAGATCACCGCCTGATCCATGCCGCCTCTCCATCGTTTTTCCAACTATACCGGGCGCGGCCGCGCGGTTAACAGAAGAAATGACCGAGGCCCGAAAAATCACGCTGCCGCCGCCGTTTGCGGCCGAATTCCGGCCGGTTGCGTCGGCCGGGACGCTGGTGATCGCCTTCGCCTCGATCGGCCACGATCCAGCCCGGATGCCCGCCCCCGAGTTCTCGCGCCTGGCGCCGGGGCCGGATCGCGCGGCGCTGTTCTTCAGCGATCAGAGCCGCAGTTGGGCCAGCGCCCCCGGCTGGGCCGATGCGCTGCGGCAGGCCGTTGCCGCGACGGGGCAGGCTTGGGCGCGGATCGTGACGTTGGGCGTGTCGATGGGCGGCGTTTCAGCCCTGCGCGCGGCCGAAGTGCTGACGGTTGAGGCGGTTCTGGCGCTCGGCCCACAATCCCGGCTTGAGGGTGAAACGCGCTGGGCGCGCTGGACTGCGGGACGCACCATTCCGTCCGCCCCCTTGCCCGCGGGCCCCTGGATCGTGCTGGCGCATGGATTGGCCGATGACGCCGCACAGGCGTCCGGTTTTGCGGCGCGCCGCGGTGTCGATCACCTGCTTTTCCCAGGGATCACCCATGCCGCCCTCGGCACGCATCTCAAAGCCCACGGTCTGGCGGGGATGATCGACGCGCTGGCCGCGGGTGATCGCCGTCGCCTGCTCAGGATCGCCCAGGCCGCGGGTGGCATCCGCCGTCAGGAGCCGCGATAGGTCGCATAGGAAAACGGGCTGAGCAACAGTGGCACATGGTAATGCTGGCTGGCATCCGGCACACCGAAGCGGATCGGAATCTCGTCCAGAAACAGCAGGCCGTCGCTCGCCTGCCCGCTGCGCCGCAGATAATCGCCGGCATGAAAGAGCAATTCATAGCGCCCTGCGACCAGATCGGCGCCTGCCAGCAGCGGCGCATCGCTGCGACCGTCGGCGTTGGTCGTGGTCTCTGCCACTGCCAAACGATCCCCATCCAGCCGGAACAGTGTGATCCTCACCCCCGCAGCGGGCCTGCCCCGCGCCGTATCCAGAACATGCGTCGTCAACCGGCCCATGCCGCGCCCTCCTGTCCTGCCCGCCTTGCCGCCCGCCCGATTGCGGGATTTACTGGCCCTGCGGGCCGCGTCAGGCCATGCTGGGGCAAATGGAGGCAAAGGTGAACCGCTATCCGCGCGATTTTCGGGGCCATGGACCCAACCCGCCCGATCCGCAATGGCCGGGCGGCGCGAAGATCGCGATTTCGCTGGTGCTGAACTATGAGGAAGGCGGCGAAAACAGCATTCTGCATGGCGATGCGGCCTCGGAAGCGTTTCTGTCCGATATCGCCGGCGCCCAGCCTTGGCCGGGCCAACGGCACTGGAACATGGAAAGCCTGTATGATTATGGCGCGCGGGCCGGGTTCTGGCGGCTGCATCGGCTGTTCACCGGCCTCGAGCTGCCGGTCACGGTCTTCGGCGTGAGTTCTGCCCTGGCCCGCAACCCCGAGCAGGTGGCAGCGATGAAACAGGCCGGGTGGGAGATCGCCTCCCACGGGCTGAAATGGGTCGATCATCGCGACATGGATGAGGTCGAAGAGGCCCGTAAGATCGCCGAAAGCCTGGCGCTGCATGCCGAGGTGGTGGGCGCGCCGCCGCGGGGCTGGTATACTGGCCGCTGTTCGGCCAATACGCTCAGGCTGGTGGCCGAGACCCGGCAGTTCGACTGGGTGTCGGATGCCTATGACGATGATCTCCCCTATTGGCGCCGCTTTGGCGATCACGACCAGTTGGTGATCCCCTATACGCTGGAGGCCAATGACATGCGCTTTGCCACGGCGCCCGGCTATATCGACGGCGAGCAGTTCTTCCGCTACCTGCGCGACACGTTCGACGTCCTTTATGCCGAGGGGGAGGTGGGCGCGGCCAAGATGTTCTCGATCGGGTTGCATTGCCGTCTGATCGGCCGCCCGGGCAAGATCGCCGGGCTGATGCGGTTTCTCGATCATGCAAGATCGCACAAGGACGTGTGGTTTGCCCGTCGGATCGACATTGCAGGCCACTGGCGAAAAAACCATCCTCCGCAAGTGTTTGAGCGACCCTCTGAAATGAGCCAGCAGCGGTTCGTGGAGCGGTTTGGTTTCATTTTCGAACATTCGCCCTGGATAGCCGAGCGTGCCTGGCGGCTAGAGCTTGGGCCTGCCCATGACAGCACCGCGGGGCTGCACAATGCCCTGGCGCGGATTTTCCGCAGCGCCACGCCGGCCGAACGCCTCGGCGTGCTGCGCGCCCATCCCGACCTTGCAGGAAAACTGGCGCAGGCCCGCCGCCTGTCCGCCGAAAGCACGGCCGAGCAAGCCTCGGCCGCGCTTGATGCCCTGACCGATGTCGAACGGGCCGAGTTTCAGCGCCTCAATGCCGATTATGTGGCCCGTCACGGCTTCCCTTTCATCATTGCCGTGCGCGATCATGACAAGGCGTCGATCCTGCGCGCCTTCCACACCCGCATCGCCCATGACACGGAAACCGAGTTTGCCACCGCCTGCGCGCAGGTTGAGCGGATCGCCGAGCTGCGCCTGAAGGATCAACTGCCATGAACCCCTATCACTTCCCGCAGGGTGGCCTGCCGCCGCAAACCGCGCTGATGACCCAACGTGCGGTTTTCACCGAGAGCTACGCCTTCATTCCGCGCGGCTGTTTTTCGGATATTGTCACCAGTTATCTTCCCGGCTGGGACAAGACCCGGCTCTGGCAGATCGCCCGTCCGATGACCGGTTTCTCCGAGACCTTCAGTCAATATGTGATGGAGGTCGCCCCCGGTGGCGGATCAGATGCACCCGACCCGGAAACCGGTGCCGAACACTGGCTGTTCTTCACCGCGGGCCTTGCCACCCTCACCATCGGCGATGAAGGGTTCGAGCTGGGCGCGGGGGGCT
>CAYTMV010000052.1:0-15712 GCA_964439015.1 uncultured Gemmobacter sp.
TATGACTGCCGGCGGTCGGATTTCTTTACCCCGCACCTGATCGGCGCGCTGAAGCTGGTGGATCGCGGCGTGATCTCGGCCGGCAGCGTGGGGGCCAAACATGGCGAGCTGGGCCATACCCAGTTCCTGCCCGGCAATGCCTTGGCCTATGGTGTGGACGGCGACGGCAATGGCCGTCTGGACCTGAACAACCAGGCCGACGCGCTGGCCACCACCGCAAACTTCCTGGCCCAGAAGGGCTGGCGGCCCGGTGCCGGCTATCAGGAAGGCGAGCCGAACTTTGCCGTGATCCGCGCCTGGAACGCCGCCAAGGTCTATCAGCAGGCCATCGCGATCATGGCCAAGCGGATCGACGACTAAGGCGCAAAATCCCTCTTGCGGCTTTCACGGCGATGCCCTAGAAGCCGCCTACCTGCCGCGGCCCGTTCGTCTATCGGTTAGGACACCAGGTTTTCAACCTGGGAAGAGGGGTTCGACTCCCCTACGGGCTGCCATTTCACCTATGCAAGTTATTGATTTTGCTCAATAATCCGCAAGGTCGAAAATCTCTACCCACAATCTACCCATGACAAAACGACCCTAGAAAGCGGCCCTTCGGGCGCTTCGACAGGCTGGAAACGATCACGCGAACGTGAACAGTGCCCTACGTCAGTTTCCATTGATCCGGCCCGATGTAGCCCCGCGAAGCCTTGGCGAAGTCTTGAACGGCTGTTCGGTCGTTGATGTAGGTGCTATGGAACTCAGTGAACGTGTTCCCTTCGCGCGGGCGTTCCATCACATAGTAGTCGCAATATTGGTCGCACAACCGACAAGAGTAAGACCAAAAGTTATCGAAGGTGTCGAAGTAGTCCCGTGCCCCTTCAACAAGTTCATGCAAACCCATGATGTGATAGCCCGCACCGACAGGAAGCATTTTCGAAATGCGCGGCGCGTTGACTTCGCAGATGGTCGCAAGACCGAAGAACGTGTTCCAATGTCGCCGGATTTGCAGCGTGTAAGCGTATCCGTTCCAAATCAGCGGCTTAAGTGTCATTGAAATTTCCGTCGTTGTGCGGCTGCATGATTGACGTAAGACGCGAAGTTGACAACGAAAAAAGACCCGACGAACCGACGGCAGTTGCTTCGCGGCAAGTTGGACGCCAATCTTCGAACCAAACGCGAACCAAGAAGGGGCAAGACATGCGGGAAGACGGGCCGGGCTATTACTACGTTGTTCCGAAGCGCGGCAACGCTTGGGAAGTTTGGATGTGGACCGGGCACAAATGGTATGAACCCGGCGAAGCTGAACCCAAAGACCCGCCGTCTTGGTGCCGCAGGGTGCCGGAAGCGCCCCATCCCGACGACGTGCCGTCGCAATGAAAAAAGACCCCCGAAACCTTGCGGCAACGGGGGGCAGGTTGCTCCCATAGTGGCCCTGTGGAAGGTCGTTAGAAGGCGGCTGCGGGGATGCCCACAAGGGGCGCGTCGGGGTCGATACCCACGATGCCGCAGGCATGGCGCATCCCGGCCTTGATCCGCACGGTGGGCGCTGTCACGTCCACGCGCAGGGTCCGCTCGCCATCCGCAAGGGGCGTCTCTTGGCCCCCGCTGCTGGCAGGACGCCCATGGTGTTGGCCAGAACCTCGAGTCGCCCCGGCGTCTTGACCACCGCCCCGGGCAATCGGTCGGCTCAGGCTTTCTCCAGCAGGTTCTCGTCGAGATCTGCGTCCGCCGCGATGGTGGCGGTGCAGCGGTCGGCCAGCAGCCACTCCGCCCGCTGCGCGCGCACGGTCCGCACCGCTGCCGCCCCCCCCGGCGGCCCCGGTCACGCGGGCCGCCTTGCGCGCAAGGTCGCTGATCTTTCTGCCCTCAATACTGCGTGTTCAGCTCGTCCACCGCCGGGATCTCACGTTCCCGCCGGGCGATATAGTCGCGCAGCGCCTCGTCGATGCCGGGGTCGAGCCCGGGTTCCTCATAATCGTTCAGCAGCACCTTTGCCCGCGCCAGCGCGCGCCCGGTGATCTCGACAGAGCCTTCGGCCTGCCACTGCTCGATCGAGTTGTTGTCGAAGAGCTTTGGCATGAAGAAGGCGCGTTCAAAGTTTTCCAGCGTGTGCGGGTGGCCCAGATAATGCCCGCCGGGACCGACGTCGCGGACCGCCTGCATTGCCGCGTCAAAGTCGTCCCAGCGCGGGCCTTCGGCCATGCGGTAGCCCATCTGACACATCTCGGCATCGACCACGAATTTCGCGACTGAACAGTGCATCCCGGCCTCGTTCCAACCGGCGGAGTGCCAGATGTAATTGGCCCCCGCATGCAGGACCGCGTTCATCGTCATGGCGCTTTCATACCCGGCCTGCGCGTCAAAGGTCTTGGCCCCGCCCAAAAGGTTCGAGGTTCGCCACGGCACGTTGTAATGGCGCGCCATCTGGCCGATCATGAAGTTCATCAGCGAGATCTCCGGCGTCCCCGCCATCGGTGCGCCGGACTTCATGCTGACGGTCGACAGGTAATGCCCGTAAATCGCCGGGGCGCCCTTGCGGATAACCTGGGTATAGGCCAGCGCCGACAAGGCCTCGGCGTTCAGCTGGGCCACGGCGGGCGCGACCGAGGCTGGCGTGTTGGCCCCGCCCAGGACAAAGGGCGAGCAAAGCACCGGCTGCTTCCGCTTCACGAAGGCCCGCATGGCGGACAGCATTGTCTCATCCCAGACCAGGGGCGAGTTGCCGTTGCAGTTGCCGGTGGTGACGGGGGTGTCCTCCATCGCGTCGGCGCCAAACAGGATCTCGCACATCGCCATCACGTCCTCGGCGTTCTTGCCGGAGGTGGTCATGCCCATGAAGGTCTTGTCGGAATACTTCATCGAGGAATAGGTGATGTGCAGGTGCCGGTGGCTGACCTTCATGTCCATCGGCTCGACGATGTGGTGCGCGGTGGAATGCAGCGCGGGCGACATGTGGGCCAGCTTGTGGAACATGTTCAGGTCGGCGATCGTCGGCCAGCGGCGCACGTCATCCAGATCGCGCAGGAAGGGCGCGCCGGTCATCGGCACGAAGATCGCATGATTGCCGCCGAAGGGCAGCGAGCGTTCGGCGTTTCGCGCCCGGTAGGTCCAGCCCGAGGGAATGGTCGAGATCAGCTCGCGCACCAGGCCACGGTCAAGATAGACCCGCTCGCCCACGACCTTGGCCCCGGCCCGCTTCCAGTCGGCAAGCGCAATGTCGTCGCGGAACACGACGCCCACCTCCTCGAGGATCGACATCGAGGCATTGTCGATCTGCTCGACCCGCTCGGGACCCATCACCTCGCAGACCGGGATGCCGCGCTTCACGGCGGGGAGCATCTCGAAATCCGGGGCCGCGCGCAGGGCGCGGCGCGCACCACGGCCACCGGCCCGGGCAGTTTTGGCGACATCGTTCATTACAGCACCCCCAATGATCGGATAACCGCAGTCAGCGCCGATCTTGCCGGCTTCACAGTCGAGACTGCGAAGCGGATGGGCTATTTTGCGACCTCTCCAGATTTGGTGGAGGCGTTAGCGACACGTCAGGCGCGCGTGACCTCTGGACCGGTGACGCCCTGAACCAGCGGCAGCCGCATGGGTTTCACCCGATCTTTGCCCGTTGCGCCAAGGGAGACCGACCGAAATGCGCCCGGTAGACCTTGGAGAAATGCGATGTCGACTGGAAACCGCAGGCCATGGCAATCTCGGTGACCGACTGTTCCGACTGGACCAGCAGGTTCTGCGCCCGGCGCAGCCGCATCTCGACGAAGTAATGCTTTGGAGTCGAGTTCAGGTATCGCCCGAACAGCCGTTCAAGCTGTCGTGTCGAGATACCCAGCTCGTCAGCGATCTGACCGGGGGTCATGGGGGTTTCGATCGTGTCTTCCATCATCGCGACGGCGCGCTTCAGATGTTCGTTTCGCATCCCATGTCGTGACTGGATCGAGACACGCTGCGCCGCAGTGCCTTCCCGCACGGCGTTATACACCATCTGATCAGCCACCTCGGTTGCCAGATCTTCACCATGCGCCTTGCCGATCAAATGCAGCATCAGGTCTGCCGCGGCGGTGCCGCCCGACGCCGTGATGATCTTTTCGCGCGCGACAAAGACGTTCCTGACCAGCCTGACCTCGGGAAATTCTTCGGCAAACATGTCGTGCCAGGCCCAGTGGACAGACGTTTCCATGCCATCAAGAAAGCCTGCCTTTGCCAGAACATAGGCGGCGGAACAGATTGCGCCCAAGTGTGTGCCCGTGGCCCGCTCTCTGCGCAGCCAGGCGATCAGCCTTGGCGTCGCATGGGCCTGCACGTTCATCCCCGAGATCAGGAACAGCCGGTCTGGCTTGCGCCTTGCCTCCATGCCGGCATCAGTCAGTGTGACCAAACCGTTCGAGCAGGTGGCGGTTTGCCGTCCTCGCTGGCCAGCGTCCAGGCGTAGAGTGGACGGCCCGCAACCAGATTGGCGATCCGCAACGGCTCGAGCGCGCAGGAAAAGGCGATGTGCGTGAACTCGGGCAGCAGGAAGAAGGTGAAGTGCGTGGTTTCGGGCATGGGCGCCTCGGGGTGTCAGAAGCGTTACGTCCGATGCCATCATGGCAGGAAGGACAGGACAAGTCTGCGGATGTGTCACACTTCTAATGCAATGGCGCAAAGTAGACAAACAAAATACATGAAGCCTGGCAGGATTGGCGGTGGCGCGCCTGTGCAGACAATCCGAGCGCAGCCCGAGGGCCGCAGCCCCCTCTCCCCGCCCTCCCCCCCGCGCCGTTCAACCCGATCATACGCCCTTCGGGATGGCCAACTGCTTGGCACACCACGCCCATACCGCAGCGGCGGCCGGCGCGTGCATCGCGGCTCGTTTGCGGACAAGGTAGTAGTCTGGACCTGTCACGCAAGTGACGTCGGCAACTGCGCGCAGGCGCCCGGCATCGAGGTCTGGCTGCACGAAGGCGCGGGCTGCGATCACGATACCCTGCCCTGCCACGGCAGCATCCAGCGCCAAGGCCGTCTGGTTGAAGACAGCACCCGGCAGCTTGCCGGTCCCGCCGAAAAAGGCTGGCCAGTGGTTATGCGCGTCGTGCAGAAGCGGCAGGGCGCGCAACTGCTCGGTGGTCATCGGCAGCGGCGTGTTGCCAATCAGGTGCGGGCTTGCGACAGCCACGAGGTGCTGGCGGAACAGAAGGATTGCTTCCTGCCCATCTGGAAACGGCGGACGCGTCAGACGCACGGCGATGTCGATCTGATCGCGGTCGAAATCCGAAACGGCCTCGATCGCCACGGTTCGCAACTCGACCCAAGGCAAGGCGGCGTTCAGATCGGCGAGGCGTGGAAGAAGAACCTTTGTCGCAAAAGTCGGGGCGACGCTGATCGTGACCGCTTCGGGGCGTGCCTTCAGATGCGCGGTTGCCTCGACCATCGTGTCGAAGGCGCGGCTCATGCCGGCAAGATAGGCCGCGCCGGGCGGCGTCAGGGCCAGACCGCGGGGCAGCCGGTGAAACAGCATCACACCCAGATGATCCTCCAGCGCCCGTACCTGCTGTGCGACCGCCCCTTGCGAGACGCCCAGTTCATCGGCGGCTGCGCGAAAGTTCAGCTTGCGTCCTGCCGCCTCAAAGGCGCGCAGGGCGTTCAGCGGCGGAAGGCTGCGGCGCGAGACGGTCATGGCATCCTGTAGATTTTCTACATCCTGACAGGTTTCCTTCTGGCGCGAAAGGCCCGATCACATCAGGCATAATGGTGCGAGGATCAGATAAAGGAGGCGGGCATGTCCGGCGAAAAGGTAGCAGTCATCACCGCAGGCGGGTCGGGCATGGGGGCCGCCGCCGCGCGCAAACTGGCGCAGGAGGGCTATCGTGTGGCGATCCTGTCGTCTTCGGGCAAGGGCGAGGCGCTGGCCAGGGAACTCGGTGGCATCGGTGTCACCGGCTCGAACCTGATCGCGGACGATGTGCAGCGGCTGTTCGATCTGACGATGGAACGGTGGGGCCGGATTGATGCGCTGGTCAACTCGGCCGGCCACGGCCCCCGCGCGCCGATCCTCGAGATCAGTGACGAGGATTGGCACAAGGGGATGGAGGTCTATTTCCTGTCGGCCATCCGCCCGATCCGTCTGGCCGTGCCGATCATGGTGGCGCAGGGCGGCGGGGCGATCGTGAACATCTCGACCGCATGGGTCACGCAGCCCTCCGCCATGTTTCCGACCTCGGCCGCGTTCCGCGCCAGCCTTGCCACATTTACCAAGATCCTGGCTGATGACTATGCGGCCAAGGGCGTCCGGATCAACAACGTGCTGCCCGGCTGGATCGACAGCCTGCCCGCGACCGACGAGCGTCGCGATACCGTGCCGATGGGGCGCTATGGCACCGCCGACGAGATCGCGGCGACCGTGGCCTTTCTGGTATCGGAGGGGGCGGGCTACATCACGGGCCAAAGCCTGCGCGTCGATGGCGGGCTGATCCGCTCGGTCTGATCGCCGGGCCTTCGTTTCCCACCAATGCCTTGCCCTGGCGGGTAAGGCATTGGACCAGCACATCCATGAAAGACCAAACCATTGCTCCTTGCCGGCCCGGAGGCTGTGGGCGCTGCGTGACCCTCTCGACGCGGGATGAGGCGTCGGGGAAAGGATGTGCGATCTGGGGCATGTCAGCCTTGACGGGGCCGGGCGTCGACAGCGACCGTGCAGACCACCGCCACATCGGCGGCGTCCCGTCCAGCCCATCGCTTGCCTGCGGAGAATACCTCGCGGCCAGAACCGCTCGACAGGAGCGGCCTTGGTGCTGAAGTCCAGCCCCAGTTGAGGCCCTCGCGCAGCCCTTTCACCGCTTCAAGGGTCATCACGGATCATCCCTGCCGGCTTTTCCGCCAACAATTCGGTCTCTGGCATCGTCAAACCCCGCGCCTCCGAGAGCAACCTGCGGGCAAGCGCCAAAGCCATCGCCCTGAGCGCGCTGCGCCCATTGACGCGCCCGGGTCGAACTCAACCGCAAGACCAAAGCCTGCCCGTCAGATGACATTCTGGTTCGGTCACGGGGCCCCCGCACCCGGCGCCCAGTGCCTTGCCGGGCTTCCGCATGATTGACGGCGTCATGCACCGCCCCCCCATTTCAAAGCCGGATTGCCACACAACAAGCCGGAATCTGAGGCACTCCGCATGCAGTAAACTGCCGTCAAATCAGCGGCATGCCTGGCCAATTTCGGATTTGGCCGGAAAAGACCGTGCCGGCCACACGGGTTGCCACAGCGCCCTCCCTCAGACTGCCATCGTTGCGGAGATCGCCCGCTGCCAGCGGGTGTATTTGTCCGCGCGCAGACCCTCGGCCATCTGCGGCTCAAAACGCCGGTCCAATGCCCAGGCGCGGGCAAAATCCTCTGGCCCGCCATTCAGTCCCGCAGCCCAGCCGGCCAGAAATCCCGCGCCGAGCGCCGTGGTTTCGGTCACCACCGGCCTGTCGACGGGCATGCCAAGAATGTCGGCCAGAAACTGCATCGTCCAGTCAGATCGCGCCATGCCGCCATCGACGCGCAGCACCGCCGCGCTGCGACCGTCAGGCGTAACCCCAGCCCAGTCCTCGCGCATCGCCTGCCACAGATCGCGGGTCTGATAGCCCACGCTTTCCAGCGCGGCGCGCGCCAGTTCGGCCGGGCCGGAATTGCGGGTCAGGCCAAAGACAGCACCACAGCATTCCGGCCGCCACCAGGGCGCGCCCAGCCCGGTGAAGGCCGGAACCAGCACCACGTTCTGCGCGGGATCGGCGCGCTCGGCCAAAGCCTGGGTCTGGGCCGCATCTTCGATCACCCCCAGCCCGTCGCGCAGCCATTGCACCGCGGCACCCGCGACAAAGATCGCCCCCTCCAGCGCATAGGCGCGCTGGCCATCAAACTGCCAGGCCAGGGTCGTCAGCAACCGGTTGGCTGAAAGCACTGCCTGCGCCCCGGTATTCATCAAGGCAAAACAGCCGGTGCCATAGGTGCTTTTCACCATCCCCGGCGCAAAACAGGCCTGTCCGATCGCCGCCGCCTGCTGGTCCCCCGCCACGCCGCGGATCGGCACCGCATGGCCGAGGATGGACGGGTCGCTCAGACCAAAGTCACCCGCGCAATCGCGCACCTCGGGCAACAGCGCCATCGGCACATCAAACAGCGCGCAAAGCCCGGCATCCCAGGCGCCGCGATGAATGTCGAACAACAGCGTCCGGGACGCATTGGTGGCATCGGTCGCATGCAGCTTGCCGCCGGTCAGACGCCAGATCAGCCAGCTGTCCACCGTGCCAAAGGCCAGCTCACCCCGCACGGCCCGCGCGCGCGCGCCGGGGATCTTGTCCAACATCCAGGCCAGTTTGGTGGCTGAGAAATAGGGGTCCAGCAGCAAGCCGGTCTTTTCCCGCACCGCCGGCTCATGCCCGGCGGCGCGCAAGGCGTCACAGGCGGGCGCGGTGCGGCGGTCCTGCCAGACGATCGCAGGGTGCAGCGGCTGGCCAGTCGCCTTGTCCCACAACAGGGTTGTCTCACGCTGGTTGGTGATGCCGATGGAGGCCAATTGCCCCACGCCGGTCCCGGATTGGGCCAACGCCGCCCGCGCGGTTGCGACCACGCTTTGCCAGATATCTTCAGGGTCATGTTCGACCGCGCCCGGAAAGGGGTAATGCTGGGCGATCTCTTGCTGGGCCAGACCGCAGCGCCGGAAACCCCGGTCAAAGACCACCGACCGCGTAGAGGTGGTGCCCTGATCTATGGCAAGGATACGGTTCATGGCGCGCCCTTTCATATTCACCATGACCCAAATACCCGATCACGGCCAGTCCGGCGAGGTGGCTTATCCGGTCCGGGCGCGCATCCAGTCGTCGATGGCGGCAATCTGTTCGGCAGACAGGCGCAGCCCCAGTTTGCTGCGCCGCCAGACCACATCCGCGGCGCGTCTGGCCCACTCGTTCTGCATAAGCCAGCGCAATTCGGCCTCGGTCAGGGTGGCGCCGAAGTCGCGGCCCAGATCCTCCGGGCTGCGGGCATCGCCCAGAACCGCGAAAGCCTCGGTCCCGTAGGCGCGGATCAGGCGGGCCGCATTGGGCCGCGACAGGAAAGGATAGGCCGCCATCAGCCGCGCCAGCAGCGCCGGCACCCCGTCATGGGGAAAATCGCCGCCGGGCAGGGCCACGCCAGCCGTCCAGTCCCCCGGGAGGCCGGGAAAGAACGGCGCCAACCGCGCCAGCGCGCCCTCTGCCAGCCGGCGGTAGGTGGTGATCTTGCCGCCGAACACATTCAGCAGTGGCGCCCCGTCTGCATCCAGGGCCAGCACATAGTCGCGCGTCGCCGCCGCGGCCGAACGCGCGCCATCATCATAAAGCGGCCGCACACCCGAATAGCTCCAGACCACATCGGCCGGGGTCACCGCGCGGACAAACCAGCGCGAGGCGGCGGCGCAGAGATAATCACGCTCGGCCTCGGTGCAGGTGGCAGCCTGGGGTGGGCCTGCGTGATCCTGATCGGTTGTGCCGATCAGGGTAAAGTCCTGCTCATAGGGAATGGCAAAGATGATCCGGCCATCGGTGCCTTGAAAGAAATAGCAGCGCTCATGGTCGAACAGCCGCCGGGTGACGATATGGCTGCCGCGCACCAGTCGCACCCGGCCGGGATCGGCGCTGTGCAGCACGTCGCCAAGCACCTGCGCCACCCAGGGACCGGCCGCGTTCACGAGGGCGCGGGCGTGATGCGTGGCCGGGCCGTCGGGCCCCTCGGTCTCGATCTGCCAGTGATCGCCCACACGCTGCGCGGCGGTGACGCGGGTTCCGACCAGAACCGTGGCACCCCGCGCGGCGGCATCGCGGGCGTTCAGCACCACCAGCCGCGCATCCTCGACCCAGCAATCCGAATATTCAAAGGCCCGCGTCAGATGCGGCTTCAGCGCCTGACCGGCCGGGTCGCGGCGCAAGTCCAGTGCCCGTGTGCCGGGCAGGATCTTGCGCCCGCCCAGATGGTCATACAGAAACAGCCCCAGCCGGATCAGCCAATCCGGCCGCCGCCCCTTCAGCCAGGGCATCGTCAGCCCCAGTAGCCGACTGGTGGGGGTGGTGCTGTCAAAGCGCATCGCCGGGTCCAACGGTAGCACAAAGCGCATCGGCCAGCTGATATGCGGCATCGCGCGCAGCAGCGTCTCGCGCTCTTCCAGGGCCTCGCGCACAAGTCGAAACTCGAAATATTCCAGATAGCGCAGCCCGCCATGGAACAGCTTGGTCGAGGCCGACGAGGTGGCCTGTGCCAGATCGCCCTGCTCGGCCAGAATGACCCGCAGGCCACGGCCTGCCGCATCGCGGGCAATGCCGCACCCGTTGATGCCGCCGCCGATGATGAAAAGATCGGCCATCCCGGCCTGTGCTGCGCTGTCCACCGCTGCCCTCCGACGCTGCGACCATATTGGGCCAGAGCGGGCGGCAGGTCAAAGGTTTGTTTTCGTTTTTATGCGATATTTACAAAAACGAAAATTTTACGCACATGACGCTTGCGCTTTTCCGCTTGATTGCGCCAGCCATGACATGGAAATTTGCACGCTCAGGCGGCGCGAAAGGAACGGCGATGACTCTGGGCTTCCGGCAGAGCGAGATCTTGCGGATCGCCCGCGATGAGGGCCGGGTGGTGGTCGAGGATCTGGCGCAACGCTTTGCGGTGACCTTGCAGACCATCCGCCGCGACCTGACCGAGCTGTCCGACCTGGGCCATCTGGACCGGGTGCATGGTGGGGCGGTGCCGCGGGTGGGGGCCAGCAATCTGGGCTATGACCAACGCCGTCGCCTGCATGCGGGGGCCAAGACCGCCATCGGCCGGGCCTGTGCGGCGCTGATCCCGGAAAACAGCACGCTGATCATGAACATCGGCACCACCACCGAGGCCGTCGCGCGCGAGTTGCTGGGCCATCGCAACATCACCGTCATCACCAACAACATGAACGTGGCCAACATCCTGGCTGCCAATCCCGGCTGTGAGGTGATGGTGGCGGGTGGCGCGCTGCGCCGGTCGGACGGGGGGCTGGTGGGCGATCTGACCACGCAATTCTTCGAGCAGTTCAAGGTCGATTTCGCGGTGATCGGCGCCTCGGCGCTGGATGCGGATGGCGACCTGCTGGATTACGATCTGGCCGAGGTGCGGGTGTCAAAGGCCATCCTGCGGCAGGCCAGGCGTTCGATCCTCGTCTGCGATCATTCAAAGCTGGAGCGTGCAGCCCCCGCCCGCCTCGCCTCGCTGGGCGAGATCAACGTGATGGTGACCGATCGCCCCCTGCCCCCGGCGCTGGCGCAGCGTTGCGCCGAATGGGGCACCGAGGTCGTCGTGGCCGCGGGCTGAGGCAAGCCCGCGCGCCGGTTTTCAGCGCACCTTGAGGGTGGCAAGCCCGACCAGCGCCAGGATCAGCGAGATGATCCAGAAGCGGATCACGATCTGCGGCTCGGCCCAGCCCTTCTTTTCGAAATGGTGGTGGATCGGCGCCATCAGGAACACCCGCCGCCCGGTGCGCTTGTAATAGAACACCTGGATGATGACGCTCAGCGCCTCGACCACGAACAGGCCGCCGACAACGGCCAGCACGATCTCGTGCTTGGTACAGACGGCGATCGCCCCCAAGGCGCCGCCCAGCGCCAGGCTGCCGGTGTCGCCCATGAAGACAGCGGCCGGCGGCGCGTTATACCACAGGAAGCCAAGCCCGCCGCCAAACAGCGCCGCGCAGAAGACCAGCAACTCACCCGTGCCTGGCACAAAATGCACGCCCAAATATTCGGTAAAGTCGGCCCGGCCCACCGCATAGGCGATGACGCCCAGCGTGCCGGCGGCGATCATCACCGGCATGATCGCCAGCCCGTCCAGACCGTCGGTCAGGTTGACGGCATTGGCCGCCCCCACGATCACCACCATCCCGAACGGCACGAAGAACCAGCCCAGATTGATCAGCGAGTCCTTGAACACCGGCAGCGCCAGTTGGTTGGTCAGGCCCACCGGGTGAAAGCGCGCCGCCGCATAGGACGCCAGCGCCGCGATCAACAGGCCAAGGCCAAACCGCAGCTTGCCCGAGACGCCCTTGGTGTTCTGCTTGGTCACCTTGGCAAAATCGTCGGCAAACCCGATCAGGCCGAAGGCAAAGGTCACCAACAGCACAATCCAGACATAGGGATTGTCCAGCCGCGCCCAGGTCAGGGTCGAGACCAGCAGCGCCGACAGGATCAGCAGCCCGCCCATCGTGGGGGTGCCAGCCTTGGCAAAATGGGTCTGCGGGCCGTCGTCGCGGATCGGCTGGCCCTTGCCCTGCTTGCGACGCAGCATGTCGATCAGCGGGCGGCCGAAGATGAAGCCGAAGATCAGCGCCGTGGCAAAGGCGGCACCGGCGCGGAAGGTGATATAGCGGAACAGGTTGAAAAAATCGCCCCCGTCCGAAAACTCCGTCAGCCAATACAGCATCACTCTGCCCCTTTCTTATCATTGTTGCGGGCGGGTTGCCCGAGTTTGCGCAGGGCGTCAACCAGAAGGCTGACCTTGATCCCCTTGGACCCTTTCACAAGGACGACATCCCCGGCATCGACCAATTGGCGCGCCTCGGCCAGCAGCTCGGTCGCGGTTTCGGCCCAACGGCCGCGCAGTCGCTGCGGCAGGACCGCATGCAGGGCGCGCATCCGCGGACCGACGCAATGCACGCGATCCAGCTGCGCCATGGCGGGATGGTCGGCAATGGCCTCGTGCAGTGCCAGTTCGGTCGGGCCCAGCTCCAGCATGTCGCCCAGAATGGCGATCCGGCGGCCTGCATCGAGGCGTCCCTGCCCGTCCAGCGGCCGTTGCAGCGCCAGAACCGCAAGGCTGGCCGCCATCGAGGCCGGATTGGCGTTGAAGGCATCGTCGATCAGATCAAAGCTGAGACCCTCCAGCGCATCCAGAACCACGGTCTCGCGGGTGCCACGCCCGGCGGGGGGGTGCCAACGGCCCAGATCATGCGCAGCCAGCGCCAGATCAAGGCCCAGCGCCTCGGCCACGGCCAGAACCCCCAGCGCGTTGGCAACGAAATGCCGTCCGGGTGCAGAAACCTTGAACAGCCGGGTGACACCGGCACGCTCGGCCTGCGCGATCGAGGCATCCGCGGTTTCCTGCACCGATTTCAGCTGCCAGTCCGCCCCGGCCCCGCCAAAGGTCAGCACCGGACAACCGATGTCCCGCGCGCGCGCCGTCAGGATCGGGGATACGTCAAGGTCTGCGGGCAGGACCGCCGTGCCGCCGGGCAAAAGCCCGTCGAGGATCGCGGCCTTTTCGCGGGCAATCCCCTCGATCCCGTCAAAGGAAAACAGATGCGCCGGCGCGACCGTGGTGATCATCGCCACGTCCAGCCGCGCCATGCGGGCCAGCGGCGCGATCTCGCCCGGATGGTTCATGCCGATCTCGATCACAGCGAAATCGGCATCCTGCGGCAGCCGCGCCAGCGTCAGCGGCACGCCCCAATGGTTGTTATAGCTGGCCTCGGCGGCATGGACGGTGCCGGCCCCGGACAGCGTGGCGCGCAACATTTCCTTGGTGGAGGTCTTGCCGACCGAGCCGGTCACCCCGATCACCCGCGCCCTGGCGCGCGCGCGCGCCGCGCGGCCCAGGCCTTCCAGTGCGGTCAGCACATCATCCACGATCAGCAGCGGCGCATCCGCAGGCAGCCCATCGGGAACACGCGAGACCAGCGCCGCCGCCGCCCCCTTGCGCAGGGCATCGGCCACAAAGTCATGGCCGTCCCGCACATCTTTCAGCGCCACAAACAGATCGCCCGGTTGCAGGCTGCGCGTGTCGATCGAGACGCCCCCCGCCGCGAAATCACGCGTGGCGCGACCGCCCGTTGCGCAAGCGGCATCTGCCGAGGTCCAGAGCGTGGCCATCAGATCATCCCATCCAGTGCGGCCACCGCGATAGAGGCCTGCTCGACATCGTCAAAGGGGAAAATGTCGCGGCCGATCACCTGACCCGTCTCATGGCCCTTGCCGGCGATCAGCGCCGCATCGCCCGGCCCCAGCGCATCGACCGCGCGCAGGATCGCCTCGGCCCGGTCGCCGACCTCGGTCGCCTCAGGGCAAGCCTTGATGATTTCTGCCCGAATGGCCGCCGGATCCTCGGATCTGGGGTTGTCGTCTGTCACAAATAGAACATCGGCGTATTTTGCCGCCGCAGCCCCCATCAGCGGGCGCTTGGTGCGATCGCGGTCGCCACCGGCGCCGAAAGCGATCACCAGCCGGCCCATGACATGCGGACGCAGCGCCTTCAGCGCGGTCTCGATCGCGTCGGGCGTATGGGCGTAATCGACAAAGACCGGCGCGCCATTGCGGCGGGTGGCGGCAAGCTGCATCCGCCCACGCACACCGGCAAGGCGGGGCAGCACCTCGAACACAGCCGAGGGCTGAGCCCCGCAGCCGATGCAGAGGCCCGCGGCCAGCGCCACGTTTTCGGCCTGAAAACCGCCGATCAGATCGAGGCGCACCTGATAGGTCACCCCGCCATAGGACAGCCGCAGGTCCTGCCCGGCGGAATCGAACCGTTGGGCCAGGATCCGCAGATCGCAGCCCTCGGCATGGCCCACGGTGATGACCCGCAGCCCGCGCGCCGCGGCAATGGCCGCCACTTCGGCGCCCTTGGGGTCATTGAGGTTCACCACCGCCGCCGCATCGGGTGGCAACAGACGGGTAAAGAGGCCCATCTTGGCCTCGAAATAGGCTTCGAAGGTGCCGTGATAATCCAGATGGTCCTGGGTGAAATTGGTGAAAGCCCCGGCCATCAACCGCACTCCATCCATCCGGCGCTGGTCCAGCCCGTGGCTGGAGGCCTCCATCGCGGCATGGGTCACGCCTGCCTCGGCCGCATCGGCCAGCATGGCGTGCAGGGTGATCGGGTCCGGCGTGGTATGGGCCGAAGGTGCCGTCCAGGCCCCTTCGACGCCGGTGGTGCCGATATTGATGGCGGTCTGGCCCAGCGCCATCCAGATCTGGCGGGTAAAGGTCGCGACCGAGGTCTTGCCGTTGGTGCCGGTAACGGCGGCCATGGTCTTCGGCTGGCGGCCGAACCACAGCGCCGCCGCCATCGCCAGCGCCGCCCGAGGCTCTTCGGCGATCACCAGCGCCACGCCCGCGGGCAGATCACCCGCCAGTCGTGCGCCTTCGGCATCGGTCAGGATCGCCACGGCGCCACGTTCCAGCGCGGTGGGGATATACGCCGCGCCATGCGCGCGACTGCCGACAAGGGCCGCGAACAGGTGGCCCGGCTTGACCGCGCGGCTGTCCACCGACAGGCCCGTCACGGCGATATCGGCCCCGCCCCGCGCGGTCAGGCCCAGTTCCGAGAGTTTCCGTGCCTGAGCCGCCATCTGCTTCGCCTCCGCTTACGTTCAGTTGGCCGCAGATACCGCAACGGCGGGGGCAAATTCAACTTGCGGTCTAAGGCCCAGCAGCGGCGCCACGCGGCGGATGGTCTCGGCCGCGACCGGAACCGAGGTCCAGCCGGCGGTGCGGCGCGGCTTGGGACCGGTGGTTTCAACCGGCTCGTCCATGGTCAGGATCAGCACATAGCGCGGATCGGTGGCCGGGAAGATGCTGGCAAAGGTGTTGATCACCTTGTCATCATGGTAGCCGCCGCGGCCATTGGGCTTGTCGGCGGTGCCGGTCTTGCCGGCAACGGCGTAGCCGGGAACCTCGGCCATCGAGGCGGTGCCGCGCGTCACCACCTGCCGCAACATCGAGAC
>CAYTMV010000053.1:0-7085 GCA_964439015.1 uncultured Gemmobacter sp.
CGAGACGATGCAGCGCCGCTCTGGCCCGTCCTGCTCTTTATCCCTGCCGCCGCGCCCCATGCGCCGCTGCCCGAGGCCCTTAGGCCTCGGCCTCCTCGTCGTCGTCGCCCTCGATTTCGGCCGCTTCTTCGGCCTCCATCTCGGTCGGGTCCACCCAGCCCAGCAGGACACGGGCGGTCATGATCAAAGTCTGGGCTTCTTCGAGGCTCATGTCGAACTTTTCGAGGATGCCTTCGTCCTTCTTGCGCTGGCCATTCTCGGTGGTCCAGCCGCCGGCCAGCTCCCAGTCGGCGCAGGTCGCAAAGTCTTCCAGCGTCTTGACGCCATCCTTGGCCAGCGCCTCGATCATCTGCGGGGTCAGACCCTCGAAGTTGAACAGGCTGTCATCGACGCCCAGCGCACGGGCGGTCTCGATCGCCTTGCGGTTCTGTTCCTCGATATAGTCGCGGGCCCGGGCCTGCAGTTCGTCGGCGGTCGATTCGTCGAAACCGTCGATCGACAGCAGCTCGTCCTGATCGACATAGGCCACTTCTTCCAGATTGGTGAAGCCTTCCGAAACCAGCAGCTGAGCCATCATCTCGTCGATGTCCAGCGTATCCATGAACAGCTTGGTGCGCTCGGCAAACTCGGCCTGACGGCGGGCCGATTCTTCGGCCTCGGTCATGATGTCGATATCAAGGCCGGTCAGCTGGCTGGCCAGACGCACGTTCTGCCCGCGACGGCCGATGGCCAGCGACAGCTGCTCGTCCGGGACCACGACTTCGATCTTGCCGGCCTCTTCGTCAAAGACCACCTTCGACACTTCGGCTGGTTGCAGCGCATTGACGAGGAAGGTCGCAGTGTCCTGGTTCCACGGGATGATATCGATCTTCTCGCCCTGCAGTTCGTTGACCACCGCCTGCACGCGCGAGCCGCGCATACCGACGCAGGCACCAACCGGGTCGATCGAGTTGTCATAGCTGATGACCGCGATCTTCGCGCGCGATCCGGGATCGCGGGCCACGGCCTTGATCTCGATCACGCCTTCATAGATTTCCGGCACTTCCATCTTGAACAGCTCGGCCATGAACTGCGGGTCGGTGCGGCTGAGGAAGATCTGCGGGCCGCGGGTCTCGCGGCGCACGTCCTTGATATAGCAGCGGATGCGGTCGCCGGGGCGATAGCTTTCGCGGCCGATCTTCTCGTTGCGGCGCAGGATGCCCTCGCCGCGGCCGATATCGACGATGATATTGCCGTATTCCTCGCGCTTGACCGCGCCGTTGATGATCGTGCCCTTGCGATCCTTGAACTCGTCATACTGACGATCCCGCTCGGCCTCGCGCACTTTCTGCAGAATCACCTGCTTGGCGCTTTGCGCGGCGATGCGGCCCAGATCGACCGGCGGCACCTCGTCGATGATCTCGTCACCGACCTTCGGGTCGGCCAGATAGCTCTTGGCCTGCTTGGCCGTCATCTGCGCGTGGTGATTCTCGACCGCGTCATCCTCGACCACGGTGCGGACGCGGGCAAAGGTCGCCCGCCCGGTCTTGCGGTCGATCTTCACGCGGATGTCCATTTCCGCGCCGTAGCGGCTTTTGGCGGCCCGCGCGAGGCTTTCCTCCATCGCCTGGATCACCAGATCCGGGTCGATCATCTTCTCGCGCGCCACCGCTTCGGCGGTCTGCAACAGTTCCAGCTGGTTGGCCGAGGTAATCGCCATTGTATCCCCGCGTCTTACGCTGCGTTCAGTGTCTGGTTTCGGGAACGTCGTCCCCGTCTTCGTCGTCTTCGGTCTCTTCGATCTCGTCGAACTTCGATTCGTCGATCACGCCGGATTCCTTGCGCTGGCGCAGGACTTCGGCGATCAGCTCGTCGGTCAGCAGCAGCTTGGCATCCGACAACCAGTCGAATTTCAGGCCGATGGTGATCGACTCGCCGCCCTCTTCGATCTCGATCAGCACCTCGTCGCCCTCGGTGCCTTGCAGCACCCCCTTGAAGCGACGGCGGCCGTCGATCATCTCGGTCGTTTCAAGGCGGGCCTCATACTCGACCCACATGTCGAAATCCTTCAACCGGGTCAGCGGCCGGTCAATGCCGGGCGAGGAGACCTCGAGAATGTAATTGTCCTCGATCGGGTCTTCGACGTCCAGAACAGCCGAGACCGCAGTCGAGACCTGCGCACATTCATCCACCTCGATCCCGCCTTCCGGCCGGTCGACCATGATCTGCAGGATCCGCGTCTTGCCGCCCATCAGACGAACGCGCACCAGCTCGAATCCCAGCCCCTCGATCACGGGGGTGATGATATCGGCGAGGCGCCGGTCGATGGCGGTCTTGGCGATGAGATCGGACATCTTGATTCCAAAACAAAAAACGGGCCCGAGCGGCCCGTTGCAATTTTCGGTGGGCTTCCGGTTTGGACCCGTCAGCGCCGCTGTTGAAGGCCATATAGGCGAACTGGCCCAGGATTGCAAGAAAAGAAGGGGGCGTGCGCCCCCTTCCCGTATCAGACAGCCTTCACCGCATCGGCGCGGGTCTTCCAGAGCGAGACCAAGACCCCCGCCGACAGGATCGCAAAGGTGATGCCAAGCGACCATTCCGGCGGAAACTTCTGCCAGCCCATCAGGTCCGCGATAAAGATCTTGGAGCCGATGAACACCAACAGGATCGACAGCGCGTATTTCAGATAGGCAAAGCGGTGCAGGATCGCCGCCAGCGCGAAATACAGCGCCCGAAGGCCCAGGATCGCGAAGATGTTCGAGGTATAGACCACGAAGGGATCGGTGGTGATGGTAAACACCGCAGGCACCGAATCCACCGCAAAGATCAGGTCGGCAAACTCGATCATCACCAGCGCCAGAAACAGCGGCGTGGCATAATTGACCAGCTTGCCGGTCTGGGGATGCGGCCGCTTCACGAAGAAGGCATGCCCCTCGATATCTTCGGTGACATGAAAGCGCCGCTTCATCCATTTCAGCAGCGGGTTGTCATGCAGGTTGTGCTCTTTCTCGCCGGTGAACAGCATCTTGATACCAGTCAGGATCAGGAACACGGCGAAAATATAAAGCACCCAGTGATAGGAGGCGACGATCGTGGCCCCGAGCCCGATCATGATGCCGCGCAGCACGATCACGCCCAGGATACCCCAGAACAGCACCCGGTGCTGGTACTTCCGCGGGATCGCGAAAAAGCTGAAGATCAGCGCGATGACAAAGATGTTGTCCAGCGCCAGCGTCTTTTCGACGACAAAGGCAGTCAGATATTGCGCTGCGGCCGTCTGACCGATCTGCCACCAGACAAAGCCTGAAAAGCCCAGGCCCAGTGCAATGTAGAAGGCCGAAAGCTTGAGGCTTTCGGCCACGCCAATCTCGTGATCATCCTTGTGGAACAGCCCCAGGTCCACCACCAGCAGCGTCAGGACGATGCCGATGAACAGGACCCACATCCAGAGAGGCTTGCCCAGAAAGAGTAGTGTGAGGATTTCCATCTCAGACCTCTGTTATGTTGCGGCGCCAGAGGTCTGCACGTCATACCGGGCGGACATCGAGCGCACTCGATGCGGTCCGACATCACGACGGCGTTTGAAACACCGTCGCCAGAGGGGCCCGTCCCGCCCCTCAAACATGTGCGCGTTATTCAGGGTTTCAAGCGGGGTCGGAAAGATTTTCTGCGCCGGGATTGTCGCGCCAGACCCGCCAGTTCAGCGGCGCCGCCAGACACAGCCACAGCATGTAGGGAAGCACCATCAACCCCGCCAGCCAGTCCAGCCGCCAAAAGCTTACCAGCATCATCGCAACAACGGCAAACAGCGCCACCATCACCGCCATGCCCAGCCCCATCCGGCGCGCCCCGAAGAATACCGGGGTCCAGAGGGTATTGAGCGCGATCTGCGCGGCCCACAGCGCCAGCGCGAAGCCCGCACCGGGCAGCACCGCGACCCGTGCGGCGGCCAGCGCCGACAGGATGTAGATCGTGGTCCAGGCGACCGGAAACATCCAGTTCTTCGGCCGCCAATCGGGCTTGGTCAGGCCCTCATACCAGGCGCCCGGCTTGAACAGCATCCCCGTCGCCCCAGCTGCCACCGAGGCCAGCGCAAAGGGCCAGAGCATCATCCAGTCCATTTATCCTCCAAACTGCCCACGCAGGGCATCCATCGCGCGCACCAGCCCGGCGGATATGCCCGGCTCGGACAAGGCATGTCCGGCTGCCGGCACCATGCGCAACTGCGCCCGCCGCCAACCATCGGCCAGCTGCCAGGCCGATACCGGCGGGCAGATCATGTCATGCCGTCCCTGCACGATCACAGCGCCCAGATGCTCGATCCGGTGGCGATTGGCCAGAATCCAGCCGTCATGGGCAAAGAAGCAGTCGTTGCGGAAATAGTGATTCTCCAGCCGGGCGAAAGCGCGGGCATAATCGGGCGGGCTGTCCGCGCCGATCCCGTCGCCACTGACCGAGGCCAGCGCATTTTCCCAGGCCGACCACAGCCGCCCGAACCGCACCTCTTGCGCGTGATCGCCGGAAAACAGCCGCCGGTGATAGGCCGCGATCAGATCGCCGCGTTCGTCCCCGGGCACGGCATGGGAAAACTGCCGCCAGAGGTCAGGAAAAAACACCCCCGCGCCGCCGCCGTAAAACCAGTCCAGCTCGGACCTTTGGCCCAGAAACACCCCGCGCAGCACCAGATGCAGCACCCGCTCGGGGTGGGTGATCGCATAGGCCAGCGCCAGCGTCGCGCCCCAGCTGCCGCCAAAGACCACAAATCGGTCAATGCCCAGCGCCTGCCGGATTGCCTCGATATCGCGGATCAGGTGCCAGGTGCTGTTATCCGCGACCGCGGCTGTCGGGCGCGAGCGGCCGCAGCCGCGCTGGTCAAACAGCACCACACGGTAGACACCCGGATCGAAATAGCGCCGCATAGCCGGGCTGCAGCCGCCGCCCGGCCCCCCATGCAGCACGATCACCGGCACGCCATCGCGCGCGCCGCATTGCTCGACATAGACGTTATGTCCCTCGCCCATGTCCATCATCCGCTGGTCGAAGGGCTCGACCGGCGGGTAAAGATATTCGACTGCGCGCTTTTGGCCTGATCTGTGATCCATGTTCCCATATATAACGTTCATCAGGCGTATCGCCAGCATGAGACGAGAGGGACTGCCATGACCACCACCATCGACCCCGCCGAAGTCGCCAAGTTTGAGGCGATGGCTGCCGAATGGTGGGACACGAAGGGCAAGTTTCGTCCTCTGCACCTGATGAATCCCTGCCGGCTGGACTACATCACCACCCAGATCGCGGCCGAGTTTGGCCGCGACCTCACTGCCCCCACCCCGTTTACCGGCCTGCGGCTGCTGGATATTGGCTGCGGCGGCGGGCTGTTGTCCGAGCCTATGGCCCGACTGGGCGCAACTGTCGTGGGCGCCGATGCCGCCCCCCGCAACATCCCGGTCGCGCAGATCCATGCCCGGCAATCGGGGCTTGAGATCGACTATCGCCACACCACAGCCGAGGCCCTGGCCGCTGCCGGCGAGCAATTCGATGTGGTGCTGAACATGGAGGTGATCGAGCATGTGGCCGATCCCGCCGCCTATCTGATCGCCTGTCAGCGGCTGCTGAAACCCGGCGGGCTGATGATCTGCTCGACCCTGAACCGCAATCCGAAAAGCTGGCTGATGGCGATTGTCGGGGCCGAACACATCATGCGCTGGCTGCCCAAGGGCACGCATGACTGGAACAAGTTCATTACCCCGGACGAGTTGCAGGCCCTGATCGAGCAGGCCGGGCTGACCCAGGTGGATCGCAAGGGCATGGTGTTCAACCCCATCGGCTGGTCCTGGAGCCTGTCGTCCCGCGACCTGTCGGTGAACTACGTCACTACCAGCGTGAAACGCTAAGCGCCGTTGACGCGCCGGGGTGTTTCTCTTACGTCGCGGAAAACAAGAGCGCGAAGTGCCGCCCTGACCCGTCCATTCCAACACGGAAGGCCAAGCCATTGCTCGACATGAATGCGATGCGCGCCGAGCTTGCCGCGCACTATGACCTCGCTCCCTCGCTGGATGCCGCCGAAGCCACCCGCGACATCTGGGCCAAGGCAGCGCGGGTCATCCCCTTTGCCGATTGGGCCACCCATGCGCCCTATGTCCTCGCGATCAACCGGATGAAGCGCGAGCGCGACGCCGTGGTGCTGGGCCACAATTACATGTCACCTCAGGTGTTTCACGGCGTCTGCGACGTGGTGGGTGACAGCCTGCAACTGGCGCGTGAGGCGCAGAAGGTTGCAGCCAGCGTGATCGTGCAGGGCGGCGTGCATTTCATGGCCGAGACCTCCAAGGTGCTGAACCCTGGCAAGACCGTGCTGATGCCGGACATGGCGGCGGGCTGCTCGCTGGCGTCCTCGATCACCGCCGAAGGGGTGGCGCAGATGCGCGCCATGTATCCCGGCGCACCGGTGGTGGCCTATGTCAACACCTCGGCCGAGGTAAAGGCGGCGGCGGATGTCTGCTGCACCTCGTCCAACGCAGCGCAGATCGTGGCCGCCCTGCCCGAACAGACCGTCATCATGCTGCCCGACAAGTATCTGGCGCAGAACGTGGCGAAACAGGTGCCGCACAAGACCATCGTCTGGTGGGACGGCGCCTGCATCGTGCATGAACAGTTTACCGCGAAAGAGCTGCGCGAGTTTCGGGCCTGGCACCCCGACACCCGAATCATAGCCCATCCGGAATGCCCGCCCGACGTGGTGGCCGAGGCGGATTTCTCCGGCTCGACCAGCGGGATCATCGACTATGTGGCGCGCGAACATCCGGCACAGGCGCTGTTGGTGACCGAATGCTCGATGGCTTCCAACATTGCCGACGCCCATCCGCAGGTCGAGTTTGTGGGCCCCTGCATGATGTGCCCCTACATGAAGATGATCACGCTGGAGAAAATCCTTTGGTCGCTGCACTCCATGACCACACCGGTTGAGGTTGATCCCGCATTGGCCGAAGGCGCGCGCCGCTCGGTCCAGCGGATGATCGACATGTCGGCGGCCAAGTGATGGCCCTGCCCGAGACCCGCACCGACCGCGTGGTGATCGTCGGCGGCGGGATCGCCGCGCTGAACGC
>CAYTMV010000053.1:7185-15695 GCA_964439015.1 uncultured Gemmobacter sp.
TCGGGCCGCGGCCTGATCCGCACGCCTGCGGTGCTGCTGGCCGGCGGCGGGGCGGCGGGCCTGTTTGCCATCACGACCAACCCGCCGCGCATCCGCGGTCAGATGCTGGGCATGGCGGCCCGCGCTGGCGCGGTGATTCGCGATGCGGAATTCGTGCAGTTTCACCCCACCGCCATGGATCTTGGCGAAGATCCGGCCCCGCTTGCGACCGAGGCGCTGCGCGGCGAAGGCGCGGTGCTGATCAACGCCGAGGGCAAACGCTTCATGCTCGATATCGCGCCCGAGGCCGAGCTGGCCCCGCGCGATATCGTCGCCCGTGCCGTCTTTGCCGAATGGAAGGCCGGTCGGCGACCGATGCTGGACACGCGCGCCGCCGTCGGTGCGAAACTGGCCGACCACTTCCCCACTGTCCATGCCGCCTGCCAGCGTGCAGGCATCGACCCTGTCACCCAGCCGATCCCGGTTACGGCGGCGGCCCATTACCACATGGGCGGCATCGCCGTGGATGCCCGCGGCCGGTCGTCCCTGCCCGGTTTGTGGGTGGCCGGCGAGGCCTCCTGCACCGGCCTTCATGGCGCGAACCGGCTGGCCTCGAACGGGCTGCTGGAGGCGCTGGTCACCGGCGAGGTTGCGGCGCTGGACATCACCGCCGAGGTGCCGACGGTGGACGACGCGCCCGCGGTTGAGGTGGCATTGGCCGGCGCCCCCGGCGCGCTGGATATGAAAAAGGTAGCGGCGCTGCGTCAGCTTATGTCGCGCAATCTGGGCGTGTTGCGCGATGAGGATGGCATCGCCGAGGCGCTGGCCGCGCTTGCCACGATGGAGTCGCCCGACGACTCGGCGGCCTTCGCCAATATGCTGACCACTGCCACGATCATCGCGGCCGCCGCCCTGCTGCGGCGCGAATCGCGCGGTGCGCATTGCCGCACCGATTATCCCGACACCGCGGCCGAGGGTCAGCCCTCGCGCCTGACCCTTACCGAAGCCCGCGCCCTGCGCGATCAGATCCGGTCTGCCCGATGACAAACTTGCCCGACCTGCTGCTGGAACCGGTGGTGCGCGCCGCCCTGACCGAAGACCTGACCCCCTGGGGTGACGTGACCGGGCGGGCGGTGATCCGGCCCGGCACCCGCGGCACGGTCGAGATGCGCGCCCGTCACGCCGGACGCGTCTCGGGGATGCAGGTGGCGGCGATGGCCTTCCGGCTGGTCGATCCCGGCCTGTCCATCACCACCCACCTGCCCGATGGCAGCGCCTGCGGCGCGGGATCGGTGCTGATGACCGTTTCTGGCGACATGGCGGCAATCCTCGCGGCCGAGCGTGTGGCCCTTAACTTTGCCGGGCGGATGTGCGGCATCGCCACCCTGACCGCCGCCTTCGTGGCCGAAACCCACGGCACCGCCACCCGCATCACCTGCACCCGCAAGACCACACCGGGCCTGCGGATCGTCGAAAAGGCCGCGGTGGTGCATGGCGGCGGCTCGAACCACCGCTATGGTCTGGGCGATGCGATCCTGATCAAGGATAACCACATTGCTGCGGCCGGTGGCGTGCGCGCGGTGCTGAAGGCGGTGAAAGCCGCACGCTCGCACATGATGCGGGTCGAGATCGAGGTGGACCGCCTGGACCAGCTGGAAGAGGTGCTGTCGGAAGGTGGCGCGGATTGTGTGCTGCTGGACAATATGGACACCCTGACGCTGCATCAGGCCGTGGCCATGGTCCATGGCCGGATGGTGACAGAGGCCTCAGGCAACATGAGCTTGCCGCGCATCGCCGAAGTGTCCGCGACCGGGGTGGATTTCATCTCGGTGGGGGCGCTGACACATTCGGCCCCGGTGCTGGATCTGGGCCTCGACTACCGCGATTGAAAAAGGCCCGGCCATGGCAGCCGGGCCTTTCTCTTACTTGCGCCACGCCCCAGCCAGGCGCGCCACACCGCTGAGAACCGCGACGTAGAACACCGGCACCAGAAACACCCCGATCACCGCCGAGGCGGTCATCCCGCCCAGAACGCCGATGCCGATCGAATTCTGCGCCGCCGCCCCCGCGCCCGAGGCGATGGCCAGCGGCAGCACCCCCAGCATGAAGGCAAGCGTGGTCATCAGGATCGGCCGCAACCGCATCCGCGACGCTTCGACCGCCGCTTCCAGAAGCGGCTTGCCCTCCTTGATCAGCTGCTGGGCAAACTCCACGATCAGGATGGCGTTGCGCGCCGCAAGGCCGATGGTCGTCAGCAGACCGACCTTGAAATAGACGTCGTTCGACTGCCCAAAGGCCAGTGCTGCCGCCAGCGCCCCCAGAATACCGATCGGCACCGTCATCATCACCGCCAGCGGCACCGTCCAGCTTTCATAGAGCGCCGCCAGCGCCAGAAACACCACCAGCGCCGACAGGGCGAACAGCATCGGCGCCTGATTGCCCGACAGCCGCTCTTGATAGGAGAGGCCGGTCCAGGCTGTGCCAAAGCCACCCTCCATCCCGGTCACCATCTGCTCCATGGCCAGCATGGCGTCGCCCGACGAGATGCCCGGCGCGGCAGAGCCGCTGAGTTCCATCGCCCGCGTGCCGCCAAAGCGCGCCAGTTTCTGCGGCTCCTGATCCCAGCTTTGGGTGCTGAAGGCACCAAAGGACACCATCTCGCCCGCAGCGTTGCGGGCAAACCAGCGGTCGATATCCTCGGGCTGGGCACGGGCCCAGGGCTCGCCCTGCACCACCACCGGGCGCAGCTCGGTCCCCAGGGCAAAATCGTTCACGTCCCGTCCGGCAAAGATCACCGCCAGCATCGAATTGATATCGGCAATCGAGAGGCCGAAGGCTGCCGCCTTTTGCTGGTCGATCGACAGCTGCAATGCGGTCTGGAACGGCGCATCATTGCCGCGCAGGTTGGCCACCCGGCCATCCTCACGGCTTCCGGCGACCAGCGCGGTGGCGGCAGCGGCCAGTGCCTCCTGCCCCTGCCCGGTCTGGTCGACCAGATGCATGGTAAAGCCCGAAGCCGTGCCCATGCCCTGAATCGGCGGCGGTTGCAGGAAATAGGCGGTGCCGGCGCGATTGGTCATGAAAAAGTAACCATTGGCCCGCGCCACCAGCGAGGCTGCGTCCAGCCCCGGCCGCTCGTCGTAATCGCGCAGCCGGACAAAGACCATCGCGTTGTTCTGACCCTGCCCGCCAAAGCTGAAGCCGAGGACCGAGAACACCGAGTCGACCATCTCGGTCTCCTGCGTCAGCAGGTATTGCTCGACCCTTTCCATCATCGCCTTGGTCTGGGTATTGGTCGACCCGTCTGGCGTTTGCAGGATCACCAGCAACACGCCCTGATCTTCTTGCGGCAGAAACGATCCGGGCAGTTTTTCATAAAGTCGCAGCGCACCGAAACTCAGCGCCGCCAGCACCAGCACCAGCAGGAAGGGGCGCCGCACCAGCCGGGACACCGATCCGCCATAGCCATCCGTCATCCGGTCCAGACCGCGGTTGAACCAACGGGCCGGGGCAAAGGAAACTTCGGTATGAACCCGACGCTTCAACAGGCTGGCGCACATCGCCGGAGTCAGGATCAACGCCACGGCCAAGGACAGCACCATGGCCGTGATGATCGTGATAGAGAATTGCCGATAGATCACCCCTGTCGATCCGCTCATGAAGGCCATCGGCAGAAACACCGCCGACAGTACCAGCACGATGCCCACCAGCGCCGAGGTGATCTCGTCCATGCTTTTTTCGGTCGCGGCCACGGCGTCGAGGCCGGTCTCTTCCATGACCCGCTCGACGTTTTCCACCACGACGATGGCGTCATCGACCAGCAGGCCGATCGCCAGCACCATGGCAAACATGGTCAGCGTGTTGATCGAAAAACCGGTAAAGGCCATGACCCCAAAGGTGCCCAGCAGCACCACCGGAATTGCGATCACCGGAATGATCGTCGCCCGCCAGCTTTGCAGGAAGACGAGGATCACGATGAAGACCAGCACCACGGCTTCGGCCAGGGTCTTGTAGACCTGACCAATGGATTTCTCGACAAAGGGCGAGGTGTCATAGGGATAGATCACCTCGACGCCCTCGGGCAGCGCGCCCTTCAGGCCGTCGATGGTGGCGCGCACCGCCGCGGCGGTATCCACGGCATTTGCGCCGGTCGCCAGGTTGACCGCAAAGCCCGAGGCCGGCACGCCGTTATAGCGCGACTCGATGCCATAGCTTTCCTGGCCGATCTCGATCCGCGCCACATCGCCCAGAAACACGGTCGAGCCATCCTCGTCCACGCGCAGCAGGATTCGCTCAAACTCCTCGACGGTCGAGAATTGCGATTGCGCGGAGACCGACAGCGTCAGCCTCTGGCCATCGGCGGCCGGCTGGCTGCCAAGACTGCCGACGGTGACGTTGGTATTCTGTTCAGCGACGGCGCGTGTGACGTCGGCGGGCGTGACCTGATATTGAACCATCTTCATCGGATCGAGCCAGATGCGCATCGCGAAACCCGAGCCGAAAGTGTTGATCGAACCCACACCGGGGGTGCGCTTGACCGGATCTTCGATAAAGCGCGCCGCCATGTCGCCCAGCTCAACCGTGGAATAGCGGCCGTCCATCGAGGCCAGAGCCCCCACCAGCAGGATCGACGAGGTCGAGCGTGCGACGTTCACGCCGGACCGCTGCACCACGTCGGGCAACTGACTGCTGACCAGTTGCAGCTTGTTCTGCACCTGCACCTGCGCGATATCCGCATCGACAGTATCGTCAAAGGTCAGCGCGATCTCCGTCTGGCCGGGGGTAGAGGTGGAGGTCATGTAGACCAGCCCATCCAGCCCGGTCATCGCATCCTCGATCACGGTGGTGACCGAGCTTTCGACGATCTCGGCCGATGCACCGACATAGTTGGCGCGGATGCTGACCGTGGTGGGGGCGATCTGCGGGTATTGCTCGATCGGCAGGGTTGTCAGACCGATCACGCCCACCAGCATGGTGATGACCGCCAGAACCCAGGCGAAGACGGGGCGATGAATGAAAAAACGTGCCATCTGGATCACTCGGCCTGATCTGCGGCGGGCGTATCGCCGGCGGCATCGGGCGCAGGCAGCGTTTGCACGACGCCGGCATCATCATAGATGACGGGCACCGTCACCACCTCCATGCCTGCCATCAAACCGTTGAAGCCATCCGCCACCAACAAATCACCGGGCTGCACCCCGGCTGTCACGATCCAGTGATTCTGATAGGTGCCGTCCTCGGTCAATTGCCGCTGCACCGCCTTGCCATCCTCGACGACCCAGGCCGTCAGTTGCCCGGTGCGGTCACGCGTGGCCGCGGATTGCGAAACCAGCACCGCCTCGGCCACCCCGATCTCGATCTGGCCGCGCACGAACATGCCGGGCAACAACCGGCGATCGGGGTTTTCAAACCGAAAGCGGTTGTCGACTGCACCCGTTGTGGTGGAAACCGTAAAGCCCGGTGACAACAAGGTGCCACCCACGGAATAGGTCTGTCCGTTCTCCAGCGTCAGGGTCGCCTTCAGCTTGTCATGCACCTGCAAGCGGCCGGCGGCGATGTCATCATAGACGCGCAAGATGCGCGCCGAAGGCTCGTACATATCCACGTCGATCGGGTCGAGACGGGTGACCGTGGCCATCGCCTCGGGTTGTCCGGCTGAAACCAGGTCGCCCACGGAAACCTCGGCCACGCTGGCCATGCCGTCGATGGGGCTGGTGACGGTGGTCCAGCCCAGCTGCGCCTCGGCCAGTGTCAGCGCCGCTTTCGCGGCCTTTTCGCGGGCCAAGGCCTGCTCCAGCGCGGCCTCGGCGTTTTCGACATCGACGGGCGTAGTGCCCGAGCCGACCAGCCGACGCGCGCGTTCCAGCGTGGCTTTCGCCTGCCGCGACACCGCAGCCGCGGCGGCCACCTCGGACTCGGCGGCGATCACATCTGCCTCATAGATGGTGGCATCAATGCGGAACATCGGCGCCCCGGCAGCAATGGGCGAACCACCGATATAAAGAATCTCGGTCACCATGCCCGACACACGGGGCCGGATCGCGGCCTCTTCGCCTGCCACGGCCCGCCCCGGCAGGGTGACGATTCGCGGAACCTTCTGCATCTGCAATTCAATCACACCCACCTGCTTGGGCGGCATTGGCGGCTGCTGCGCAACGGCGGGGGCGGCTGTCAAAGCGATGCCGAGCAAGGCATAAAGCGAAATGCGCATGGATAACCTCAGGAATGGTTAGGGCCGGCACCTTGACTCCACGGTCAAGGCGGGCAACATGTGTTGCACAGTATGCAAGGATTTCACGCTGAGCAATGAAAAATTCATCCTCAGATCCGCTTTCGCAGCCCCTGCGCGACCGCCGCCGCCAACAGACCTTGCGCGAGATTCAGGCGGTCACGCTGCGGCTGATCGACCGGCACGGATTTGACGCCGTATCGACCGAGATGATCGCGACCGAGGCCGGGATCAGCAAGCGCACCTTCTTCAACTATTACCTCAATAAGGAAGCCGCCGCGCTGGGGCCGCCCCTGACCTTTACTCCCGAGGCGCTGGAGGCCTTTGCCGCCGCCCGTGGGACGCTGGTCGATGACATGGCCGAGTTGCTGCGCGTGACGCTGACAGCGCAGACCAAGCGCAAGGACACCATCCGCGCGATCGCCGCGCTGCTGGACAAGACTCCGCTGTTGGTTGCCACCTTCCGCGAGTCGATGCGGCAGCTGAACCGCCAGCTCACCGCCCTGCTGGCGCCCCGGCTGGGGCCGGGACATGCCCTCACCGCCGATATTCTGGGCGAGGTCGTGGTGGTGGTGCTGGGGCGTGCCTTCCTGCAATGGGGCCATGACGAATCGATGACGCTGGACGCCGCGGTGGATCTGCTGCGGGCCGAGCTGTTGGCCGTGGGGCGGGCGCTGGCTGCGTGACCTGTCATATCCCTTGCACATGGGGGGGATAGGCCCTATTTGCACCGCTTCTGTCCCTTTGGACCCTGGGGGGATTCGCATGATCCAGACGCCGTTTTATCTGATCGACCGGTCAAAGCTGGCCCGCAACATGGCGCTGATGGATCAGCTGCGGCAGGCCTCGGGGGCAAAGACCCTGCTGGCGCTGAAATGCTTTGCCACTTGGGGCGTCTTTGACCAGATGGCCCAGCACATGGACGGCACCACCTCGTCCAGCCTCTACGAACTCAAGCTCGGCAAGGAACGCTTTGGCGGCGAAACCCACGCCTATTCCGTAGCCTGGGCCGACCATGAGATCGCCGAGGCCGTGACCTATGCCGACAAGATCATCTTCAACTCGATCGGCCAGCTGGAGCGGTTTGACAACGCCTCGGCCTCGATCGCGCGCGGCCTGCGGCTGAACCCGCGGTTCTCGACTTCGGGCTTCGATCTGGCCGACCCGGCCCGCCCGTTCAGCCGGCTGGGCGAGTGGGACGTGACCAGGATCGAGCGGGTGATGGGCCGCATTTCCGGCTTCATGATCCACTACAACTGCGAAAACGCCGATTTCGACCTTTTCGACCGTCAGTTGACCCGGATCGAGGATGAGTTCGGCGCGCTGTTGGGCCGGCTGAAGTGGGTCAGCCTTGGCGGCGGCATTCATTTCACCGGCGAAGGCTACCCGATCGACAAGCTGGCCGCCCGTCTGCGCGCCTTTGCCGACCGTCATGGCGTGCAGGTCTATCTTGAGCCGGGCGAGGCGGCGATCACCAACACCGCCACGCTGGAAGTGACCGTGCTGGACGTGCTGAACAACGGCAAGGATCTGGCCGTGGTCGACGCCTCGGTCGAGGCGCATATGCTGGACCTGCTCATCTATCGCCAATCCGGCAAGATGGAGACAGAAGGCGAATATCCGTTCATGATTTGCGGCAAGTCCTGTCTGGCAGGCGATATTTTCGGCGAGTTCAACTTCCCGACCCCTGTCAAGGTGGGCGACCGCCTCAGCATCGCGGATGCCGCGGGCTATACGATGGTCAAGAAAAACTGGTTCAACGGCGTGAAGATGCCGGGGATTGTGGTGCGCGAGCTGGACGGCTCGCTTACCGTGAAACGAGAGTTCGGCTATGCCGATTTTGAGGGCAGCCTTGGCTGACCCGCTTCCCTCTGTCCTTGAAGGAGACGGTTCGAAGTGAAACGCAACGTTCTGATCATTGGCGCCGGCGGCGTGGCACAGGTCGTGGCGCACAAATGCGCGCAGAATAACGACCGGCTGGGCGATCTGCATATCGCCAGCCGCACCAAGGCCAAATGCGAGGCGGTGATCGCATCGGTCCATGAAAAGGGCGCGATGAAGGTTCCCGGCGTGTTTGCCGCCCATGCGGTTGACGCGATGGACAGCGCCGCCGTGGCGGCCCTTATCCGCGAAACCGGGGCGCAGATCGTGATCAACGTGGGCTCTGCCTTTGTGAACATGACTGTACTGGAGGCCTGCCTCGAGACCGGCGCCGCCTATATGGACACCGCGATCCACGAGGATCCGAAGAAGATCTGCGAAACCCCGCCGTGGTATGGCAACTATGAATGGCAGCGCCGCG
>CAYTMV010000054.1:0-14997 GCA_964439015.1 uncultured Gemmobacter sp.
CCCCGAATCCCACCAACCTGACCCCGAATCCCCCAACCACCGCCCCCAACACCGCAAAAACCACAACAGGATTCGGCGGAAAACGCTGCAGCGGTAGAATCGGACGGGCCATCCCCAGGCAACCGTGAGGGCGGCACCGGGTGGTGCGTGGCGCCAAGCCCCTGACCTAGCGGCACCGCTGACCCGTCGGCATATGCGGTGCAGAGGGCCATGCTGCATAGGGCGCAAGCAGATCGGCCAGCGGCAACTGTGCGCCCATGCTCACGAAGAGAAGGGCGATACCGCCGATCTTGCGCTGCGCAAACAGCAGGTCGGCAGGCGGCAGGCGGCAAGGCCCAGCTTGCCCGGTCCGCGACCAGCGGCGCGGCCAAGGCGCGCAGCCTTTCGACAAACCTGCGCTCGGCAAAATCGAAAAGCCCGTGGCGGCTGCTTGTGATGCGGTCCAGTAAAAGGCGGAGCATCGCGTCAATCGCCTGCCCGTGTCGGGCATACTGTGCCTCGGACACAAAACCGGCGGATAACAGCGCCTGCCGGATGGACGGCAGATCATCGGAAAGTGCTGCCGCCAGCAGGGCGCGATAGGCAGAAGCGGTCTCGTTCGTCACCGGGCGGGCTGCGCCGAAATCCAGCAGAACGATGCGTCCGGTCTTTGCCTGCCAACGAAAATTGGCGAAGTTCGGGTCGGTCTGCATCAGCCCGAAGTCGAACACTTCGCGCAGCACCAGATCCAGCAGCGCCGCCAAGGCTGCCTGACGCTGCGCCTCGGGTGCGTGGGCCAGCGTTTCGATCGGGCTACCGGGCAGGTAGTCCATCGCGATCACCGCAGAGTGCAACATATCTTCAACGGGGCGCGGCACGACAAAACGCGGGTCATCGGCCAAGAGGTCGGCATAGCGGGTCATCTGCGCCGCCTCGCGTCGATAATCTGCCTCTTCGTGCAACTGCCGCTTGGCCTCGGCCAGCAGGGGTACTACGTCGAGCCCCGCGGGCAGCAGGCCCGAGATCCGCAAAAGCATCGCCACATTGTCGATATCGGCATCTATGCTGGCGGCAACGCCAGGATATTGCACCTTGACCGCCAGCTCCTGCCCCGAAGGCAAGGTCGCACGATGCACCTGCCCGATCGAGGCGGCGGCAATGGGCCGGGGATCGAAATGGGCAAACCGCCGGCGCCAGTCGGGCCCCCACGCCGCCGCCAGCTGGCGCGAGAGTTGGGCGGGCGGCATCACATGGGCGGCGTCTCGCAATTGCGACAGGATCGCCGTGAGTTCTGGCGGCAGCATGTCGCCGGCATCCATCGACAGCATCTGCCCCAGCTTCATCGCCGCCCCGCGCAAGCGCGAAAGCTGATCGGTCACCCTGCGGGCATTGGTCGGCGTCAGCAACAGGTCAGGTAGGGCGGGCCGCTCGCCGCGCGCCAGCCGGCGCAGCCCTTCGCCGATCATGCCCGCCGCGACGCCGCCCCCCATCTGACCAAAAGCCGCAAGCCGCGCCAGCCGCGCCTGCGGCACCGGGCGGGACCGATGATCCTCGCGGCTCACCGCAGCAGCCTTTGCAGAGCGGGCCGCAGCCGCAGAAAGCCGCGATAGGCGGCCTCGAATACCGGCGTCAGCGGCGCCCAAGCCGCAAGGTATCCCAGGGGGCGCAACAGCGGGATGGCCCGCCACATCGCCGCAAAGGCGGCGGCACCGGACAGCAATCGTCCGTCCTCAGCAGCATGAAAACGGGCGAGGATTTCGGCGCGATCCAGCGGGCAGGCGGTGTCGGGGTTGCAGGCATCCACAAAGCGGATCGCGCCACGCCGGTCCAGCCGCCGCATCAGCGCGATCTCGCCTCGGCAGAGCGGGCAGCCGCTGTCAAACCACACCGTCATACGCGGCTGGGTCATGCCAGCCCCCTTGCCGCGAGGATTGTCGGGATCTCTTGCTTGAGCGCGAAAAAGCCTTTGCGGCAATGCGGCCATACCACCCGATCCCAATCGCGCTGCACCTCGGTCAGCGCGATACCAACGGCGGCGGCACTTTTCCGCAAACCAGACAGCCGATCCGCTACCGGCCCGACCGGAGCAAAAGGTGTGACGATCTGCGTCCCTTCCAGCTGCGTCAGCGCATCCGGGGTCAGGACGCCAAGGTCTGAAATCTTGGGCCAGACCGCAAGGGCGCGCGCCCGCGCATCAGCGATTGCCATTCTGTCGGCATCGGTTTCAACAGGCAAACAGGCCAGCGCCCGGATCGGCAACGCCCGCAGCGCGGGAAGGGTCTCGGGCGACAGATCCTCGACCGTCAACAGCAGCAGACAAGGCGTCTGAGGATCCGGCGCGACGGGGATGCGCGAGGCCGAGGCCGCAACAACCGGCAGTCCATCAGGCGGGATCATCGCCTCTCGGGCAAGGCCCTTGGGTGCATAGCGACCGCCGGTCATCCGCGTGATGCGCTCGGCATCCGCGAGATAGGCCTTTCCCACCGTATGCAGCCCGGCCACCCATCGCCAGGACAGGGTGTTCGACGCCGGATCGCCGTCGGCAAACCGCGCCAGCGTATGGGCCGCGCCCAACTCCCACGGCAGGCCCAGCGTGAAAATCCAGATCGAGGCAAACTGCATCCGCGCCCAGTTGTGCAGGTAGCCGGTCGTCGCCATCTCCTGCGCCCAGCCATCGAAACAGTCGATTCCGGTTCGGCCGGCGCAGGCATCGGCATAGCGGTTTGCCAGCGCAGGATCACGCGACAGACGATCCTGTGCCCGCAGAACCGCTGCCAGATAGGCAGGCCAAAGGGAGGCGCGGCTTTCCAGCCAGCCCTTCCAATAGCTGCGCCAGAACACCTCGGAGATGAACTTTTCCGCCCCAGCATAGCCGTGGCGCGACAGGACCGCCGCCACGACCTCTTCCTCCGAGATCAGCCGGCGGCGCAGCGCGGTGGACAAGCCCGAAACATGGGAATGTCGGCCCGGACCAAGGTCAAGGTTGCGCAACCGCGCATAGTCCGCCCCGGCCTTGGGCAGAAAATCCGCCAACTGCCGCAGGGCATCGGCACGGGTGAGGGGCTGCAGCGTCATCGCGCGACGAGGGCCAGCGCCAGTGAGGCGAGGCCAAGCCCGGTCGCCATTTGCCAGCGCAGGGCAATCCAGCCCGGCAGCAGGGCGACCCGCCTCGCCAGATGCCGATCCACCAACGGGCTTGCCAACAGACACAGCGCGACCAGAACCAGTCCGCCCGCCGGTAGCAACAGCGCAACCCAGCCAATCAGGCTCGGCAGCACGGCAAGTGTGTAGGGTGTAGCATCACGCAACCCGGCCATCAGGGCTGCCATCCACCACAACCCACCCAGAAACGAAAGGATCAGCGCCGCATAGGCCAGCCCCGCCTGCCCTGCCCATTGCCCCCCACCGGCCAGCGCCAGCACAAGGCAGGCCAGTTGCGGAAGGATGCCGGCAAGGCCAAGCAGCCGCACGGGGGCAGGCAGAGCGGTCGGGGTGGGTGTGTCGCTGCGCATCATGAACCGAGTCTAGCGCGGCGCATTGGCGCGGCAAGACACTCGACGGTCAGGACAATATGGGCCCCTGCATCCTTCGTGCGGCCCCCCAAATCCCTGAAGACCCGGCCGCGTCTAAAGCCACCGCTTCCATTTGAAGAACAGATAGGTGCCCAGCGCCGAAGCCAGCATCAGCCCCAAGGCCAGCGGATAGCCCCAGCCCATCGCCAGTTCGGGCATGTGGACGAAGTTCATCCCATAGACCGAGGCAATCAGGGTCGGCGGCAGAAACAGCACCGCCACGGTAGAGACGATCCGCACCGTGGCGTTTTGCGCCAGATTGACCATGCCCAGTGTGGCATCCGAGGCCAGCGCCACCCGCGTCGACAAAAACTCGCCATGGACTTCCAGCGCCTGAATGTCGCGCATCAGCCCCTTGATCAATGGCCGCAACCCTTCAGTCCCCGGCCGCTCGCCGGCGGTTTGGCCGACGAAAGACAGACCCCGTTCAAGGGTCAGCAACGAAAGCTGGACACGGCCCAACAACTCACCCTGGCGGCCCACCTGCTGCAAGGCGTGCTGCAGGGCCTCGTCGCTGTGGCCAGCCTTGTTGTAGACGGCGCGTGCAACTTCATCGAGGGCGCGGCCCGCCCCTTCCAGCAGGTCAGCCAGTCTGCCGATTATGTCCTCGACCAAACCCAGAAAGATCCGCTCGGGGCTGCCCAGCCCCGCCGCTGCCCGAAAGGCGCGGTCAGGATAGGTCTCGAAGGGGCGTGGCGCGTGGTGGCGCACCGTCACCAGTCGTCCGGGCATCAGGATGAAGGTCACCGGACCCGACGTCGCCTCGCGCGTTTCCGAAAGGCCGGGCAGCACAACGGTGACAAACTCCATGCCCTGTTCGCGGTAGAGGCGGTTGGAAATCTCAATCTCTTCCATGTCGGCCAGTGACGGCACCTCGATGCCCAGCGCCGCCACGCGCGCGATCTGCTCTGGCATCGGCCGGTAGAGGTCGATCCAAAGCGCGTCTTCCAGCGGATCGGACGGGCCGAGGCGGACCAGCCGGTCCGCCACCGCGCGATAGGCAAACATCATGGCGCACCTTCTGCACTGAACCCTTGACCGTCTGCCTACGCTGCTGGCGCGGATCGTCAAGCCCCGAGCGAAGATCTGGCCGGACGACCACCTGGACCCGATGAATGGCAAACCCCGGGCCTCACGGCCCGGGGCGCGGTCTTTGTTTGAAGGTTTCAGTTACTCGATCTTGCCGATCGACCAGAACAGGGTCTCGCCAGAGCTGTCATCGACGCCATCGTTGTCGGTCACGACAAAACCCTCGCCCGCCGCATCGATGGCAAAGCCTTCGACCTTGTCCAGAACATAGCCGTTCCAGCCCTTCAGATCAGGCAGGAGATCGCGCACCAGTTCTTTTTTCACCACCGGAAGCGTGCCGCCCAATTTTGCCGGTTTCAGTTCGGACAGCGCAACGCGGTAGAGGCGCTTCACCGCAGCCTTGTCGGCAACCTGATTGTCGCGCTCGACAATATAGGCAAAGTCGCCCGCCAGCGTGATCTCGGACAGGCCCACCCAGCCGCCCTCCGGCGCGGTTTCAAGCGGGTAATGCACGGCGCCCCATGCTTCTTCCTTCAGATCATAGGAGACCAGCTTGGCCATCCCTTCCGGATCGTCTTTCCACGGCCGCTGTACCGCGAGCCAGAGCGTGTCGCCCTGCACCGCGATCCCTTCAAAGCCAAAACGGGTTTCGTGGGCCGACAGTTCAGGCGGCAAGCCGATCTGCTGATCGATCGCGCCGGTTTCATCGACATGCACGATACCATGCGGGACCATCTTGTCAGCGCGACCTTCGGTGGCGATCCAGAAACCGCCCTCGCCATCGCTGGCCAGACCCTCGATGTCCATCAGCTGCGCCGGCGCGCCGTCACGCGTCAGGGTCAAACCAGCGGTGATCCTGGCCGGTTTTTGCGTCGCATCGACCGTGTAGATCGTGGGCGCAGCCGAAAGAAAGCTGTCGGAGGCGGCGAAAAGATGCCCGGGCTTGGCCGGATCGGCTGTCAGCGCCGACAGCGCCGCCCAACCGACCAGCGGCTCGGTGCCTGCACTGGTGATGGTGGGATAGGCCGGCTGCGCATCGGACAGCGCAAACAGCATCACATGCGCCGGGGCAAGGCCGTCCTCGCGCAGATCGACTTCGTTGGCCGTGGCCAGAAGCCCCCGCTCGGGGATGGCCACCAGACCTTCGGGGCTGATCCCCGAGGGCAGCATCTGCAGCAGTTTCGGCGCCGCCAGATCGGCCAGATCGTAAACTGCCACCAGCGAGGCCCGTTCAGAGACCACGAACATCAACTTGCGACCGTCAAACTCGGCCACATCGACAGATTCGATCTCGACACCCTTCTTGTTGCGCTTGTCCGGGTAATGACCCAGCGCCGCCATCTCATGCTCCAGACTGGTACCGGACTCGAACACCACCGTGCCGTCCTTTTTCCAGATCGTGAAGCCGCGCGAGCCGCCCTTCCAGTCACCCTCGTTGGCGGTAACGAAATGATCGGTGTCGATCCACTTCACCGCATCGGGTTCGCGGGGAACGCCATCTTTCTGGCCGGTGAAATCGAGTTTGCCATCCTTCTTCGTGTCGATGCCGACCAGATCAACCGTGCCAGCCGAAAAATGCCCTGCCACCCTTCCATCGGCGGCGATCACCACAATCGCGTTGTTTTCCTGCAAGGTGACGGCGATTTCGCCAGCCGCATTGACCGAAACAAATTCGGGTTCGGGATCGTCGCCCCCCTCGGCGGCCAAGCCGGTCAGGTCGATCTTCTGCAGCCCGCCGCAGTCAACCACACCGTCCTTGAGCGGCAGTTTCACCAGATAGCCCGCGGGGATCTGCGGCAGCGCGCCGTCGTTCACATCCTCATCGCGCTCGTTCTCGATGGCGATGGCCAGAAAGCTGTCATCGGGCGCCTTGGCGACCGAGTCAGGCTGGCCGCCCAGCTCACATTCCGCAACGACCTTCTGCGCATCAAGGTCAACCGTCACCAGCTTTCCCGAAGGATTGGTAAAGCTTTCCGAGGTGTTCACACCCGCAAAGGCCAGATTGCCCACGACAACCGTCGTCGTCGGCTCGCCACCAATGGCAACCGTCCCAAGAGGCTTGGGCGCCGCCGGGTCGGCAATGTCGATCAGACCGAGAACGCCCAGCGGGCTGTCGGAGTAGATCAGCCGCATACCGTCCTCAGTGGCGGTGATGATTTCGGCCGAAGAAGGCTTTGCCGCGGCCTCGCCCGTGGAATTGAGCGGCGTGGCAAAAGAGGCGATCCGGTTGAAGCTCTGTTCGGCTGCGGCCGGGAAAGCTGTGACCAACGCCAGCGCCGAAGTCAGCGTGAGGCTGCGGAACGTCATGAATTTGTCCTTTCCGAATGAAGTGGCCGGCACCTTGGAAAGGCCGCGCAACAAATCGGTGACACTGAAATGACGTTTCTGTTTTATCTGTCCGGGTCAGACTGTGAGGCCGCGTTCATCCGCTGCGACCTCACTGCGCCGGAAGGTCCGCTTCAGCCATCAGCGGACAGGCGGTCGGCGGCTGTGGCGGCCAGCCCCGCTTGCGCTTCGGCAAAGCCCAGCAACCGCACCTCGATATTGGCGTTGATCGAACCGGATTCAAATTCACCATTCATGGATCGCCGGCCGGCGGGAAGGCCGGTCAACTGGGCAATCGCCTCGTCCACATGTGACACGGCATGGATCTGAAACTGGCCGGCTGCCACGGCCTGCACCACCTCGTCGCGCAGCATCAGGTTAGAGAGGTTGGCGCGCGGGATCAGCACGCCCTGCCGACCCGTCAGCCCCTTTTCCGAACAGACGCGGAAGAACCCCTCGATCTTCTCATTGATGCCGCCCACGGGCTGCACATCACCCAGCTGATTGACCGACCCGGTCACCGCATAGGATTGCGACAAGGGAATTTCGGCCAAGGCCGACATCAAGGCACAAAGCTCTGCCAGGGACGCGCTGTCACCTTCGACCCAACCGTAGCTCTGTTCAAACACCAGCGATGCCCAAAGCGACAGGGGCACGTCCGGGGCATAGCGCGCCGCCAGAAACCCCGACAGGATCAGGACCGCCTTTGAATGGATCGGCCCGGCCATCTTCGCCTCGCGCTCGATATCGACGACACGCCCCGACCCCATCCGCGCCCGCGCAGTGATCCGGACCGGCATGCCAAAGCGCAAGTCTCCGATCTCGGCCACTGTGAGGCCGTTGATCTGGCCAATGACGCTGCCGGTGGTTGCGATCAGGATCTTTTCGCCACGCACCATCTCGACCAGACGTTCGCGGGTCTGGCCCAACCTGCGTTCGCGGGCCGCGATCACGGTGGCTACATGGGCGGCAGTAATGGCGCCCGCACCGGCCTTGCCGGCGATGTGGTCCGCCTCACGCATCAGATCCAGCACCTCGCCCGTGCGCAGACTCAGCTTTTGCTGATCTTCGGCCGCGCGGGACGAGGCGTCGATCAAAGCGGCCACACCATCGCGCGCCACCGGACGCAACCCCTCTTGCGCGCCGATGGTGGCCAGGATCCGCGCGAACAACTGCATCGCGCCAGCATCGCGGGGCATGTCATCGGCGAATTCGGCCGCAACGCCGAAGAACTGGCCGAAATCCGGGTCCATCTCTGACAAAAGCAGAAGCAACTGACGTTCGCCAACAAGGATGACCCGCACGTCCAGCGGAACGGCCTGCGGCTCCATCGTCGTGGTCGCGATCATCCCAAGCCGGTCCGCCGCGGTGGTGATCTGGATCCTCCGCGTCTCGAGGCTGTGCTTCAGCGCCTCCCAAGCGAAGGGCTCGGCCAGCACCCGCCGCGCATCCAGCAGCAGAAACCCACCATTGGCACGGTGCAATGCGCCAGGTTTCAACAGGGTGAAATCGGTGACCAAAGCGCCCTGCTGGGACATGTAGTCGATCCGGCCCGTCAGGTTGGCCAGTGTCGGCATGGTTTCGACAACAACCGGGGCGCCCGATCCTTTGGGATGCGATACAATCGCATTGACTGCATAGCGGTGAAAGCGCGGATCATCGTGAAGCGCGGTGGTTCCGCGGGGAAAGGGCGCCTCTGCGCTGCTTCTTTCCCAGGACAGGAACAGGTCGGCATTCAGGACAAGATCCTTGCGCAGGGCTTCGAGATAGGGCTTCAAGGCTGGCGTTCGCGCAAAGCTGCGGTTCATTCGGGACATCGCCGACTTTACCGCACGTTCCGCCATGCGCGCGTTCAGCGCCGCCAGTGCCTCGCGCTGTTCGCGTTCCAACTCGGGCAGCGACACGAGAAAATCGTCCAGCTCTTCGTGGATCACCTCAATGTCGGCATCAATCCGAAGGCGATCAGCCTCTGGCATCGCCGCCATGGCCTCGGTCTTCAGCACTTCGCCTTCATGCATGGGTGCAAGCGAAAACCCCATCGGCGTGCGCATGATCGCGACCTGACGCTTGCGGGCGCTTTCGACAAGGCTGTTGAAGGCAGCCTCGCGGCGCAGCGTGAAATCCTGCTCGATCGCGGCGCGGCGCGTCTGCGAATCTTCGGACACAAGCACCGCCGGAATCCGGCTGGCCAAATCCTCGACCAAAGCCGCAACCGCATCCCGGAACCGCGGGCCTTCGCCCGGCGGAAGACAGATCGCCAGCGGCTTGTCGGGCTCGGCGAAATTGTTGACATAGATCCAGTCGTCGGGGGCGGGCCGTGAAGCGGCAACATCCTGCACGATCCGCAAAACACTGGACCGCCGGCCAGAGCCCTCGGGTCCATAGACGAACAGATTGAAACGAGGATGGCGCATTTCTGTCGAAAGGCGAATGGCCTCGACGGCGATGTCCTGCCCCACCGGCCCGGCCAGCGGGGCCAGATCCGCTGTCGTCTCGAAGGCAAACAAGGTCGGACTGCACACAGCCCTGAGCTTATCCTGCGCAACCAGCGTATCGGCCATGGGCCGCACCTCACATCCGTGACCTTGCCGTCCCGACCTTAGGCCCCTCACGCGACGACTGTCAAAAGCTGAACATGACAGATGACGCGCCCAGCACCCGCCAGAAGCAGCCCAGCGCCTAAAATCTGCCTAAAATCCGCTACGCAATGCCCCAGCCACAACCCGCAAATTTACAGGATGTTAGGACGTGAAGTTGATTGATGGACGGGCATCCCGAGATCGCGGGATGGCGCGGCAGAAAGTGGTCTGCCGCAGGGGCCAGAAAGCCGTGTCCGCCGTCGTCATGACGGCCTTGGCCGTGCGCAAAGCGCCGGCAATTCAAAGGAAACGACAATGTCGTCCATTCTGACCAATACCAGTGCCATGGTCGCCCTGCAGACCATGAAAGGCATCAACAAGGGCCTGCAGCAGGTTCAGTCCGAGATTTCGACCGGCAAGTCGGTCGCCTCTGCCCGTGACAATGCTGCGGTCTGGGCCATCTCGAAAGTGATGGAATCGGACGTCCAGGGTTTTGAAAGCATTTCTTCCAGCCTTGACCTTGGGTCGACGACCGTGGGCGTGGCCCGCAAGGCTTCGGAAACCGTCACCGACCTGCTCAATCAGATCAAGGGCAAGATCGTTGGCGCGCAGGAGGCCAATGTCGACAAGGTCAAGATCCAGGATGACATCAAGGCACTGACCAAACAGATCGAATCGGTGGTGGGTGCTGCGCAGTTCAACGGGTTGAACCTGGTGGATGGGTCGCAGACCGCCAACCTGGAAGTCTTGTCGTCGCTGGACCGCAGTGGTGGGGACGTCAAGGCCAGCAAGATCAGCGTTGATCTGACCAACGCCAATCTCTCGCTGACGGCCGGAACTGAGCTGACCGCAGGCGACGGCACCCTCAGCGCGACCTCCGTGACCAATACCACCCCGGTGACGCTGAATGGGTTCGTTTTGCAGGGTGGTGCTGGTGCTCTGGCCAAAACTGATCCGGCAGCTGACCCAAACTTGGCTACAGGTCTTCTGGCCGGTGACCGTTTGGAAATGAAGCTTGGCGACTTCAGCGCCTCTTATACCGTGCGCGAGGGTGACACGGCAGACTCGCTGGTGACCGGGCTGAAAAACTCCCTCCAATCCAATGGCATGTCGGCAGACTTCAGCCTCGAGATTACGGCCGCCGGTGAACTGACCATCACCAACAACACCAATGTGGCCGCAGATGTGTCGATTTCCGGGTCGCGCGGATCGGGTGGGCTGTCTGGTCTGAACGATCTTGACGTGACTTCGGATGCAGCCGGCGCGCTTGGCGCGGTCGAAGACATGATCCAGACCGCGATCACCGCATCGGCCAGCTTCGGTTCGGCACAGAAAAGGATCGACATCCAGGCGGATTTTGTCAGCAGCTTGACCGACTCGCTCAAGGCCGGCATCGGCAGCATGGTTGATGCCGACATGGAAGAGGCTTCGGCCCGCCTGCAAGCACTCCAGGTGCAGCAGCAGCTGGGCGTCCAGGCCCTGTCGATCGCCAACCAGTCGCCGCAGAGCGTCCTGTCGCTCTTCCGCTAAGAGTAGATCCCATGGCGCGGGTTACCGCGCCATGGGTCCCCCTCTGACCCCATTTTTCCGCGGAAGGATTCGCGATGAACGCCCTCAATCTGGCGCGTGCCGCATACGGCCGCCCCGAAACACCCGTTCGTTCGGCGCGCAGGATCGAATACGATCTCTTCGCCCGCGTTACCCGGGACCTGTCCTCCGCAGCCGAGCGCAAGGAAAGCGATTTCCCGGCGCTAGCGGCAGCGATCTACGAAAATACGCGTCTCTGGCGCACACTGGCTATTGATCTTGCCAGCGACGGCAATGGCCTGCCGCAGGCGTTGCGGGCACAACTGTTTGGCCTTTTTCAGTTTTCTGCCGATCATGGACGCAAGGTCCTCGCAGACAAGGCAGATGTAGCCGTTCTGATCGACATCAATACCGCCGTGATGCGAGGGCTGCGCGCAGAAGGAGATAAGGCATGACCGGGCTTGTTTTGAAACTCGGCCCGCATGAGCGGGTTCTGATCAATGGCGCGGTGATCGAAAACGGTGATCGCCGCTCGCGGCTGGCGATCATGACTCCGAACGCAAACATTCTCCGACTGAGGGACGCCATCCACCCGGAGGAGGTCAACACCCCCGTCCGGCGCGTCTGCTACATCGCCCAGCTGGTTCTGTCAGGCGACGCAGATCCTGAGGAGGCACGGATGCAACTGCTGAGGGGCATCGAGCAACTCAGCCAGGTGTTTCTCGACCACGACAGCCGCATCCAGCTTAACCTGGCAACCGCTGGCGTGCTGGAGGGCCAGCATTATCAGACCCTCAAAGCCTTGCGCAGCCTGTTGCCCCGCGAGGAACGCCTGATGGCGGCACGTCCATCATGAGCGTCGGCCCGGTCATCCCATTTTCTGGATACGCAGGCTGGGCATTTCTCAAACGCACCCAGGGCCGCCAGGAGGCTACTCTGTCGGCGTCACCACAGATGCGGAGAGACGAAACCTATTTTCGCGAGAAGATCGGCTCAATCAAGACAGCAGAAGAGCTGGTGAATGACCGGCGCCTTCTGTCAGTCGCAACCACTGCCTTTGGCCTCGAGGGCGACCTGAACAATAAATACTTCCTGAAGAAAGTTCTGTCTGACGGGACGCTCGACAAAGCAGATCTGTCGAACCGGCTGGCAGATAAGCGGTATCTGGAATTTTCCAAAGCCTTTGGCTTCGGTGACTTTTCAGTGCCGAACACACAACTGTCCGATTTCGCGGACAAGATTATCGCGCAGTACAAGTCCAAGAAGTTTGAAAGCGCAGTCGGCGAGACCAACAACTCTCTCCGGCTTGCTCTCAACGCGGACAGAGAATTGGAAGCCTTGTCTCGCACCTCCTCCACGACCGACACCAAGTGGTTCACGGTCATGGGTAACACGCCTCTTCGACGGGTTTTTGAGACAGCCCTCGGCCTTCCTTCAAGTTTCGCGTCTCTGGATATCGATCAGCAACTGTCGACGCTGAAACAAAAATCCGGAAAGCTGTTGGGGGATGATGGATTCGCGCAGTTTTCTAATCCGACCAAACGCGAAGAATTGATCCGCACCTTTCTGATCAGGGATGATTTGGCAAGTGCCGGTGTGTCCGTGACGAGCCGCGGTTACGGAGCATTGAAGATTCTGACGGACCGGCGTTGAGATTATAAGCGGTGTGGTTATCTGAGCTCCTCCTCGAAAGTCGGACAGTGACGGAAGACAGGATCTGAAACCTGCTGGTCTTCAAGCAAGAGGTGATCAAAGCATGTCGAAACGCAGGGGTCATGACGCGTGGCTCGCTAATCCCCCCGAGAGTAACGGGCTGCATAAGAAGAATTTTCTCGCCACGATGAACGAGGAGATTCTGAATGAAGTCAAGCAGCTACACTGAGAGGTAGATCCTTGCGATCCTGCGGCAAGCCGAAGGCGGGATGCCGGTGGCCGAACTGTGCCGTGAGCATGGGATGTGTAGCGCGTCGTTCTACAAGTGGCGGGCGAAATATGGCGGCATGGACGCGTCCCTGATCAGCCAGATGAAGGCCATCGAGGACAAGAACCAGCTGCTGATGCGGATGTATGCGGACCTGAGCATGCAGGCAGATCTGCTCAAAGAGGCCCTGGGAAAAAAGTGGCGCGGCCATCTCAACGCCTTGAAATGGCCGAGAAAGCGGTGGCGCGACACGGGGTCAGCATTGCGCTGGCTTGCCGGGCCTTCGGGGTCAGCGATTCTGTTATCGCTACAGCCCACAACTGAAGGACGAGAACGAAGAGATTGCCGAACTTCTGGCTGGGCTGACGGATGCCCGCAAGACCCGGAGCTTCGGCCTGTGTTTCCTGCATTTGCGCAACTTCAAAGGCCATCGTTGGAACCACAAGCGCGTAAATCGCATCTATTGTGCGCTGGAGCTGAACCTGCGGATCAAGCCACGCAAGCTACTGAAGCGCGAGAAGTCCGATGCCCTGGCGGTGCAGGACACGCCGAACATGAGCTACCCCCCGAAAATCGGACAGTGACGGAAGCTACGATCTGAGGTCTGCTGATCCCCAACACGAGGAGATCAGAACATATCGTAACGCAGGAACCACGATGCGGCGTTCAAGGCGCGTGTTGCGCTGGAGGCCGTGAAGGGAGAGCGCACAGTGTCGGAGTTGGCCGCTGAATATGGCGTGCATCCGACGATGATCCATCAATGGAAGCGGTCGCTTCTGGAGGGTGCCGCAGGCATCTTCGAGCGGGGCGGCAAGGCTGCGGCGGCGACCGAGGTTGCCGAAGAGACGGTCCGTGAGCTTCATGCCAAGATCGTGGGGTGAGCCCGCGAACGCCATAGGTCCGAGAGAGCGGGCGAACGCGGTCGCCAACGATTTTTTGTCCAGAATGCTCAAGCCCTGGATCGGCAAGTGAGGCGTGGCATGATCGAACCGGCGCATCCCAAGCTGACGGTCGGTTCACAGTGTCGGCTTCTGTCGATCTCACGGTCGTCGTTCTATTATTCGCCGCAGGGCGAGACGGCGCTGAACCTCGCCCTCATGCTGCTGACCGACCAGCAGTTTCTGGAAACCCCGTTTTACGGTGTCCGCCAGATGACCTGGCATCTGCAGAATGAAGGCCATGCCGTGAACCATAAACGCATCCGGCGCCTGATGCGGCTCATGCGCCTGATGCCGGTCTACCAGACGCCCGACACCAGCAAGCCCGCAAAAGGGCACAAGACTGCTGGGCGGGCTGCGGGTGGAGCGGCCAAACCAGGTCTGGTGCGCCGACATCACCTACATCCCGATGCGGAAGGGCTTCCTCTATCTGGTCGACATCATGGACTGGTTCACCTGAAAGGTTCTGGCCTGGCGCATCTCGAACATCGAGCCATGATCCGCCACTGGTTCGAGGACCATGGCGAGGGGAGGCGGACTTCTGCGTCGAGGCGCTGAACGAGGCGATCCACAAGTTCGGCCCGCCCGAGATGATGAACACGGATCAGGGCAGCCAGTTCACGTCGTTGGCCTGGACCGACCGGCTGAAGCGGGTCGGCACCCGGATCTCGATGGACGGCAAGGGGCGCTGCCTCGACAACCCTCGGGCATTCCTTCGGACCGATGGCAAGAATGCCCTCGACATGTCGCGACTTTGGCGGTCCCTGAAATATGAATGCGTCTACCTGCACGCCTGGGAGACTGGAGCGCAGGCAAGAACCGGCATCGGGCGGTGGATCACCTTCTACAACCACCATCTCCCTCACACTGCCCATGGCGGTCAACCGCCCGCCGAGGTCTACTTCAACGCAACCCAAACCGATCAGCAGGTGCAGGCAGTAGCTTAAACAACCCGAAAAACTGTCCAAGGATCGGTGAGTAGCGCATGGGACATGCTGCTTTGCGGCCTGCATGCGGGAAATCTATCCGCGCGCATGGCATTCAGACAAAGATTTGCTTAAAACTGATTGGATTCAGTGGTGAGCCCGACAGGATTCGAACCTGTGACCCACTGATTAAAAGTCAGT
>CAYTMV010000055.1:0-13998 GCA_964439015.1 uncultured Gemmobacter sp.
CCCCTCGCCGCGGAAGTCCAGCGCGCGGCCCACGGCATCGCGCACCATCTCGCCGTTGAAGATGTTGGACTTGCCGATGAAATCGGCCACGAACCGGGTCTGCGGGTTGCGGTAGAGGTTGAAGGCACTGTCGAACTGCTCGATCCGGCCATGGTCCATCACCGCGATGCGGTCGGACATGTGCATGGCCTCTTCCTGATCGTGGGTGACGTTGATGAAGGTCGTGCCGAGCGTGTGGTGGATCTGGCGCAGCTCTTCCTGCAGGTCGACGCGCAGCTTCTTGTCCAGCGCCGACATCGGCTCGTCCAGTAGCAGCACCTCGGGCTTGAACACCAGCGCGCGGGCCAGCGCCACGCGCTGCTGCTGACCGCCGGACAATTCGTTGGGACGCCGGTCAATGAACCGGGTCAGCTGCACAAGGTCCAGCATATCCTTCACGCGCTGGTCGATCTCGTCGCGGCTCTTGCGGCGCACCTTCAGCGGATAGGCGATGTTGTCGCGCACCGACATATGCGGAAACAGCGCGTAGCCCTGGAACACCAGCCCGAAATTGCGGGTCTCGGGCTTCAGCTCGGTGATGTTGCGACCGCCCAGCGTGATCTCGCCATCCGAGACATGCTCGAACCCCGCGAGGATTTTCAGGAGCGTGGTCTTGCCAGAGCCGGAAGGGCCGAGCAGGGTCACGAACTCTCCCTTGCCGATCGACAGCGACACATCAAACAGGGCCTGATTGGCGCCGTAGAACTTGTTGATCTTGCGGATTTCAAGCGAGGACATGGGCGATCTTTCGGAAAGGGGTCAACGGGCTGCGGCGCTGCGCTTTTGCAGGTGATTCAGCGCGAGAATGAACAGGAACGAGACGATCGACAGCAGCAGCGCCACGACGACGATCGTGGGTTCCAGGCGGTCGCGCAGGCTGGAGAACAGCACGATCGGCAGGGTCTGCGACTGCGGCGAGGCCAGAAACAGCGCCACCACGACCTCGTCGAACGAGGTGATAAAGGCAAACAGCGCGCCTGTGGCAAAGCCGGGCATGGCCAGCGGCAGGGTCACGGTGTGAAAGCGGAACCAGCGCGAGGCCCCCATCGAGGCGGCGGCGCGGTCAAGCTCGGGGTCCAGCCCCTTAAGCGAGGTCATCACCGACAGGAACACCAGGGGTGCCGCCAGGATCGTATGCGCCATGACCAGCGACAGATAACCGCTGCCCAGACCCATCCGGCCAAAGGCATAGGCCATCGCCACGCCCATCACCACCGAGGGGATCACGATCGGCGAGACGAACAGCGCAGACAGCAGGCGCTGCCCCCATTTGCCGGCCAGCATCGTGCCCATGGCGGCAAGCCCGCCCACCAGCACCGCGATCAGCGTGGTGCCAAGGGCCACCTTGAAGCTGTTGTAGAGCGAGTCGAGCCATGGCGGCGCGGTGAAGAACACCCCGAACCAGCGGAAGGTAAAGCCGTCCATCGGATAGGTCAGGAACGAGCTGTCATTGAAGGCCAGCGGCAGCACGATCAGCAGCGGCGCCACCAGGAAGACAAAGGCAAGCGTCAGGCTGGCCCAATAGATCACGCGCGACATCAGGCAGTCCTCCCGGCGGTCTTGTTGCGGTCCCACAGCTGGCGCAGCAGCAGGCCCGTCACCATCAGCAGCAACACGCAGACCAGAAGCAGGATCGACAGCACCGAAGCCATGCCCCAGTTCAGGCCCTTCCGCACGAAATCGGCGATGTAATAGGACAGCATCTGGTCACCCGGTCCGCCGGTCAGCGCCGGTGTGACATAGAAGCCCAGCGCCAGAATGAAGACCGTGCCGCCGCCCACCGCCACGCCGCGCAGCGATTGCGGAAACCAGACCCGCAGGAAGGTCTCGACCGGGCCGGCGCCAAGGCTGCGCGAGGCCTGCGCCTGCGCCATGGGGATGGTCTTCATCACGTTGATCATCGGCAGGATCGCGAAAGGCAGCAGCACATGGGTCATGGCGACCACGGTGCCGAAGCGGTTGAAGATCAGTTGCAGCGGCTCGGTGATCGCGCCCATCCAGATCAGGAAGCCGTTCATCAGGCCGTTGGTCTGCAGCAGCACCACCCATGCGGTGGTCCGCACCAGGATCGAGGTCCAGAACGACAACAGCACCGCCATCATCACGAAGGCCTGCACGCGCCGCGTGCCGGTGGCCACCGCATAGGCCAAGGGATAGCCGATCAGCAGTGTCAGCAGCGTGACCTGCAGCCCGATGACCAGCGTGCGGACCATGATTTTCAGATAGATGTCATCGCCGGGCGCCACCTGAAAGCCGCCATCGGGGGCGGGTTTGATGCCAGTGGCCTTTTGCAAATGCCGCCAGGTGATGGGCGAGACGTTGCGGTCGATCAGGTCCCACACCCGCGCTTCGGACCAGCGGGGGGCAAACGCGGCCAGACCCTGCAGGGTCGGCTCCAGCGTCTCGGCCTCCTTGCCAGTGTCGATGATCAGCGAGCGCATGCCGCTGAGTTCCTGGTTGAACATCCGCCCCACCTCGGCGCGATCCTTGCGCGACATGGCGGCAAGATCGGCCAGCAGGGCCGCGGCATCGGCATCGTCCAGTTCACTGGCGTCCAATTCGGCCGACAGGGACGGAAACTGGCGGCTGAGGTCGCCATTGTCGACGCTGAGCCGTCCGATCGACAGGATCGGCAGCAGATACAGCGCCACATAGACCGCGACCGGCAGGGCCAGCAGCAGGAGCGACGCAATTTGTGCGGGCTTGAGTTTCGGCATCCGGGGCAGCTCCGGTTGAATGCGGCTGCAACCGCAGGCGGGCCTGCGAGCAAGCGAAAGCCCGGCCTTCGCGCCACGCGCGGAGGCCGGGCCGGCAGGGAATTACTGGGTCACCCAGTTGTTCCAGCGTTCGGTGATCGCGTCACCGTTGTCGATCCAGAACGCGTCCGAGAAGAACAGGCCGGTTTCGATGTTCTTGCCGGCCGGCAGTTCCGCCGCAACCTCGGGGGGCACGATGCCCGGGGTCTTGGTGTTGGTCGGACCATAGGGCATGGCCGCCGAGAACTCGCCCTGACGGGTCGCGTCATTGGCATAGGCCAGGAATTCCAGCGCCAGGTCCTTGTTCGGGGCGTTGGCAGGGATGGCCCAGCTGTCGATGCTGTAGATCGGGTTGGCCCACAGGAATTCCAGCGGTTTGCCTTCCTTCTTGGCCGCGGTGATCCGCGCGTTGTAGGAGAAGGTCATCGACACGTTGTTGGCGGCCAGCCATTCCACCGGCTGCGCGCCGGCATCCCAGAACTGGACGTCCGACTTGATGGTGTCGAGTTTGGCAAAGGCGCGGTCCAGACCCTCGGGGGTCGACAGCACGTTGTAGACCTCGGCAGGCGGCACGCCATCGGCCATCAGCACCAGTTCGAGGTTGAATTTCGGGCCGGTGCGCATGCCGCGCTTGCCCGGCCATTTCTCGGTGTTGAAGAAATCGGCAAGGGCGGTCGGGGCTTCGCCCACGGTGTCCTTGTTATAGGCAAGGCCGGTGCCGATCACCACATTGCCCACGCCGCAATCCGAGATCGCGTCGGGGATCAGCTCGTCCTTCAGCGGCATCGATTCCCAGTCGATTTCCTCGAACAGGCCTTCGTCGCAGCCGACCTTCAGGTCCGCGCCTTCGACGATCACCAGATCCCAGGTGACATCGCCGGTATCGGCCATGGTCTTCACCTCGGCCAGACCACCCAGATAGGTGGTTTCGGTAAACTTGATGCCCTTGCTGTCGGCAAAGGGCTGGAAATAGGCCGCGCGCTGCGCGTCCTGATAATTGCCGCCCCAGCCGGCGATGACCAGATCGCGGGCTTGTGCTGATTGTGCTGCGGCCAGTGCCAGTGCCGAGACCGCCAGCAGTTTCATATGTCCAACCATGTTCTTCCTCCCATTTGCCACGGCCGCCGTGGCGGGTGGCAGTCACGCATCGGGCGGCTTTTCGTCGCTCCGGCACTTTTGTTTAGCGAGTCGGGATTTCGTAATCAATGAAATTTTCGTGCCAAAAATTCAGTGGCGGACTAATGTTTTTGCGCTATCTTTTGTAAATGCCCGAATGAGAGCCGTCATGAGTGCCCCGTCGTCCACCTCTGCATCCCACCGTTCGGCCCGCGCCACGGCCCTGTCGCCGGAGGCGGCCGCCATTGGCGAAAAGCTGCGCCTCAGGCGCAAGCGGCGGGGCCTTTCGTTGAAGTGTGTCGCAGAACGGGCCGGTCTGTCCATCGGCTTGTTGAGCCAGGTCGAACGCGGTCTGACCATGCCCTCGGTCCGCTCGATGCGCGGCATTTGCGAGGCGCTGGACATGCCGGTGCCGTGGCTGTTTGCGGCGGGGCAGGGCGGCGAGGCGGGAGAGGCCGCGTTGATCGTGCGCCAGTCCGCCCGGCGCAGGCTTGCCCAGGCCGATGCAGGCATGCAGCACGAATTGCTGACCCCGGACAAGCAGCCGCACATCCAGATGCTGCGCTCGGTGCTGCAACCGGGTGTCGCAGCGCCGCCGATCTATGAGACCGCGACCGGCGGCATTTGCGGGCTGGTGCTGCGCGGCACGCTGGGGCTTGAGGTAGATGGCGGACACTACAGCGTCGCCGCGGGTGACAGCTTTGCTTTCGACGCCAGCCGCGCGGCCCGCTATTGCGCGGAAGGGGCGGGCGAATGCGAGGTGGTCTGGGCGGTGAGCCCGGCCTCGGTCTGACCCGCAACCGCGCGGAGGCCGGGATTTTCCGCCCCAGCCTTAGGGTTTTGTCAAGATCAATGCTGCAGAGAGAGGATGTCGGCGTTCCCGTCATGTTCTCTTTTCGGATGGTTTGTCAAAATGCGAAAATCCCTGTCGGGCCTTGTGGCCCTTGCAACACTTTCCGCCTGCGCCCCGCAGCCCGAGGCCGTCACGGCCACCTATGTCAGCCCCTCGACCTATTCCTCCTACAACTGCCGCGCGATCGTGGCAGAGCGGAACCGTGTGGTGCAGAAGGTGGATGAACTGACCGGTGTGCAAAAGAAAAAGGCCAGCAATGACGCGGTGGCAACCGGGGTCGGCATGGTGCTGTTCTGGCCGGCGCTGTTCTTGCTGGGGACAGGCTCGGATGTCGAGCCGCAACTGGCGTCGATGAAGGGCAATTATGACGCGCTGACCGCCGCCGGAACGCAGAAGGGCTGCTTCTGATCGGTGCCAGCACGGGCCGATTGCGCCGGGCCAGACATGGTTTGGCATCTTGCATGACACCATGTCGCGCTGTTGCGGCTTGCATCACCTGATTGTTACACGGATAACCGCAGCATGTGGAAAGCGTGTCGTCAGTTGAGGGCCGGTATCGCCGTTTTCATGGGCCTGCTGCTGGCAGCCCAGATGGCCCTTGCGCATGTTCCGCTGTCCCAGCCGCTGGACGCCAACCATCTGCGCAGCGTGATCTGCGGGCCGGATGGCCCGCAGACGCTGATCCTTGATCTGCGCGACGGTTCGGTCACGGTCGAAGATCGGGTCGCGGCGGGCGATCATTGCCCGGTCTGCGTGCTGGGCGCCTTGGCTGCCGCCCCCGATCTGACGCTTTTGGCCCATCCGCTGGTGCTGGTTGCCGATGCCCGCGTGGTGGCGCCTGCGCAGCAACCACCGTCCGTTGGTGCTGATCCGGCGCGCCTGATTCGCGCGCCGCCGCCGCTGTCTGCCTGACCCTTTTCACAATCACGGCAATGACAGACCGCCACCCAGCCGGGCATCGCACGATGCCGGCCGATGCTGCGGCAACAACGGAACATGACATGACGACTGAATTCGCACGGCCCCTCGGGCTGACAGCCCTGCTGCTCTCCACCCTGTCCAGCGCGGCACTGGCGCAGGGCCTGACCCCTTCGAACGCGCCGGTCCAGACCCAGATGGCACCGATCACGGTGCTGCTGCCGCAATCCGTGGCCGGCGCCGGGGGGGTGGTCTTCACGCCCTCGACCATCATGGCCGCGCCGGCCGCCGATGGCGGGTCGCTCTTGGCCAATGTGCCGGGGATCTCGGTCAACCGGATGGGGGGGCATGGCCTCGATATCATCATCCGCGGCCAGCAGGCCAACCAGATCAACGTGATCGACGAAGGCGCCGTGACCTATGGCGGCTGCCCTAACCGGATGGACCCGCCGGCCTCGTCGCTGTCGCTGGCGCGGGCCGACCGGATCGTGGTCGAGCGCGGCTATGCCAGCGTGACCAATGGCCCCGGCGGCACCGGCGGCACCGTGAAGGTCGAGCGCGACGCGCCGGTCTTTGCCGAAGGCGCGCGGCTGTCCGGCGCGGTGAATGCGGGCTATATCGGCAATGGCAATGGCCGCACCCTGGGTGGCACGCTGGCCTATGACCTGGGCGCGGGCTTTTACGTCGAAGGCGGGGTCGAGTATCGCGATTCGGACAGTTATGAGGATGGCAACGGCCGCGAAGAGCGCAGCGCCTATACCCAGAAGAATGCCGGCCTGACCTTCGGCTATGAACGCGATGGTCTGGATCTGGCGCTGGATGTCGAGCGGAACCGGTCCGAGGATGTGCTGTTTGCCGGTGCCGGCATGGACAGCCCACTGTCGGAAAACCGGCTGTATCGCCTGCGCGGCGGGATGGATCTGAACGCGGGTGCCCTGAAACGGATCGAAGGTGTTCTCTACCTTTCCGAAGTCGATCACGTCATGGACAACTATTCGCTGCGGCCCAACATGGCGATGCTGATGCGGGTGCCGACGACCTCGGACACCGTGGGGGGGCGTCTGCAGGCGCAGCTGGAGTTTGGTGCAACCACCGCACGGGTTGGCATCGACCACCAGTCCAACCGCCGCAACGCCATCGCCTATGGCGGCATGCCGGGGATGGAGGCGATGATCGAGGCCGGCATGGCACCCACCGCGCGTTTCAACATGTGGCCGGATGTGACGATCGAGCAGACTGGTCTCTATGCCGAGACCGAAACCGCCTTGTCCGATGCCATGACCCTGAAGCTCGGCGCGCGCCATGACGAGGTGCGGGCCACCGCTGACAACCATGCGGGCCTGCCCGGAACCACGGTGCCGGCGCCGGACATGCTGTATGGCGCGACCTATGGCAACAATTTCGCCACGGCGCGGACCGAGTCCAACACGGGTGGCCTCGCGCGGCTGGAATATCAGCTGAGCGACTCGATGATGGTCTTTGCCGGCCTGTCGCGCTCGGTCCGCACCGCGGACAGCAACGAGCGTGCGATGGCGCGGATGGATTGGGTGGGCAATCCCGACATCGCCCCCGAAAAGCACACCCAGTTCGATCTGGGGGTCGAGGCCATGGGCGATCAATGGTCGTTCAATGCGGCGGCCTATGTGGACCGGGTTGATGACTATATCCTGCGCGACCAGTTCACCGTGGCGGGGGTCACCACCTATCGCAACGTCTCGGCCCGGCTGTCGGGGCTGGAACTGGGGGGCCATTACGAGATGGGCGACTGGCTGTTCACCGGCGATCTGAGCTATACCCGCGGCCATAACCGCACCGACGGACGGGCGCTGGCGCAAATCCCGGCGCTGGAAGGCTCGATCGCCGCGGCCTACACGATGGATGCCTGGACGCTGGGCGGCCGGGTCGACTTTGCCGACCGTCAGGACCGGATCGACCCCGCGCGCGATGCGGGCGTGACCCCCGGTCATGCCACGCTGGACCTGTTTGGCAGCTATGCGGTGTCGGATGCGGGCAAGATCCGGTTTGGCGTGGATAACGCCTTCGACAAGGCCTATTCCAACCATCTCAGCCGCGGCAACGCCTTTGACACCAGCGTGACGCGGGTGATGGAGCCGGGCCGCAGCGTCTATATCACCTACGAGACCACGTTCTGACCAAATGGCATGCGGCGGGCGGGTATCGGCCCGCCGCATCCACCCCGCGCGCGGGCCTTGAGCCGGCGCTGCGCTTGCGGCACAAGGGGAGGCCCACAGCAAAGGCCCCCCATGACCCAGACCTTCCGCTATGAATTGCACGCAACCGACGGCGCGGCCCGCACCGGGGTGATCCGCACGCCGCGCGGCGACATCCGCACACCCGCCTTCATGCCGGTCGGCACGGCGGCCACCGTCAAGGCGATGCTGCCCGAAAGCGTGGCCGCGACCGGGGCGGATATCCTGCTGGGCAATACCTATCACCTGATGCTGCGCCCCACCGCCGAGCGCGTGGCGCGGCTGGGCGGGTTGCACCGCTTCATGAACTGGCAAAAGCCGATCCTGACCGACTCGGGCGGGTTTCAGGTCATGAGCCTTGCCGATTTGCGCAAGCTGACCGAAGAGGGCGTGACCTTCCGCAGCCATGTCGATGGATCGAAACATGTATTGACGCCCGAGCGCAGCATGGAGATCCAGCGGCTGTTGGGCTCGGACATCGTGATGTGTTTCGACGAATGCCCGGCGCTGCCGGCAACCGATGCCGAGGTGGCGAAATCCATGCGCCTGTCGATGCGGTGGGCGCAACGCTCGCGCGATGCGTTTGGCGACCGGCCGGGGCATGCGCTGTTCGGCATCATGCAGGGCGGCGTGACCCGCGACTTGCGCGAAGAATCCGCCGTGGCCCTGAAGGCGATCGGCTTTGACGGCTATGCCGTGGGCGGCCTCGCGGTGGGCGAGGGGCAGGAGGCGATGTTCTCGGTTCTCGATTATGCGCCGGGATTTTTGCCCCAGGACAAGCCGCGCTATCTGATGGGCGTAGGCAAGCCCGACGACATCGTCGGCGCCGTCGAGCGTGGCATCGACATGATGGATTGCGTGCTGCCGTCCAGATCCGGCCGCACCGGTCAGGCCTGGACGCCGCGCGGTCAGGTCAACATCAAGAACGCCCGCCACCAGGACGACCCGCGTCCGCTGGACGAGGCCTGCACCTGCCCCGCCTGCCGCAACTACAGCCGCGCCTATCTGCACCATGTGTTCAAATCGGGCGAGATCATCGCCTCGATGCTGCTGACCTGGCACAACCTGCATTATTACCAGCAGTTGATGCAGGGCCTGCGCGACGCCATTGCCAGTCAAAGGCTGGCGGCTTTCGTGGCCGAATTTCATGCGCGGCGCGCCGAAGGGGATATCGAGCCGCTGTAAGTTCAAATGCCCGCGATTGCGCCCTTGCAACGCCAACGGCGCGCGGGCAAACCGGGCAACCTGTGGGGGGCCTTGGTTGACAGTTCAATGACAGGCCCCCAGATATGGGGTCGAGGGGTGGGTTGTGGCAGCCGATGGTCGGGGCCGGGCTTGCCTGCCGGAAGGAATGACATGAGCGAACAGGTTCACATCAGCTACCCGGTGCTGCCGTTGCGCGACATCGTGGTTTTCCCGCACATGATCGTGCCGCTTTTCGTGGGGCGCGAGAAATCCGTGCGGGCGCTGGAAGAGGTGATGGCCGAGGATCGGCAGATCCTGCTCTCCAGCCAGATCGACCCCACCGTGGACGAGCCCGGCGATGACGGGATCTATCGCATGGGCGTCTTGGCCAATGTGCTGCAATTGCTGAAACTGCCCGACGGCACCGTCAAGGTGCTGGTCGAGGGCAAGACGCGGGTGAAAATCACCGAATTCATCGCCAATCCCAACTTCTTCGAGGCCCATTGCGAGCCGCTGGTCGAGGTGCCGGGGGATGCGGACGCCGCCGACGCACTGGTGCGCGCGGTTTCGGAAGAGTTCGAGCGTTACGCCAAGATCAAGAAGAACATCCCCGAAGAGGCGCTGGCCGCGGTGTCCGACACCCGCGAGGCCGCGCGTCTGGCCGACCTCGTGTCCGGCCATCTGGGCATCTCGGTCGCGCAGAAGCAGGAGCTTCTCGAAGAACTTGACGTCGCCCAGCGGCTGGAAAAGGTCTATGGCCACATGCAGGGCGAGCTGTCGGTCCTGCAGGTCGAGCGCAAGATCAAGAGCCGCGTGAAAAGCCAGATGGAGCGCACGCAGCGCGAATACTATCTGAACGAGCAGATGAAGGCGATCCAGAAGGAGTTGGGCGAGGGCGAGGAAGGCCAGTCCGAACTCAACGAGCTGGAGGCGCGCATCAAGAATACCCAGCTGTCCAAGGAGGCCCGCGACAAGGCCGAGGCTGAGCTGAAAAAGCTGAAATCCATGTCGCCCATGAGCGCCGAGGCGACCGTGGTGCGCAATTATCTCGACTGGCTGCTGGGCGTGCCGTGGGGCGTGAAATCGCGGGTGAAAAAGGATCTGGGTGCCGCGCAGGCGGTTCTGGATGCCGATCACCACGGGCTGGAAAAGGTCAAGGAGCGGATCGTCGAATATCTGGCGGTGCAGGCGCGCTCGACCAAGTTGAAGGGGCCGATCCTGTGCCTCGTCGGCCCGCCGGGCGTGGGCAAGACCTCGCTGGGGCGCTCGGTCGCCAAGGCCACGGGGCGCGAGTTCATCCGCATCAGCCTGGGCGGCGTGCGCGACGAATCCGAGATCCGCGGCCACCGTCGCACCTATATCGGCTCGATGCCCGGCAAGATCATCCAGGCGCTGAAAAAGGCCAAGACCACCAACCCGCTGATCCTGCTCGATGAAATCGACAAGATGGGCCAGGATTTCCGCGGTGACCCCGCAAGTGCGATGCTTGAGGTGCTGGACCCGGAACAGAACGCGACCTTCGTCGACCACTATCTGGAAGTGGAATACGATCTGTCGAACGTGATGTTCCTGACCACGGCCAACAGCTATAACATGCCCGGCCCGCTGCTGGACCGGATGGAGATCATCCCGCTTGCTGGCTATACCGAGGACGAAAAGCGCGAGATCGCCAAGGGCCACCTGATCCCCAAGCAGATCAAGGCGCATGGTCTGAAAAAGGGCGAGTTCACGGTGACCGATGCGGCCCTGACCGCGGTGATCCGCACCTATACCCGCGAGGCGGGCGTGCGGAACCTCGAGCGCGAGATCGCCAAGCTGGCGCGCAAGGCCGTGACCGAGATCGTCAAGGGCAAGACCAAGGCGGTGGAAGTCACGCCCGAAAGCCTCGAAGGCTTCCTCGGCGTGCCGCGCTATCGCTATGGCCTGGCCGAAGAGACCGATCAGGTCGGCGTGGTGACGGGTCTGGCCTGGACGTCGGTCGGCGGCGATCTGCTGTCGATCGAGGCGCTCAAGCTGCCGGGCAAGGGCCGGATGAAGACCACCGGCAAGCTGGGCGAGGTGATGAAGGAATCGATCGAGGCCGCGTCGAGCTATGTCCGCTCGGTCGCGCCCGAGCTGGGGGTCAAGCCGCCCAAGTTCGAAAAGATCGACATCCACGTCCACGTCCCTGATGGCGCCACCCCCAAGGATGGCCCTTCGGCCGGCCTTGCCATGGTGACGGCGATCGTCTCGGTGCTGACCGGCATCCCGGTGCGCAAGGACATCGCCATGACCGGCGAGGTGACGCTGCGCGGCAATGCCACCGCGATCGGCGGGTTGAAGGAAAAGCTGCTGGCGGCGCTGCGCGGCGGGATCAAGACCGTTTTGATCCCTCAGGAGAACGAGAAGGATCTGGCGGAAATTCCGGCCAATGTGAAGGAAGGCCTGCAGATCATCCCCGTGACCCATGTGCGCGACGTGCTGAAACTTGCGCTGACGCGGATGCCCGAGCCGGTGGAATGGGACGAGGAGGCCGAGGAGGCTGCGGCCGCAGCAGCCGTTCAGCCGGCCGAATCCCCGACCGGCGCCATGGCGCATTGATCGGCACCATGATCGCATGACGAAAAGGCCCGGCGCATCGCGCCGGGCCTTCTCACATCGCGCCGGTCAGGCTTTTGCAATATTTCGGCAAACTTTCGAGAATCCCTTTCCCTCTTTGCTGTGCCGCGGCTAGTCTGTCGCCGGAAAAGAAACAAAATCGGGAAACCGCCCAGATGGTTGCCAAAGCCAAAAGTTCCGCCGCCAAGTCCACCCCCAAGGCCAAACCCAAGCTGCAAGCCGTGCCCGCAGCAGACCCCGCGCCAAACGGCGTCGTGGCCGCTGCGGCTCCGGTGGCCGAGGTCCCGCGCAAGACGCTGAAGCTGAAGGCGCTGATCGAAGCGGTGGCCGAACAGACGCAGGTGCGCAAGAAGGACAGCAAGGCCGTGGTTGAAGCCACGCTCGCCGCTCTGGGCGAGGCGCTGGCGCGCGGTGACGATCTGATCCTGCCGCCGCTGGGCCGCGCCCGGGTGGGGCGCAGCAAGGACCAGGGCACGGGCGAAATGCTGGTGATCAAGCTGAAGCGCGGCGGCGAGAAAAAGCCGAAAAAAGTTATGCCCGAAGCCCTTGCAGAGGATGGAGAGGGGATGTAATACCCCGGTCATCGGGCGATTAGCTCAGCGGTAGAGCGCTTCGTTCACATCGAAGATGTCAGCGGTTCAAATCCGTTATCGCCCACCATCATTAAAAAGCCCCGGCCTTGCGGTCGGGGCTTTTTCATCTCTGGGCGGGCCGGATCAGAAGATCCCGGTCAGGTAGAACAGGATGATGACGACCAGCGGGATGCCGAGAAACCAGGCTGCGATGCCTTTCATGCGTTTTCCTTCCTTCAAGCGGGCGCGAGATGGCGCATTCGTGATGCAGGGTGAACGCATGAAATGCGCAGCCGGTTCCCGACTTGCGGCCCGTTTGTGGTTGCGATAAACGGCACCGCAGGGGCGGTTAGCTCAGTTGGTAGAGCGTCTCGTTTACACCGAGAATGTCGGGGGTTCGAGTCCCTCACCGCCCACCACCCCTTTTGCCTGTCGTGGTCCGGCCTGTCGGCGTCCTGTCGTCAGGCAATCAACTGACCACTTTTCGCGTCAACCAGGGGCCGCCCAACCACGCGCAGGTTTTCGCGACCCGTGCATCGCTGCACAGTGCGCCCGCGCAGCCGCAAGTCGCATTTTTGCGCCGTCTGGCCTATCTTTGTGGCAACACAGGAGGCTTGCATGAGCTGGAACCCCGCACTCGACCCCTCGATCCCCAAGGGCGACGCCGTGGATGCAATCGAGACCGTCATCGTCGCCCGCGCCCGCGATCTGGGCGGGTTCGAGGTGCGCCGTGCGCTGCCCTCGGTCAAGCGCCAGATGGTCGGGCCGTTCATCTTCTTTGACCAGATGGGCCCGGCCGAGTTTCTGACCGGGCAGGGGATCGACGTGCGCCCTCACCCCCATATTGGCCTGGCCACCGTCACCTGGCTGGTCTCGGGGCAGTTGCACCACCGTGACAGCCTGGGCACCGACCGCTGGATTCAGCCGGGCGAGGTCAACCTGATGCAGGCGGGCCACGGCATCACCCATTCCGAGCGGACGGATGGCGCGCTGCGCGAACGCCCGCACGGGCTGCTGGGGCTACAAAGCTGGTTGGCGCTGCCCGAGGCGGCCGAGGATGCGCCGCCGGCCTTCCACCATGCCGGCCAGACCGACCTGCCGCTGCTGGAGGGCGAGGGCAAGACCGTGCGGCTGATTCTGGGCGATGCCTGGGGCGCGCGCTCGCCGGTGCCGCTGCCGTGGGAGACGTTTTACGCCGAGGCGGTGCTGGCCCCGAACGCCAGCCTGCCAATGCCCGACAATCACGAGGATCGCGGGCTTTATGTGCTGTCCGGCGAGGTGACTGTCGCGGGGCAGACCTTTGGACCCGGACAGATGCTGATTTTCCGTCCGGGCGATGCGATCTCGGCAAAGGCGGGCGGGCAGGGGGCGCGGCTGATGGTGCTGGGCGGTGCCACCATGCCGGGGCCGCGCTTCATCTGGTGGAACTTCGTGGCCTCGTCGCAAGACCGTATCGAAGCCGCGCGCGAGGCCTGGCGGGCGGGCGACTGGGCGCATGGCCGCTTTCACCTGCCGCCCGGCGATGAGGCCGAGTTCATCCCCGCGCCCGAGCGTTGAAAACCTGCGCGGTCAAGCTGTTACGGAGGGGTGGAAAAATTATCCGACAAAATCCGCAACTTCCTGCCCGCGGGCGCTTGACGCCCCCCGGCCCATTGCGTAGATACGCCCCACATCCGGGCGCGGGCCCGGGCGGTATGCGGTTGTAGCTCAGTTGGTTAGAGTACCGGCCTGTCACGCCGGGGGTCGCGGGT
>CAYTMV010000056.1:0-10249 GCA_964439015.1 uncultured Gemmobacter sp.
GTCTTGCCGCTGTCGTCGATCAGAAAGAACTCCAGCTCCATCGCGCAGACCGGGGTCAGCCCCCGCGCCTTGTAGCGTTGCACCACGGCATTCAGCGCGTGGCGGGGATCGCCCTCATAGGGCTGTCCGTTCTCGCGGAACATCCAGATCGGCAGCAGCGCGGTGGGCGCCTCAAGCCATGGCATCGGCATGAAGCCGCGTTCGGTGGGTTTCAGCACACCGTCCTGATCGCCCTGTTCAAACACCAGCGGGCTGTCGTCGATATCTTCGCCCCAGATGTCGAGGTTCAGCACCGAAAACGGAAACCGTGTGCCGTTCTTCACGACGTTTTCGGCAAAGCGTGCGGGGACGCGCTTGCCGCGCGCCTGACCGTTCAGGTCGACGGCCGCCACGCGGATCGTGCGAACATCGGGATGCTTTCTCAGCCAGTCCTTCATCATGTCGTCATCAAGACCGGGCATGGCGGCTTGTCCCCGTTCGGGTGATCGGCCGTGGACCATGCCCTTGGTCCATACTCCCTGTTTGATCTTCCCTCCGCACCTGCCCGTGGGGGCAGGGGATGCCGCTGTTGCGCGCGGCCGGGCGACGGCCCGTGGAATTTGATCAAAAGTAGCCTACTACCGGATCACCTGCGGACGCAAGCGGATTTTCGCACGGACATTCGATGGCAAGTGCCGGTTCAGTCGCCGGTTGACCAGCGCAAAGACCCCGATCACCGCAAGCGTCAGCAGGATGAAGTAAAACCCGACGATCGGATAGGGGATGAACGGGTTGAAGGTCTTGTCCGCGAAATAATTGGCGTAATAGAGGGCATCACCCCGCTGCTGAAACGCCGGAAAGCCGGAAAAGAACACCAGCGTGGTGGCGTGGAACAGAAAGATCGCCTCATTCGTATAGGCGGGCCATGCCAGCCGCAGCATGGTCGGCCACTGGATGCGGCGGAACTTCTGCCAGCCCGAGATACCATAGGCATCGGCGGCCTCCAGATCGCCCTTCGGCACCGACATCAACGCGCCATGAAAGATCTCACCGGCATAGGCCGAGGTGTTGAGAAACAACACAAACGCCGCCCCCGCCCAGGCCGAGGTCATCCAGCCGGTCGGGATGTTCATGCCGAACAGATCCACCCCGCCCCGCGGCAACATCACCAGTGCCGCATAGGCCAGGAAGAACTGGATGAACAGCGGCGAGCCGCGGAAGATAAAGATGAACCACTCGGCCGGCTTGCGAATCCAGGGGTTGCGCGACGCCTTGCCCAGGGCCAGCGCGTTGGAGAAAAAGAACCCGAAGGTCAGCGCCAGCACGCCGAAATACAGGTTCCAGATCATGCCCGAGCCGATCAGCGTAAACTGCTGGCACAGCGTGAAGTCGCTGCGCGGCAACAGTCTTTCGCCAATCCCCAGCGAGCGCAGGCCGTAATCGGCGATGGTCTGGACGCAACTCATGCCGCGGCCCTCCGCTGCGCTTCGCCTGCGGCGGTGGCTTGCCCGTGGCTCAGGCGTCGACCAATCCGCGCCAGCACCTTTTCCGATCCCCAGGTCATGAACAGATAGGCCACCATCAGAAACAGGAAGTAATAGAGGCGCCAGTCAGGGTGCGGAAAGTCGTAGATCTGGGTCTTGGCACCCCCCAACTCGCGCGCCCAATAGACGATATCGCGCACGCCCAGCAAAAAGAGCAGTGGCGTGGCCTTGATCAGGATCATCCACAGGTTCGACAGTCCCGGCAGCGCATAGACCCACATCTGCGGCACCAGGATCCGGCGAAAAACCTGCCCCTGGCTCATGCCATAGCTTTCGGCGGTTTCCAGTTGCGCGCGCGGCACCGCATTCATCGCACCGTATAGGACATTGGCGGCAAAGGCGCCGAACACCAGCGCGAAGGTGAACACGGCCAACGCAAAACCATAGGTCTGATGCACCCAGGCGGCTGCATCACCCGAAGGGGTTTTGGCTTGCGGACAGACCCGGAATTCAAGCCCGCGGCGGATCGGCTCGGACCAGTCGGGGCAAACGACCTGGTGGCGCAGCCACTCGATCCCCTGATCCAACGCGATCACGAAGAACATGAAAAACACGATATCCGGCACGCCCCGCACCATCGCGGTATAGGCCTTGCCCAGCAGCCGCAGCGGCGTGACATGGCTGCGGGCGGCCATGGCCCCGCCGAAACCAAAGACCAAGGCTGCGGGCGCCGTGATCGCCAGCAGGGCCAGCACGGTCAGAAAGGACCAATAGAAATCAATGTGCTTGCCTGTGGTCAGATAGCACAGCAGCCATTGCAGGCCCTCGATGTTTTTGGGATCGGCGCAGGCGCTGAACATTGGGTCGTCACCGCAAATGATAGCGCCCCCACCCGGACCGGACGGGGGCGCAGGAAGGATCAGAATACTTTGCTGTCTTCGCCGAAGTATTTGATGATCATCGGGTTCAGCGTGCCGTCATCCTTCATCGACTGGATCGCGGCATCGAACTTGGCGCGCAGCTCGTCATCGCTGTCGCGGAACGCCAGACCCACGCCGCCGCCCATCTCCAGCGGCTCGCCAACCCAGACCAGCTCGCCGTTCGATTCGTTGACGTAAGGCGCCAGGAAGTCCTTGTCGGCCAGCACGGCCACGGCTTCGCCATTCTTGACCGCGGCCACGGTTTCGTCGCCGGTGGCAAATTCCAGCAGGGTGGCGCCGGATTCGGCGACATGGCTGGCCTGGATGGTGCCGGTCTGTGCCGCAACCACGCCGCCCTTGATGTCGGCATCCGGGGTCAGACCGACATAGGCCGCATCAGCCGGCGGCACATAGTTCATCGAGAAATCGACCACTTCCTCGCGCTCTTCGGTGATGCTCATCCCGGCGATGATCGCATCATAGTTGCCAGACTGCAGGTTGGGGATGATCGAATCCCAATCGTTGATCACCCATTCGCAGGTCAGGCCGGCGCGCTTGCACAGCTCATCGCCCAACTCGCGCTCAAAGCCCGCGACATTGCCGGCGTCGTCCAGGAAGTTGAAGGGAGGGTAGGCACCCTCGGTCCCCAGACGGACGGTCTGGGCCATGCCGGCGCCGGCTGTCAAGGCCAGCAGTGCAGTGGTCAGGATCAGCTTTTTCATTGGTATCTCCCCTTGGGTCAAGCTGTTGATCTTGTTGTTTTCAGGCCGATGTGGCGGACAGGAAACCCCGCAGCCGCTCGGTCTGCGGGGTGCCGAACAGCCGGTCCGGCGGTCCCTCTTCCTCGATGCGGCCCTTGTGCAGGAAAATGACATGATCCGAGACATCGGCGGCCATCTTCATGTCATGGGTGACAAGGATCATGGTTCGGCCCTCATCGGCCAGCGCCTTGATGACGCGCACCACTTCCTGTTCAAGCTCGGGGTCCAGCGCCGAGGTGGGTTCGTCAAACAGCAGGGCGCGTGGCTCCATGCACAGCGCACGGGCGATCGCGGCACGTTGCTGCTGCCCGCCCGACAACTGTGCGGGCCAGGCGTCAGCCTTGTCGGCGATACCGACCTTGGCCAGATATCCGCGCGCCTTGGCCTCAACCTCGCGCGGGTCACGCTTGAGCACCGTCACCGGCGCCTCCATCACGTTCTGCAGAATGGTCAGGTGCGACCAGAGATTGAACTGCTGAAAAACCATCGACAGGTTGGTGCGAATGCGCAGCACCTGCGCCCGGTCGGCCGGATGACGGTGCATCCCGCTGCCTTGCCATTTGACTGCCTCACCCTCGAACAGGATATCGCCCTGCTGGCTGTCTTCCAGCAGATTGCAGCAGCGTAGAAGGGTGGATTTGCCTGAACCGGACGATCCGATCAGCGAGATCACGCAGCCGCGCTGGGCCACAAGGTCCACACCCTTCAGCACTTCCAGCGGTCCATAGCTTTTGTGCAGGTCGCGGATTTCGATGACGGGGGGCTCCCCGCGGCTCGTATCAAGTGGCACGGTCGCGTCTTTCTTCCGGTTTTCGGTCTTTTATTCTTGTTGAAGTCGCCTGACGAGGTCAGCCGTCCCTGTAAGTCCGAGTAGGACCGAATTTGATCGTTTTTGCAACGGGCTTTGTAGCGACCGGGCGCAGGGTCACAACGCCCGAAGGTGTCCTGAGGCTCACCCTCCCTCGACCCGCTGCCGCGCCAGCGCCGAATCGCGGTCCGAGATGCCCAGCAAGGGCGCCACCATGCGGATCAACGCCTCTTCTTCCGCCGCGCGGTCGCCGTCGGCCAGCGCCACGGCCCATAGGGTCTGCATTAACCCCATCCGCTCGTCATGCGGAACCGCGTCCTTCAGCGCGCGGGTAAATCGCACGGTGTCCGGCGCCTCGGCCTCCAGCACTTCGGCCTCGCCGCGCAGCCGGGCCGCGGCAAAGGGCGACAGACCATGAAGCTGGGACAGCAGCCGGTCAATGCGCAGCACCTCGGTTTCGGAATAATCGCCATCGGCACGCGCGATGCGCACCATCAGCGCGGCCAGTGCCAGATGGGCTTCGTCCGCACCGAGCGGTTTGGGGGCGGGGGCCAGAAGGCGCTTTAGAAATTGCTCGAACATCGCAACAGGTTAACCGCACAGGCGCGACGATCCAAGGGTATCGCCGGTGTCGGGCCGGAGAATGGGTATTTGGATCATGGTGAAACACTGGACCATGCATTCACCATGACCCAAATACCCCCTGCGCGGAGCGCATCAAACCCCTTCGACGATTACAAGATCCAGCACTGCGGCCGGCAGGCGATACTGCATCGCCTGTTGGTATTCCGGGCTGGCATAACAGGCGCGGGCGGCCTCGATCGACGGGAATTCCAGCACCACGCAGCGGGCACGGGCCTGCCCTTCCTTGACCGTCTGCGCGCCGCCGCGCACCAGAAACGTCGCGCCATGTTTGGCGAAGGCCACGGCATTGGCCTCGCGATAGGCGGCATAGGCGGTGGGGTCGGTGATGTCGCCATGTGCGACCCAGTAGCCCTTTGGCATCAGGTTTCTCCCGGAATGCGGATGCGGCCTTCGCTGATCCTCACCGCCTGGCCGGCGACGCGGATCTGTCCCAGACCGTCGGGGCCGTAGCCGATGGTCACGGTGATGTCGGAGGGGCGGCCGATTTCGACGCCCTGCCGGATCGCGATGCGGTTCACGCCGGGGCGCAGCATCCGGGCGGCGCGCAACTGGGCGGCAAAGATCGCGGCCGCCGATCCGGTGGCCGGGTCTTCGGGTATGCCTGCGCCGGGCGAAAACATCCGCGCCTGATAGTGGTCGGGACTTTCGACCCGTGTATAGACCCAGGCGCTGTCCACCCCTGCGGCCTCCGTCAGTTCCGACCAATGTGGTTCGATCGGACGGGCGCGGGAAAGCGTGGCAGCATCCGTCACCGGCACATAGAGAAATGCCGGGCCGCCCTGCCACAGGCCGGGCAGATGCGGGCCAAACCCCAGATCGCCGGGTGCCAGATCCAGCGCGGCGGCAATCAGCGGGGGCGGCGCGCTGCCCGGCGCGGCCTGCGGCGTCACGGGTGCGACAAACTCGGCCGTAACCAGGCCGCCCCGGCGCAGGACCGTGACCGGGACCAGGCCGGCTTCTTCCTCCAGTGTGATCTCGGTGTCGAAATCGCCTGAGGGGTGGGCCAGCGTCGCCAGCAGGATCGCGCAGCCGATGGTGGGGTGGCCGGCAAAGGGGATCTCGGCGGTGGGAAAGAAGATCCGCACCCGCGCCGTGTGTACCGGATTGACCGGCGCCATCACGAAGATCGTTTCCGAAAGATTGAACTCGCGCGCGATTCGCTGCATCTGCGCCGCGCTCAAGCCATCAGCGCCCAGCACCACCGCCAGCGGATTGCCGGAAAAGGGTTGGCGGGTGAAGACGTCGAGGGTGTGAAATTCAAGCATCCCGCAACCCCCTGAAGAGGTGCGCAAGCTGGTCCATCTCTTCGGCCATGCCCCAGGGCGGATTGACCACAAACAGACCCGAGCCGACCATGCGGTGCCCATCGCGCACCGGCGGGAAGGTGACCTCGGCGCGCAGCCCGTCCGGGAAGGCGTTGGTCAACGCGTCCAGCATCCCCTCATGCGCGCCACTGGTCAGGATCGGATACCACAGCATCAGGATGCCCACGTTCCATTTGCGGTGGATCGCGGCCATATGCCGCGGGATCGCCTCGTAATCGGCCTTCACCTCATAGGAGGGGTCGATCAGCATCAGGCCACGGCGGGGGCTTGGCGGCGTGACTGCCAGCGCCATCTCGAAGCCGTCGCGTTGGTAAAGATGCGCCCCCCAGGGAGCCATGCAGGCGCGCAGGGCAGCGTGTTCTTGCGGGTGCAGCTCGGCCAGGTGCATCACGTCGCCTTCGCGCAGCGACAGGGCCGCGATCAGTGGCGAGCCGGGATAGGCACTGGCCCCGTATTGCGCCGCCACCGCCTCAAGGCGTTGCCGGTAGGGGTGGCCTGGCGCAAAGCTGCCACGCAGACGGGCGATGCCACCCGCGGCTTCGCCGGTCTTGACCGCCTCGTCCGAGCGCAGATCGTAAAACCCGCGCCCGGCATGGGTTTCGATATAGGACAAGGGCTTGTCCTTGCGGGTCAGGTAGTCCAGCACCCAGGCAAGCGCCGCGTGTTTCTGCACATCGGCCAGATTTCCGGCGTGGTAGATATGTTGGTAAGACAGCATGACCCCACGCTAGGGGGGATGAGCGGCCGGGGCAAGGGCGCCTTACTGGCGCATCTCGTGAAACCGCTCGTACATCATGCGGTATTCGGTGGGGATGTCACGGATCGACAGCAGGCCGATGCAGCGCCCGTCTTCCATCACAGGCATGTGGCGAAACCGGCCATCGGTCATGTGGGCCAGCGCATCGTTCAGCCCTTCCGAGGCGGTGACAGTCTTGGGGTCCGCGGTCATGACCTCGTCCACCGTGGTCTCGTCCGAGCGCCGGTCCTGTCCCAGACATTTGCGGATGATGTCACGCTCTGACAGCACGCCCAGCAGCCATTCCCCATCCAGCACCACCAAAGCGCCGACATTGTAGCGGTCCAACACATGACAGGCGTCACGGACGCTCGCGCCGGTCTGAACCGAAGGCAACTCGCGGTCCTTGATCACGTCGCGGACAGAACGGATGAATATCGGCGGCCTCTTGTCGCAAATCTGTTGTAATTCAAGAGGCTAACGCCAATTTCCATGTCTGGCAAGCGTGATCGCGGCGGGCGCGCAGCCCACCCCGAACAGGTCACACCAACCTGCTGATTTCCTTGGCGGCCTTCACAAAGCCCGCGAACAGCGGGTGGGGGGCGAAGGGCTTGGATTTCAGCTCGGGGTGGAACTGCACACCGATATACCAGGGATGGCCCTTGGCCTCGACGATCTCGGGCAGGCGGCCGTCGGGCGACATGCCTGAGAAGATCAGGCCGCAGGTTTCCAGCTTGTCCTTGTAGCGGATGTCCACCTCATAGCGGTGGCGGTGGCGTTCCTCGATCTCGGTGGCACCGTAGACTTCGGCCACGCGCGAGCCGGGGGTCAGATGGGCGGTATAGGCCCCCAGACGCATGGTGCCACCCTTGTCGTCATCGACCTTGCGGGCAACGACATGGTTGCCCTGCACCCATTCCTTCAGGTGATAGACCACCGGGGTAAAGCGTTTCTGCCCCGCCTCATGGTCAAACTCTTCGGAACCCGCATCGCTGAGGCCGGCGAGGTTGCGCGCGGCCTCGATCACCGCCATCTGCATGCCGAGGCATATGCCCAGATAGGGGATGCCCTTTTCGCGGGCGAATTGCGCGGCCTTGATCTTGCCCTCGGTGCCGCGCTCGCCAAAACCGCCGGGCACGAGGATGGCGTTGAAGCCTTCCAGCAGGGGCGCAGGGTCTTCGCTTTCGAAGATTTCGCTGTCGATCCACTCGGCCCGCACCTTGACGCGGTTGGCCATGCCGCCATGGGTCAGCGCCTCGGCGATGGATTTATAGGCGTCTTCCAGCTGGGTATACTTGCCGACGATGGCCACCCGCACCTCGCCCTCGGGGTGCTGGATGCGGTCCATGACGTCTTCCCAGCGCGTCAGGTTGGGCTTGGGCGCGGGCTGGATGCCGAACGCATCCAGAACCGCCTGATCCAGACCGGCGCGGTGATAGGCCAGCGGCGCCTCGTAGATGGTCTTCAGGTCATAGGCGGGGATCACCGCCTCTTTGCGCACATTGCAGAACAGGGCGATCTTTTCCCGCTCGCGGTCCGGGATCGGATGCTCGCTGCGGCAGACCAGCACATCAGGGGCCAGACCGATCGACTGCAATTCCTTGACCGAATGCTGCGTCGGCTTGGTCTTCAACTCGCCGCTGGCAGCCAGATAGGGCAGCAGGGTCAGGTGCATCAGGATCGACTGGCCGCGCGGACGCTCGTGGATGAACTGGCGGATGGCCTCGAAGAACGGCAGGCCCTCGATATCGCCGACCGTGCCGCCGATCTCGCACAGCATGAAATCGACCTCATCGGCGCCCACGCGCAGGAAGTCCTTGATTTCATTGGTGACGTGCGGGATCACCTGAATGGTCTTGCCCAGATAGGCACCCCGGCGTTCCTTTTCCAGCACGTTCATGTAGATCCGCCCCGATGAAATCGAGTCGGTCTTGCGCGCCGGCACGCCGGTGAAACGCTCGTAATGGCCCAAATCGAGATCGGTTTCCGCGCCATCATCGGTCACGAACACTTCGCCATGCTCGAAGGGCGACATCGTGCCGGGATCGACGTTCAGATAGGGGTCCAGCTTGCGCAACCGCACCGAATATCCGCGCGCCTGCAACAAGGCCCCCAGCGCCGCCGACGCCAGCCCCTTGCCCAGCGAGGAGACCACGCCGCCAGTGATGAAGATATAGCGTGCCATGTGGGTCTCCCGTGGGTGCAAAGGTCGGTTCTGCGCGTGCGATTCGAGCGTCGGGAATCGCATCTTCACGGGAGTTGACGCTTAGCCGAGTTTGCCGAAAAGCGCAACTGCACCGCTAGATGAAGCGGCAAATCTGATGGGGTGGACAATAGATTGTGGGCGCGACGGGCGCGCCCAAGACAGCCGCAGCCGCAGCTTCAGTTGGCCGGCGCGGCGGGTGCTGCCGGAGGGGCCACAGGCGCGTCGATGGCGGGCGGGGCCACGGGCGCATCGCCGGTCGACGGTGGCAACAGGCTGCCCCCGCCCAGCGGCGCTGCCGGATCGGCTGCCGGAGCCGGGACGGGCGCCTTGCCGCCGATCTGTTCGACGACCGAGGAATCAGAGGCGCTTTTGGCCGCGATCAGCGTCAGCGTGATCGAGGTGATGATGAAGGCGATGGCGAAGACCCAGGTCAGCTTGGCCAGCGCGGTCGCTGCCCCCCGGCCGCTCATCACGCCACCGGTTGAGCCCATCCCCAACCCGCCGCCCTCAGAGCGTTGCAGCAGCACGACGCCGATCAGAAGCAGCGCAAGGATCAGGTGGATGGTGAGGACGACGTTTTCCATGGGGCTCCCCGTGACTTCGGGCCTATCTAGGGCCAAGCGGGGCGCAGCGCAAGCTGGAAGGGCAGGGGCGCGGCAAGGCCGGCCAGATCGTGCGGCCGCCATTTTGCTGTTTAATCCCTGTCCGGTTCACCCTATACCGGCGCGGGTTTCAATTTGCCGAAAGGTTGAGGCATGGCCAATGTGGTTGTCGTGGGCGCCCAGTGGGGCGACGAGGGCAAGGGCAAGATCGTGGACTGGCTGTCCGAGCGCGCCGATGTGATCGCCCGCTTTCAGGGCGGCCACAATGCCGGCCATACGCTGGTGATCGACGGCAAGGTCTACAAGTTGAGCCTGCTGCCCTCGGGCATCGTGCGCGGCGGCAAGCTGAGCGTGATCGGCAACGGCGTGGTGCTGGACCCTTGGCACCTCGTGACCGAGATCGCCAAGCTGCGCGATCAGGGCGTGGAAATCTCGCCCGAAAACCTGATGATCGCCGAAAACGCGCCGCTGATCCTGCCGCTGCATGGCGAGCTGGACCGGGCCCGCGAAGGCAGCGTAGGCGTGGCCAAGATTGGCACCACCGGCCGCGGCATCGGCCCGGCCTATGAGGACAAGGTCGGCCGTCGCGCCATCCGCGTGGCCGATCTGGCGGATTCCAAGACGCTGGAGTTGCGGGTGGACCGTCTGCTGGCCCATCACGACGCGTTGCGTCGCGGTCTGGGGATGGAACCGATCGACCGCGCCGCCCTGCTGGCGCAACTGGCCGAGATCGCGCCGCAGGTTCTGCCCTATGCCGCCCCGGTCTGGAAGGTGATGACCGAG
>CAYTMV010000056.1:10349-13191 GCA_964439015.1 uncultured Gemmobacter sp.
GATCGCGCCGCAGGTTCTGCCCTATGCCGCCCCGGTCTGGAAGGTGATGACCGAGTCGCGCCGCGCCGGCAAACGCATCCTGTTCGAGGGCGCGCAAGGCTCGCTGCTGGATATCGACTTCGGCACCTATCCTTTCGTGACCTCGTCGAACGTCATCGCGGGCCAGGCCGCGACCGGCGTGGGGCTTGGCCCGACGGCGATCGATTTCGTGCTGGGCATCGTCAAGGCCTATACCACCCGCGTGGGCGAGGGGCCGTTTCCGGCCGAGTTGTTCGATGCCGATGGCGACCGTCTGGGCGAGCGTGGGCATGAGTTCGGCACCGTCACAGGCCGCAAGCGTCGCTGCGGTTGGTTCGATGCGGTTCTGGTGCGCCAGACCTGCGCCACCTCGGGCGTGTCGGGCATCGCATTGACCAAGCTGGACGTGCTGGACGGGTTCAAGACGCTGAAGATCTGCGTGGGCTATGAGCTGGACGGCAAGCGGCTGGATTATCTGCCGACCGCGGCCGATGCGCAAGCGCGCTGCAAGCCGATCTACGAAGAACTGGAAGGCTGGAGTGAGTCGACCGCAGGGGCGCGCAGCTGGGCTGACCTGCCGGGCGCCGCGGTCAAATATGTCCGCCGCATCGAAGAGCTGATCCAGTGCCCCGTCGCGCTGCTGTCCACCAGCCCCGAGCGCGACGATACCATCCTCGTCACCGACCCCTTCGCGGATTGATCATGGCGCTGGGCTATCGCACCCGCAGGCGGCTGTCGCTTCTGGTCCTGGTTCTGGGGCTGCCAGCCTATGTGGTGGCGGCGGTCAGCCTGACCAACTGGTATGATGCGCAGTTCGGCCGGCTGCCGATCTGGGGCGAATTCATCCTCTATGTCGTTCTGGGTTTCCTCTGGGCGTTGCCGTTCAAGCGGTTGTTCCGAGGGGTGGGCCAGCCCGACCCGGATCAGAAAAAGCCCGACTGACGCGGGCAGAGGACGGAAAATGCAGAAAGGCGGAAGGTTTCCCTTCCGCCTTTCCTTTTGCGGGGAGGGTGGCAGCCCTGCGACCCGCGGCCGGGGTCACCCCCGGCGCTGGAACTTGCGCGCCTCGGCCAGAAAATGGCTGGCCTCGGTCACGGCATACTGGCCGCGCCGGGTCTTGGCGATCTTGCCATCACGCAGCAGATTGCCAAAGCCGCGCAGCGCGTCTTCCCGCAGCTCGATGCCACTTTCGGCCGTTTCGCCCGCCTGACGCATCAGCTGCGGCCGGGTAAAGCCCTCGCGGCCCTCGACCACGGCCATCCAGGCGGCCGCCGCCTCCAGCCGATCAGCCAGCGTCACCGCGCCCAGGCGTTCGGCAAAATCGGCAAAGTCCTGATCAGCAAAGATGTTTTCGGCATCTGCGTCGAAATCTTCCTCATCGGAGTCGGGCTCTTCAACCTCGGCCGGCCGCGGCGCGGGGCGCAGTTGATCCACCCGTTGTTCCGAGACCAGCACCAGAGGCGCAGGCCGCGAGGGGGCATCTACGCCAGGTCTGGCCGGGCCCACGATCCGCGACAGATCCGAGCGGTAAGGGTCCATCCGCTCTTCATCGGTTGCGCGATGGCTCAGGCCAGCGCGGCGGTCGGCGATAGTCGACGCCACTGCGGCCTTGAGATGCGCAATGGCCGACAGCCGGCGGCGGTTTTCGGGGACGTCCAGCTGGGTGTTCGTCTCCTCCAGCAGCCGCTTTACCGGGTCTTCCGGCGTGGTCTGACGTTGGGCGCGGGCCTCCGGCTGTGCCGTACTGGCCGGATGGCGCGCGGGCACGGATGCCGCCTCGGCAGCGGGTGGGCGATCGGAAGGGGCATCGAAGTCCAGCCCTTCCAGCGCACGCATCAGATCTGCCTCGGCCTCGGGCGACAAGGTGCTGTCGGCGGCGGTGCCGGACGTTTGCGGGCGGGCCTCCGCCACTACGCGGATCGGGCGCACCGGCCTTACGGGCGTCACGCGTGGCGCTTCAAGGGCGGGCTGATTCTCGGGCGCGGCTTCGGCAAAGGGTTCGGGCGCCGCGGGCACGCCTTGATCCGGCGCCTCGGTCGTTGGCTGGATGCGGCGGATCTTGATGACCCGCGCGCGCACACGCTGAACCTTTTCGGCCAGTTCGGGCGCGCTATCGGTATCGGCAGCCGCCTCGACGAAAGGGGCCTCCGGTTCAACTCCCGCCGCGGGCTCTGGCGCCTTGTCGGTGGACAGCGGGTGCAGAGGGGCCGCCGCCAGCGCCGCGGCTTCGGGCATGACCTCATCTTCTGCGGCCAGCCACTCATCCTCGGACGCAGCGTCGTCAAAGGTGGGCAGCAGGCTGTCCGGGGCGTCCAGGTCTTCGGCATAATCGGCTTCGGACAGGGCCGGGGCTGGGGCGATCCCTGCCACTGCCTCGACCTTTTCCGAAATGCCAGCCAACGTCCCTGCCAGCGTTTCCGCCAGTGTGGCACCATCCGCCTCATCATCGTTCTGGGATGCGGCGTCCTGCGACACGGCCTGGGCCGCGGTTTCAGGGGCGTCGGTCGCTGTCGCGGCTGTCTCGTCGCCAAGACGCGCCAGCAGGGCTGCCATGTCTTCATCTTCGTCGGCATCCGCGACGGGTGTTTCGGGCGCAAAGACCGCGTTGGTCTCGTCGTCCTGTTCGGGATCGGCGGGAAGGGCGGTCATGTCGCCGGGGTCAAATCCGGCTTCGACCCAGTCATCGGGCGCGTCCTGCGGCAAGTCCTCGGGCAGGGCATCGGCCTCGGTTGTCCGCAGTGGGACGTCCTCGGCCATCAGATCTTCGACTACAGACTCTTCAGTCTCTTCGACCACGGCTTCTTCGACCGCAAGCTCCTCGACC
>CAYTMV010000057.1:0-13137 GCA_964439015.1 uncultured Gemmobacter sp.
CTTCAACCGGATGGGGATCGACACCGAGGCCGTCCTGAAAGCGGCGGGCACGAAGTGGAACTTTCTGCCCTTCCGCCCCGGTCTGGTGGGCGGGCACTGCATCGGCGTCGACCCCTATTACCTGACCCACAAGGCCGAGGCGCTGGGCTATCACCCGCAGGTGATCCTGGCCGGGCGGCGGATCAATGACGGCATGGGCGCTTATGTGGCAAGCCAGCTGGTCAAGGCGATGCTGCGCAAGCGCATCCATGTGGACGGCGCAAGGGTGCTGGTTCTGGGGCTGACCTTCAAGGAAAACTGCCCCGACCTGCGCAACACCCGGGTTGTCGACGTGATTGACGAGCTGCGGGACTATGGTGCGCAGGTCGATGTGCATGACCCCTGGGCCGATGCGGCCGAGGCCAGACATGAATACGGGTTGGAGCTGGTCGCCCAGCCGCAGACCGGCGCCTATGACGGGATCGTGCTGGCCGTGGCGCATGACGCCTACCGCGCTATGGGCCCTGATGCGATCCGCGCCTTTGGCCGCTCGGAGCGGGTATTCTACGATCTCAAGCACCTGTTTCCGGTTGACGTCAGTGATTTGAGGCTGTGACGCGGATGGGTGCGCATCACGCGCTGTTGCGCATAGTTCGGTTCGGCCTCATCAAGGTGGCGCCCGGGCTTTTCAACTTTGCGTTGATCCCCTATTTGCTGGTGGCGCTGGGTAGTGCTGCCTATGGGCTGTATTCGGTTTGGCTGGGCTATGCCATGCTGGTGGCCAATACCGTTGCCGCCATCGTTTGCCAGCCGATGTTTCGTCAATTGTCCTCAAAGCCGCAGGAGCGCGATCTATACGCTGGCTTTGCGGTGGCCGCCTCACTTCTGGCATTGGTGCTGACTGTTTTTGTGCTGGCGATAGCAGGTGTCCCCAAGCTGCTGGCGGCGGGTTTCGGCGTCTTTGCACTTGGCACCGTGCTGATAAGTGTCGTTGCCGTCGATCTTACGATTTCCCAAAACATCCTGCGCCTGGCATTTCTCGAGGTGCTGCGCATTGTTGCGATTCTTGTCGTGCTGGCCTGGCCGCAGAGCACGGGCGTGGCATTGCGGATCGATCATGTCGTGATGGCGATGGCGCTGGCAAATCTGCTGCCGGCGATATTGCTGGCCGGCCGTCCTGCCTTTGCGCGCCCGCACGCTTCGTGGCTGCGGGAAAACCTTGCTTATGGTGCCAAGTCGGCAACCTGGCTGGTTCTGGCGGGCCTGCCCATCGTCACCGCCAAGACCCTCCTCATGACTGCGATGACGCAACCCGCCTTCGGCAGCTACACTGTGGTTGCCGATCTCAGCTATCGCGGCTTTTCCATCGTGAATGCCGCACTGATGATGTGGGCCTTTCCGCTGCTGTCGCGCGAATATGATGCCGGAAACCTGACCGAGACGCGCCGTCTGTTTCGCTTTACCCTGTTGGTCTACGCCGTGACCGGGCTTGTCGGTCTGGCGGCGGTGATGGGTGGGATCGGGTTCTTGCCGATCCCGGTTGCGCAACTGCCCGGCGGGCTGGCGGCGGTGGCCTTGATCACGCTGACGAGCATCGCCTGGCATGGCATGTCGATTGCCCATAAACCTTACGAGCTTACCCTGCGCACGACGCGGATGGCCGGCCTGATGGCGCTTTGTGTCGCGGGATTTCATGCGCTGGCCTTCCTGCTGCCGCCCCTGACCGGGCTTGACGCCTTTGCCGTGGTGGTCCCGAGCATGCTGGCGATGGCGGTCGTCTATATGGCGATTGCCGGTAGCCAGAGATTGGCGGGGTGAGAATGATGGGATCTTCACTCCAACGAAAAAAATACTCAACTTTGGTTCTCATTGAGGTGCTTCTTTGGTTGAGTCTTGCCGTGCTTGTGGTTCTTTTGCCAAATGCCTTTAAAGTGGAGGCCATGGCTGTTTTGGGGCTTACTTCTTTCTTTTATCTAGTTGTCCGCAAGGAACTTCCTTCTGTGACGGTATTGGGTATTTGGGTGGCTATTTCCGTAGTCACTCTGATATACCTTTTTGTTGGTATTCAAAACGGCGCCCCTGATGAGGCTGTCAGTCAGGTAATCCTGATTTACATTGTCAGCCCTTTGCTTTGGGCTATTTCAGTGAGAGGTGCGCTTAAGTCTTTCGGTCTTCGCCGCATCGTCATTTTTTTTGTCGTGTTAACCGCTCTGGCGGCAGCTTCTCAGGCATTCTACTACTATGCGTTTTCGACCGGGAAATTTTCGGATTTTCTGGTGCTAATGGCGGGGTCACCAAATCTTGACTATTCCGAGAATCAAGTGGCCGCCGTCATGTTTGTTTTCGGTTCAATGATTTTTCTATATGGAGGCATTCTTTCGGCTCCGGAGGTTGTGAGAGGCGGCGGCTCGCGTTCTTTGATCATACTCATTGTTTTGATTTCAACGTTTACGACCGGGAGAAGCGCAGTCATGCTTAGCGCGGCTCTCGGTATGATTGTCTATACCCTTCTTTCAGTTCGTTCAACCGGAGCAATCAGAAAATCGCTTGCGGTTAACTTAATCATCGTCCTGATTGCTGGATTTGTGGGTTCGCAATACCTTTCAATTCGTTATGGCATAGACATAAGCATCGCGATAACGGAACTGCTCGATAAAATTGGTTCGGGTGGCGGGGATGGAAGGCAAGTCTATCTACCCATGCTATTGTATGGTGCTGCAGATTATTTCTTTCTCGGCGCGGGACATGGTGTTGGTGTCGAATACGCAGTAAGCGAAGAGTTTCCTTGGCGATATGAGGTCGTTGGAGCTGCTACGCTGTTTCGTGTCGGTATATTGGGTTTGCTTGTTTATGCTGCTCCTTTTGCTTTTGCGGTTATAGAGGCCTATCGTGCGCATGTCCGCGGTCGACTTGATCCATTCGAGCGGTATCTTTTTGGTGCTCTGGTTTCTGGCATCTTTGCGCTGAACACAAACCCTTACATAGAGGCTGTGGTCTTTCAATGGATGTTTATATTGCCTTGCACTTACTTTATTGATCGCCAATCTTTGAGGCGGCCTGAATTGAAAGTTGAGAAATGAAAACCGATATCATCATTGTCAACTGGAACGCCGGCCCGCAGTTGCAGGCCTGTATCGAAAGCATTCGCGCCCACGGTGACGGGCTGGTGGGACGCTGCATCGTTGTCGACAACGGCTCGAGCGATGGCTCGACTGATTTTCTGGCCGGGGCGGTGGATGTCGATCTGGTATTGACCGGGCAGAACCTGGGCTTTGGCAGGGCCTGCAACCTTGGTGCGGCGCGCGGCGACAGCCCTTACCTGCTGTTTCTGAACCCCGATGCCTGGCTGATGCCGGGGTCTTTGCGGGTGCCGCTGGATTTCATGTCCCGGCCCGAGAACGGGCAAGTGGGGATTTCCGGCATCGCCCTGATCGATGAGACAGGCAAGGTGCAACGGAGTTGTGCGCGATTCCCCAATGCCGCCGGCATGTTCATGTCCAGCTTCGGGTTGAATCGCCTCATACCTTCCATGGGAACACACATGCACGATTGGGATCACGCCCAGACTCGCGAGGTTCCGCATGTTATCGGTGCCTTTTATCTGATCCGTCGGCCGCTGTTTGAGCGACTGCGCGGCTTTGACGAACGTTTCTTTGTCTACCTTGAGGATCTCGACCTTTCCCGCCGGGCGCGGTTGGCCGGCTATCGTTCCTACTTCCTGACCGAGGCGCAGGCGTTTCACGAAGGGGGCGGGGTTTCGTCGCAGGTCAAGGCGCATCGGCTGTTCTATTCGCTGCGCAGTCGGATCCAATATGCGCGCAAGCATTTCTCCGGGCCGGGTGCGCTTGCGGTGGTTGCAGCTACGCTGACCGTCGAGCCGATCACCCGGTTGGGCTTGCTGATCCTCAAGCGGCGGTTTCGCGAGTTGGGCGACTTGCGGCGGGGGTTTGGCATGCTCTGGGCTTGGGCATTGCGGGATCGAAAGGGGGCGGCATGAACCTCACGATCCTGTCCCGCTACAGCCGGCAAGGCGCCTCAAGCCGGCTGCGCACCATGCAATACCTGCCTTATCTGCAGGCCGCCGGCTTTGATGTCACGCTGGCGCCGTTTTTTGGCGATGACTATCTCGGGCGACTTTACAGCGGCCAAAGCACCCGGTCCGAGGTCTTGCATGCCTATCGCCGGCGTCTTGGGCAGTTGCGGGCAGCGCGCAATGCCGACCTGATCTGGATCGAGAAAGAGGCGCTGCCCTGGATGCCTTGGGCGATCGAGCGCGCGGCCCTGCCGCGCCATGTGCCGATCGTCAGCGATTACGATGATGCGGTATTCCACCGCTATGACCTGCATCGCCGTGGCCTGGTGCGCCGTCTGCTGGGGCGCAAGCTGGATCGGCTGATGGCTGCCTCGGCTTTGGTCACGCCCGGAAATGCCTATCTCGCGGATCGTGCGAAAGCGGCCGGGGCGGGGCGGGTGATGGTCGTGCCGACGGTGGTTGATGCCACGGCCTATCGGCTGCGTGCGCCGTCAAGCCCGGCCGGCCGGCCGATGGTGATCGGCTGGATCGGCTCGCCCAGCACCTGGGGCGATTACATGGTGCCGATGCTGCCGATGCTGACCCAGTTGGCAGACACATCGGGCGCGCGGATCCTGGCCATCGGTGCGCCGCAAGCCACCTGTCACCCCGCTGTCGATATCCGGCGCTGGAGCGAAGAGACCGAGGTCGACCAGATCCGCGAAATGGATATCGGTCTGATGCCGCTGGACGACTCGCCCTGGTCGCGCGGCAAATGCGGCTACAAGCTGATTCAGTATATGGCATGTGGCGTGCCGGTGATCGCCTCACCGGTTGGCGTGAATGTCGACATTGTCGAGCCGGGTGTGAACGGATTTCTGGCCTCGACCGAAGCAGAATGGCGCAGCGCCATCGCGACCTTGCAGGCCGACCCTGACCTGCGCGCCCGCATGGGCGCCGCGGGGCGCAAGAAGGTCGAGCAACATTACAGCCTGCAGGTCTGGGGGCCGCGCGTGGCCTCAGCTTTGGCCGGCCTGGCACGACGGCGGCACACATGAGCTACCTTGCAACCTATATCGGTCTGATGGGTCTGCGGTTTTCGCAGGTGCGTGGCCTATATCCCCTTGTCCTGCTGGCGCTGTTTGTGTTCTCGGCGTTCCGGTTCGAGGTCGGCTGCGACTGGACCGGCTATCTGGCGCAGTTTGAGCTGTTCGGGCGTGTGCCGCTGTCCGAGATATGGCTTCATCGCGAGCCGCTTTGGACGGCGATCATTTCCATCCAGACGTCCCTCGGTTTGCCTTACCCTTGGCTGAACGTCATATCCTCGGCGATCTTCTTTTTGGGCACCCATGCACTTGCCCGGCGTCAACCCAACCCGCTGGCTTTCCTTGTGTTGCTGTTCCCGGTGCTGATCGTCAACATGCCGATGTCGGGCATAAGGCAGGGGGCGGCAATCGGTCTTGTTTCGCTTGCCCTTCTGGCTTTCCTCGATCGCCGGCCGGTGGCGTTTGTCCTGATGGTCCTGACCGCGACCGGCATCCACTCCAGCGCCGTGGTCTTTCTGTTGCTTGCCCCCTTGGTCGGCGGAGGTCTGACCCGGACCCGGCTGATCTTCGCGGCCTTGCTGGCGCTCCCCGGCGCCGCGCTGTTGATGACATCCGACAGTGCCGAGCTGGCGACCGAGCGTTATGTGAATACCGGGGTGGATGCCGCCGGTGCGGCCTTCCGGTTGCTGTTGCTGCTGATCACGGCTGCATATTTCTTTCTGTTTTTGAACAGGAAGTGGGCTGTCTTGTCCCCGCAGGACCACAAGCTTGCGTTCATCGGCGCGCTTGCGATGGTTCTGACGGCAGCCCTGCTGCCGGTTTCGTCGGTGATTGGCGATCGACTGGGGTATTACCTGCTGCCGATACAGGCGATGGTCCTCGCGCGGGCGCCGTTTCTGCGAACCAGCCTGAACCGGAACTTTGTCATCCTGGCCCCATACTTGGGTTTTCTGCTGTTTTTCGGGGTCTGGACGGCTTTGTCCCATCATTTTTCGGCCTGCTACCTTCCCTATCAGACGTGGCTGTTCGGGTTTCCCGCTTTTTCGAGATACTATTGAAGCCGGGTCCGCGCGTTGCGATCGGCTTTGCAAGGCGGGGGATCTGATCACATCCTGCTCAAGCGGGGTTTCCTCTGCGGGCTATCACGCTAAGCTGCCGGACGTGTCTGGGTGCGGGCAGGAGCCGATATGAAGGTCTGGAAACAGCTGATGCTGGCGGGGGCGATCGTGCTGGGAGCCGCGGGGCTTGCGGCGCGGTTTCTGCCTTCAAGCCACGCGATGCTGGATCAGATCGGGATGCTGGGCGTCTTCGATGCGGTGGGTCTGCTGCCTGCGCCCCCCTCGGAGGAAAGCGCCGGTGACGGTTGGGGCGGCGGCGGCGCGCCGCAAGTGAAGGCGGCAGCAGTGCTGCAACTGGCTTTGCAGGACGAGGTGGTTGCCATCGGGTCCGGCCGGGGGGTGCAATCTGTCGTGCTGGGCGCGGGTCTGGCGGGCCGGGTGCAGGCGTTGCAGGCGGCCTCGGGGCAATGGGTGGAGGCGGGTGCGCCGATCCTGTCGCTGGATGCCGAGGATGCCGAGCTGGAGGTGGAGCGCGCCCGTCTGATGCTGGAGGATGCCCGCGCCACACTCGCCCGGCAAGAGCGGCTGGCCGGGACGGGCGCGACCTCGGATCTGGCCCGGCAGGAGGCGCAACTGGCCCTGCGCAAGGCCGAACTGGATCTGCGCGCGGCCGAGCGCGCCTTGGCCGATCACCGGATCACAGCACCGATTGCCGGCTATCTGGGCCTGATCGCCGTGCAGCCGGGCGATCTGGTCACGCCCGCGACCGAGATCGCCCGGATCGAGGATCGCCGCCTTCTGACCGTCGATTTCTCGGTGCCCGAGCGGGTTGCGGCGCGGCTGACGGTCGGGGATGCGGTGTGGGTGGCGCTGCTGGCGCAACCGGATCAGGAGGTCGAGGGCCGGATCACCGCGCTGGACAGCCGCCTGAACGAGACCAGCCGCAGCCTGCGGGTGCAGGCGCAGATTGCCAATGCGGACGACCGCTGGCGCGCCGGCATGGCGATGCGGGTCCGCTTTACCTTCACGGGCGACAGCTATCCTGCGGTCGATCCGCTGGCGATCCAGTGGGGCGCCAGCGGTGCCTATGTCTGGGTGCTGCGGGACGGTCTGGCCGAACGTCAGCCGGTGCGGATCGTGCAACGCAACGCCGAGGCGGTGTTGGTCGAGGCGGGTTTTCGACCCGGCGATCTGGTGGTGAGCGAGGGCGTGCAGGCCCTGCGCCCCGGTGCGCCCGCCACGCTGGCCGGCGCCGTGGGCGAGGGCTGAGCCGTGGCTGGCCCCCATGATCCCTCCGCGGGCGGCACGGCGCTGTTTGTGCGGCGGCCGATCCTGGCCTTTGTGCTGAACGCGCTGATCGTGATTGCGGGCATGGCGGGGCTGCTGGGCGCGGATGTGCGGGAACTGCCCGATGTGGACCGGCCGGTGGTCAGCGTCTCGACCAATTACACGGGGGCCGCGCCCGAGACGGTGGATCGAGAGGTGACGGCGGTCATCGAGGGCGCGGCCAGCCGGGTGGCGGGGGTGCGCAACATCTCGTCCACGTCCAGCTTCGGGCGCAGCCGGGTGACGATCGAGTTTGACGACAGCATAGATCTGGACGTGGCGGCCAGCGACCTGCGCGATGCAGTGTCGCGGGTGCAGAACGACTTGCCAAATGATGCCGATATCCCCCGCGTCATCAAGACCGATGCGGATGGCGAGGCGGTGTTGCGGATCGCTGTCACCTCCAGCCGCCGCAGCGCCGAGGATCTGACCCGGCTGATCGAGGATTTGGCCGAAAGCAAGCTGCTATCGGCGCCCGGCGTTGCCGATCTGCAGATTTTCGGCGACCGCGGCCTGGTTTTCCGCGTGGATGTGGACGTGTTGCAACTGGCCGCGCGCGGGTTGACGCTGGCCGACCTGCGTGGCGCGTTGGGGGCGGCGGCCTTCGATGCCCCCGCTGGCGCCCTGAGTTCTGACCGGCAGAGCTTGCAGGTGCGCACCACGGCGGCCCTCGACAGCGCCGAGCAGATCGCCGCGCTGACCGTGGCCCCCGGGGTGATGCTGCGCGATGTGGCGCGGGTAGAACTGGGTCCGGCGCCCGGCGCCTCGATCCTGCGCGCCAATGGCGAGACGGGGATCGGGCTGGGCGTCATCCGGCAGGCCAATGGCAATGCGTTGCAGATCTCGGCGGCGGTGCGGCAGGTGGTGGCCGATCTGCAACCGATCCTGCCGGCAGATGTGAAGATGTTCGTGACATCCGACACGGCCGTTTTCATCGAAGGCGCGATCCATGAGGTCGAACTGGCCCTGGGCCTTTCGGTCCTGATCGTGACGGCGGTGATCTTCCTGTTCCTGCGCGATGCACGGGCGACTCTGATCCCGATCATCGCCATGCCGGTGGCACTGATCGGCACGCTGGCCGCGATCTGGCTGATGGGGTTCTCGGTCAATATCCTGACGCTGCTGGCCTTGGTGCTGGCAACGGGGCTGGTGGTCGATGACGCGATCGTTGTGCTGGAAAACATCGTGAGGCGCCGGTCCGAGGGGATGGGTGCGCGCGCCGCCGCCGTCCTTGGTACGCGCGAGGTGGTGTTTGCCGTGCTGGCCACCACGACCACCCTCGCCGCCGTTTTTGTGCCGCTGTCCTTCCTGCCCGGCCAGACCGGCGGTCTGTTCCGCGAGTTCGGCTTTACGCTGGCGATTTCGGTGCTGCTGTCATCGGTCACGGCGCTGACGCTGTGCCCGGTGCTGGCCGCGCGGTTTCTGGGCGATCATGTGGCCGAAGGGGGCGCAATGGCTGTCGTGGGCGACGGGCTGGCACGGGTTTATGCCCGAACGCTGCACGCCTGCCTGGCCGCGCCGCTGGTCTCGGTCACAGTCGCTGCCTTGTTGGCGTTGCTGGCGGTCGTGCTGTTTCCCACCCTGCGGCAAGAGCTGACGCCGCGCGAGGATCGGGCGATGGTGATGCTGACGGTCAACGCGCCGCAGGGGGTGGCGCTGGACTATACCGATGCCCGGATGCGCGAGATCGAGGATATCCTGCAGCCCCTGCGTGCGGCGGGCGAGGTAACGAACCTGTTCTCGATCTCGGGGCGGGGCGGGCAGGCCAATGGCGGCTTCATGGTGGTGACGCTGGCCGATTGGGCCGACCGGACGCGCAGCCAGCAAGAAATCGTTGACGAATTGAACGGCAAGCTGCGGCAGGTGATCGGTGTGCGGGCCAGCGCGATTCAGGCAAACTCGCTCCGGATCAGGGGCGGCGGCCAAGGCCTCAGCTTTGCGCTGCTCGGTGATGATTACGGGCAACTGGCCACGCTGGCGCAGGATCTGGTCACGCGGATGGAGGAAAAACCCGGCTTCGGTCAGGTGCGGCTGGGCTATGACACCACGCAGCCGCAGCTGTTTGTCGCCGTGGACCGCGCGCGCGCCGAGGATCTGGGCGTCAGGATCGCCGGTCTGGGCGAAGCACTGCAATCGGTGCTGGACGGGCGCCGTGCCACCACCCTCTATATCGGCGATGATAGTTTCGACGTGCGCCTGATCTCGACCTCAGACCCCGTCGATGATCCTGGCGATCTTGAGCGGATCTTCGTTCCGTCCGCTGGCGGCGGCATGGTCCCGGTCTCGGCCTTTGTCACGCTGGAAGAACGCGCGGTTGCGCCCGAGTTGGGGCGTGAGGGCCAGATGCGCGCGGTGCCGATCTTTGCAGGGCTGGAGGGTCTGTCTCTGGGCGCCGCATGGGCCGAGTTGCAGACCCTGACCGACGATCTGCCCGAAGGCGTGCGGGTTTTGCCGCTGGCCGAGGCCGCGACGCTGGGCGAGACCGCCTCAGGCATGGTCATCACCTTTGGCATCGCGCTTGCCGTCGTGTTTCTGGTGCTGGCGGCGCAGTTTGAAAGCTTCGTCTCGGCGGTGATCGTGATGGCCACCGTGCCGTTGGGGCTGGCTTGCGCGGTGTTTGCGCTGGTGCTGACCGGCGGCAGCCTGAATGTCTATTCGCAGATCGGGCTGGTGCTGCTGGTGGGGGTGATGGCCAAGAACGGCATCCTGATTGTCGAATTTGCCGATCAGCTGCGCGACCGGGGGGCCACGGTGCGCGAGGCGATCACCCGGGCAGCCAGTCTGCGGCTGCGCCCGGTCATGATGACGATGGTGGCAACCGTCTTGGGCGGCGTGCCGCTGGTCCTGGCCCAGGGTGCCGGGGCCGAGGCACGGATCGAGCTGGGCTGGATCATCGTCGGCGGGCTGGGGATGGCCACGCTGGCCACCCTCTATGTCACGCCGGTGGCCTATCTTCTGCTGGCGGGCCTTGTCCGTCCCCGCGCCGCCGAGACCGCCCGACTGGCGCGGGAACTGGCCGCGGCGGAAGGGCGGGCGCCCTAAACTGCACCATTGCATGAGGCCGATCCCGTGCTAGCCTGACCCGAAAGGGAAGGAGGCCCGAATGCCAAACATCGCCAAGGACTTCACCGGACAGACGGTCATCACCACGTTCGAGATGACCCCCGCCACCGCCACAGACCTGATGGAGGCATTGCAGCGGGCCTATGACGAGTGCATTTCGCGCCAGCCGGGGTTCATCGGTGCGGGGCTGCACATGAACGACGCCATGACCCGGATCTGCAACTATTCGCAATGGCGCCGGCGCGAGGATTATCAGGCGATGCTGCGCACGGCTGAAATGCGCGAACGCAACCGCCACATCCAGACACTGTGCCGCAGCTTCGAGCCGGTGATGTATGAGGTCACAGGGGTCTTTTGACCCTCAGCCGCCGCTGGCGTGGCGCGCGACCAGCGCCGGCAGCGCCGCATACTGGTCAAAGCTGGCCAGATGCACCAGCTGAGTCTCGGGGCGTTGGCGATAGCCGCGGGTGAACAACAGAAACGGCAGCGCGGCGCGCTCGGCGGTTTCGGCATCCACTTCGCTGTCGCCCACATACAGCGCCGCGCCGCCGCCGATGCGTGACAGCGTGGCGGTCAGGGCGCGGGGGTCGGGCTTGCGCACAGGAAGCGTGTCGCCGCCCACCACCGCGTCGAAAAAGCCGGCAAGTCCCAGCCCGTTCAGCACGTCCAGTGCGGGGCCTTCGGGTTTGTTGGTGCAAACCGCCATGACATGCCCTGCCGCGCGCAGCTGATCCAGCGCCGCGGACACCCCTTCATAGGGGCGGGTCAGGCGGTAGGGATCCGCCGTGTAATGGGCCAGAAACGCCTGCAACAGCGCCTCTTCCTGTCCCGCCAGACCGGTCACGGCCGCCACCCGATCCAGCAACACCGGCGCGCCATTGCCGATGAAGCTGCGCACCACTTCGGCCGTCAAGGGTGCCTTGCCATGGGCGGCAAGGGCGGCCGCCACCGCGGCGTGGATGTCCGGCAGGCTGTCGACCAATGTGCCGTCCAGATCGAAGATCAGCTTCATTGTGCGCCAGCCGCTGCCGCGCGGATCGCGGCGATGTTGCGGCCATAGACCTCGGGGGCTGCAACCGAGCCGCCAGAAAACACGGCCGAGCCCGCGACCAGAACATCCGCCCCGGCGGCGGCCATCAGCGGCGCGGTCTCGGGCGTCATGCCGCCGTCGATCTCGATATGGATTGGCCGCGCGCCGATCAGGGCGCGCAGGCGGCGCACCTTGTCGGTCATGTCGATGAACTTCTGCCCGCCAAAGCCGGGGTTCACGGTCATCACGCAAACCAGATCCAGCAGCGGCAACAGGTTTTCCACCCCGTCGAGGCCGGTGCCGGGGTTGATCGCCAGCCCTGCCTTCATGCCGGCCGCACGGATCGCCTGCAAGGTGCGGTGGATATGTGGCCCGGCCTCGATATGCGCGGTCAGGATATCGGCACCCGCCTTGGCGTAGGCGTCGATATAGGGATCGACCGGCGCGATCATCAGATGCACGTCCATCACTGTCTTGACGTGCTTGCGAAACGCCGCGACGGCGGGCGGGCCGAAGGTCAGGTTGGGCACGAAATGGCCGTCCATCACATCGACATGGACCCAGTCGGCGCCCTGATCCTCGATGGCGCGGATTTCCCGCCCGAAATCGGCAAAATCGGCCGAGAGGATCGAAGGGGCGATCTTGATGCGGCGGTCAAAGCTCATGGTCTGGCTCCTGTCGGGCGGCTGCCGGTCCCGTCTAGCGCGGAATGGCGGCGTCCGTCCAGCCGGGCAGGGATCAGCGCCCGCGCCGCTTGTTCCCGCCGCGCTGGCCCGCGCGCCCCGCCGTCGATCTGCCGCGGGCCTTCACCGCCTCTTCGACGGCCTCGTCCACGGCCTCCTGCCGGGCCAGCGGATCGTCGGCCACGGCCAGTTCCACCGCCTCCAACCGCTTGACCTCGTCGCGCAGCCGCGCTGCCTCTTCGAATTCGAGGTTCTCGGCGGCCTTGCGCATCTGGGTCCGCAAGGCGTCCAGATGGGCGGCAAGGTTCTGGCCCACCATCGGCTTTTCGACCTTGGCGGTGACGCGGCTCATGTCGGTATCGCCCTGCCACAGGCCCGCCAGCACGTCCTCGACGTTCTTTTTCACTGTTTGCGGGGTGATGCCGTGCAGGGCGTTGTAGGCCATCTGCTTTTCGCGGCGGCGGTTGGTTTCGGCCAGCGCGCGCTCCATGCTGCCGGTGATGCGGTCGGCATACATGATGACCCGCCCCTCGGCATTGCGCGCCGCCCGGCCGATCGTCTGGATCAGCGAGGTTTCGGACCGCAGAAACCCTTCCTTGTCGGCATCGAGGATCGCCACCAGCCCGCATTCAGGGATGTCCAGGCCCTCGCGCAGCAGGTTGATGCCCACCAGCACGTCAAACGCCCCAAGCCGCAGGTCGCGCAGGATCTCGATCCGTTCGATCGTGTCGATGTCCGAGTGCATGTAGCGGATGCGGATGCCCTGTTCGTGGAAATATTCGGTCAGATCCTCGGCCATGCGCTTGGTCAGGGTCGTGACCAGCACCCGCAGACCCTGCTGGGCCACTTTGCGGATCTCGTCCAGCAGGTCGTCCACCTGCATCTCGACGGGGCGGATCTCGACCACCGGGTCCAGAAGGCCGGTGGGGCGGATCACCTG
>CAYTMV010000058.1:0-12637 GCA_964439015.1 uncultured Gemmobacter sp.
CAGTATTTCACCCAAGGCATCCTGAACGGTTTTGCCATCGTCGGTATCGCCATCGTTTTTGACCGCATCAGCCAGGCCTATGGCCAGCGCCTGCAAGCCCACCGGGGGGCGACCCATGACTGAAGGCACGTCCATTGAAATCCGCGATCTCTACAAGATCTTCGGACCCAATCCCAAGCAACATGTCGAATCCGTGCGCCGGGGTGTGACGAAGGAAATCCTCGCCTCCCAACACGGCCACATCCTTGGCCTGAACAACATCAACATCTCGATGCCTGCCGCCAAGATTCATGTGGTGATGGGGCTGTCGGGTTCGGGCAAATCCACCTTGATCCGGCATATCAACCGGCTGATCGAGCCGACGTCGGGCGCGATCATGATCAACGGGCGCGATGTGCTGTCGTTGTCTGCGGAAGAACTGCGCGAGTTCCGGCGCTCTGGCACTGCGATGGTGTTCCAGAAGTTCGGCCTGCTGCCGCACCGCACCGTGATCGACAATGTGATGTTCGGTCTGGAGGTGCGGGCCTTTGACAAGGCCAAAGCCCGTGACACGGCGATGCGCTGGATCGAGCGGGTTGGCCTCAAGGGCTTTGAAAACCGCTATCCCAACGAGCTGTCGGGCGGCATGCAGCAGCGGGTGGGCCTGGCCCGCGCGCTGACGAATGATCCGGCGATCCTGCTGATGGATGAGGCCTATTCGGCGCTGGATCCCCTGATCCGCACCGACATGCAGACCATGCTGCTGGAACTTCAGCGCGAGCTGAAGAAGACCATCGTCTTCATCACCCATGATTTGGACGAGGCGCTGCGCCTCGGCGATCAGATCGTGATCCTGCGGGACGGCTCGATCATCCAGCAGGGCACCAGTCAGGACATCCTGCTCAATCCGGCCGATGACTACATCCAGCGTTTTGTCAGGGACGTGAACCGCGGCCGATTCCTCATCGTCGATGCGGTGATGGACGCAGCAGGTGCCGCGACCGGCGGCCTGCCGGTGCTGCCGACCGGGACGACGCTGGATGCTGCCGTCAAGCAGCTTGCTGACGCCGGGGCCGAGGCGGCCGTGGTGGCGGATGCATCGGGGCGCCCGATCGGAAAGGTATCGCAGCGCCGGATCATGGCGGCGCTGTAAGCGACCGACGCCGGGGGAAACCTCCGGCGTCATCCCTTGCCTGCGGCGGTGTCAGCGCCGCAGAACGGCCTTGGGCAAGATGCACGCCATGGCGTCCGATGTTGCAACGCGACCCGCACGTTCTGAACTGTCCTGTTGAATTGTAGACAATTTGTATTGCAATTGACTGCACATCCGGAATAACCTGCCTGAAGAACTTTTGATGCGCGGAGGAGGCAAATTTGCAAAACGATTCTCGCAGCAAGAAAGCCCTGTGCCTGGAAGATTTGCGGCAGAAGATCCTGACGCAGGTCCTTGAGCCGGGCCTTGCCCTCGATGAAACCGAGATCTCCGAATCCTACGGCATCTCTCGCCCGCCCCTGCGCGAGGTTTTGCGACAGTTGGCGGGTGAAGGCTACGTCCTTCTGGTCGAAAACCGCGGCGCGCAGGTTGCGCCAATGTCGCACAAGACCCTGCGCAATTTCTTTGTGGCAGCCCCGATGATCTATGCCGCGACCGCCCGGCTGGCCGCCGAAAACGCCAATGCGCAGCAGATCAAACGCCTGAAGGAATGCCAATGGTCCTTCCGCCTTGCCCTGAAGTCCGGGGATGCAGCGGAGCGGGCCCTCAGCAATGAACGCTTCCACTCGATCATCGGCGAGATGGCCGACAACGAGTTTCTGATGCCCAGCCTGCGCCGTCTGCTGATCGACCACACGCGCATCGGCATGACCTTCTACAACTCGCGAAAAGTGGCGCTTGCCCCGCAACGCGAGATCGCCGCCGAGCAGCACGATCGACTCATCGAAGTGATTGAAGCCGGCGACGCCGACGCGGCGGCGGACCTTGCCGTAGCGCATTGGGAACTGTCGCGCGCCTGGATCGAGAGTTTTGTCACGCCTGAAAGCATCAGCATTCCCCTCGGCCAGGCGCCGGGGGCCAGATAACACAGAGGAGTCACATGAAGTTCGAGGGGATCTACACGCCTGTCATCACCCCGCACCGGGAAGATGGCTCCATTGACCGCGAGGCTTTCGCGGCGCAGATCGAATGGCTCATCGCCGCCGGGGTGCATGGTCTGATCAACGGCGGTTCGACCGGGGAATATTATGCCCAGACCATGCAGGAACGCCTTGAAATGGCGTCGCTGGCCCGCGACCTGACCAAGGGCCGGGTGCATCTGATGATCGGGACCGTGGCGATCCGGCTGGAGGATTCGATCACCATGGCCGAGCATGCGGCCAGGATCGGTGCAGACTCGATCCTTGTGGGATCGCCACCCTATTCGGTGCCGACCGAGCGCGAAAACGCGCTGAACGCGCTGGCGATCGACCGGGCCGCGGATCTGCCGATCATGCTGTATAACTATCCCGGCCGCATGGGCATCAGCATGGGCGAGGAGTTTCTGGACCGCGTGGGCCGCAGCCGGAATTTCTGCGCAATCAAGGAAAGCTCTGGCGATATCAATCGCGTTCATCTGCTGGCCCGTGATTATCCGCACATCCAGATGTCCTGCGGTATGGACGATCAGGCGCTCGAGTTCTTTGCCTGGGGGGCGCAAAGCTGGGTCTGCGGTGGATCGAACTTCCTGCCGCAAGAACATCTGGCGCTGTGGAAAGCCTGTGTGTTCGATGGCGATTTTGCCAAAGGCCGCCGGATCATGTCGGCGATGTTGCCGCTGATGCGGGTGCTGGAACAGGGTGGCAAGTTCATCCAGTGCATCAAGCACGGCTGTGAAATGATGGGCCAACATGCCGGCCCGCCGCGGGCGCCGCTCAAGGGGCTGAACAAGGACGACAAGCGGCAGCTGGAACAGGTCGTGCGCGTCCTGAAGCGCACCGTTGCAGAAATCGAGGCGGAGTAAGACACATGACCCTTCTCACCACCGAAGAATACAAGGCCATCGCCAAGTCGCTGTCCTTTCCGACGCAGGCTTTCATCGACGGGACCTTCCGCCCCGCCATGTCCGGCAAGACGTTTGAAACCGTCAATCCGGCGACCGGCGAAGTGCTGGCCAAGGTTGCGGCCTGCGATGCGGCGGATGTGGACTTTGCCGTTGGCAAGGCCCGTGACGCCTTCGAGAGCGGGGTCTGGTCCCGCCTGCATCCGCGCGAGCGCAAGGGGGTGCTGATCCGGCTGGCCAAGCTGATCAAGCGCAACGCCCGCGAACTGGCGGTGATGGAAAGCCTCGACTCCGGCAAGACCATCTTCGACTGTGAAACCGTGGACGTGCCGGAAACCGTGCATTGCCTGACCTGGCACGCCGAGCTGATCGACAAGATCTACGATCAGGTCGCCCCGGCCTCTGACAACCACATTGCCATGATCGTGCGCGAGCCGGTCGGGGTGGTGGGATTGGTTCTGCCGTGGAACTTCCCCTTGCTGATGCTGGCCTGGAAGATTGGCCCGGCCTTGGCGGCAGGGTGTTCGATCATCGTGAAGCCTGCATTGGAAACCAGCCTCACCGCGCTGCGGGTGGCCGAGTTGGCGATGGAGGCTGGCGTGCCGGCGGGCGTGTTCAACGTGGTCCCCGGCGGCGGCGCCGAAGTGGGGGAACCCATCGGTCGCCACATGGATATCGACGCGGTTTCCTTTACCGGATCGACAGCGACCGGCCGTCGCTTCCTGCGCTATGCCGCAGAGTCGAACCTCAAGGAAGTCACGCTGGAAATGGGCGGCAAGAACCCGGCCGTGGTGCTGGACGATGCCGAGAACCTCGACCGGGTCGCGGCGCACATCGTCAACGGCGCCTTCTGGAACATGGGCGAAAACTGCTCGGCGGCGTCGCGGCTGATCGTGCAGCGGGGCGTGAAGGACGCGCTTTTGGACCGCATCAAGGCCCATGCCCGCGAATGGCCGATGGGCGACCCGCTCGACCCGGTCAATCGTGTGGGGGCGCTGGTCAGCAAGACGCATTTTGACAAGGTGGCCTCCTACCTTGGCAAAGGCCCGAAGGTGATCCTGGGCGGCAAGGCAGAGGCGGGGTTTGTCGAACCGACGGTCCTCGACATTTCTGACCGCGAGGCAAAACAGGTGCGCGAGGAAATCTTCGGCCCGGTCCTGTCGGTGCTGACGGTCGAAAGCTTCGACGAGGCCATCGCACTGGCCAATGACACGGAATACGGTCTGGCCGCCTCGATCTTCACGGCCAATGTCAAAAAGGCCATTCGCGGCGCGCGGGCGATCCGGGCCGGGACGGTCACCGTCAACAGCTATGGCGAAGGCGACATCTCGACCCCCTTCGGCGGGTTCAAGGCCTCGGGCTTTGGCGGCCGCGACAACGGCATCCATGCCCACGATCAATATACCCAGCTGAAAACGATCTGGGTCGATCTGGCCGATGACGCTGACGAGGAGGTCGCCTGATGGCCCGCGTAGGGTTTCTTGGCACCGGCGAGATCACGTCGGCGATGGTGCGCGCGCTGCGGGGGCAGGGACATTCGATCCTGATCTCTCCGCGCAATGCCACCGTGGCGGCAAGCCTTGCCGCCGAAGTGGCAGGCGTGACCGTCGCCCCGAACGAGGCTGTCGTTGCAGGCTCGGACGTGGTGTTCCTGTGCCTTTTGGCCCGCGTGGCCGAAGAGGTCCTGCCCGGCTTGCCGTTTCGCGCCGATCAGACAGTGATTTCGGTGATGGTCGACGCGCCTTTGGCCAAGCTGCGCCAGCTGTGCGCGCCCGCGACCGACATAGCGATCACCATCCCGTTGCCGCCGATTGCCAAGGGGGGCTGCCCGCTGCCGGTCTATCCCGCCTCGCCGGTGCTGGAGTCCCTGTTCGGCGCGCGCAATCCGGTGATCCCGCTCGACAGTGAGACGGCCATCGCCGCGCATCTGGGGGTTTCGGCGATCTGTTCGCCGATCATCGACCAGTTGATCACGGCGGCAGGTTGGCTGGCCGCCCACACGGGCGACGCCCATGCCGCAGAGGCCTATGTTGCCGCGATGATCCGCTGCTACCTGCCCGAACGCGCAGCCGATGGTGAGCTGGCCGAGGCGTTGCAAAAACTCTCGACCGAAGGCGGGCTGAACGCGACCCTGCGGGCCGCGATGTCGGGCGCGAAGGCCGACATGATCCGTGGGCTCGATGGCTTTTCGGATCGGCTGGGCCTCGGCAAGGTTGGCGGGAAAACCTCATGACCCAGTATTCGGCACGGCGCACCCCGGTCCACAGGGGGCCTGCAGCCTGGTCGAGCATTCTGCCCGGCCAGCCTGCGCCCGTGACGCTGGCGGGCGATGTCACGGTTGATGTCGCGATAATCGGCGGCGGGTTTGCGGGCCTTGCCACCGCACGGCGCCTGCGGCAGATCGACCCGAGTCTGAAGATCGCGGTGCTTGAGGCAAGCCGTCTGGCGGAAGGCGCCTCGGGCCGCAACTCTGGCTTCATGATCGACCTGCCGCACGAGTTGACCTCGGACGACTACGCGGGCCACGGCGACGATCGGGCGATGATCGCGCTGAACCGCCACGCCATCGGGTTTGCCCAGGGCGCGGTGGACGAATACCAGATCGACCGCAACTTCTTTGATCCTGCCGGCAAGATCAACGGCGCGGCCAGTGCGGCCGCAGATGCGCTGAACCGATCCTATGCACAGCATCTGGCCGGCCTTGGCGAACGCAGCGAGATCCTCGATGCCAAGGCGATGACCGAGGTCACGGGCAGCCGGCATTACCTCTCGGGGCTTTACACGCCCGGAACGGTGATGCTGCAACCCGCCGGTTTCGTGCGCGGTTTCGGCGAAGGCTTGCGCCGCGCGGGCGTCTTGGTCTTTGAAAATACGCCCGTGACACAGATCGCGCGGCAGGGCGCAGGCTGGGCGCTGACCACGCCATGGGGCCGCGTTTCGGCAGGCAAGGTGGTGTTGGCCAACAACGGCCATCTCGAAAGTTTCGGCTTTGCCCGTGGCCGCCTGATGCATGTGTTTCTCTATGCGTCCATGACGGTCGATCTGGGCAAGGCCGATCTGGCCAAACTGGGCGGCCAGCCGCGCTGGGGGGTGACCCCTTCGGACCCGATGGGCACGACCATGCGGCGGATCGACACGGCGCTGGGGGGCAACCGCATCGTCACGCGGACCTGTGCCACATTCCTGCCCGGGATGGAGCCGACCGAGGCCGCCTTGCAGCGCACGGCCGCCGTGCATCGTCGCAAGTTTGCCGATCGCTTCCCGCATTTGCAGGACGTGCGGCAGGAATATACCTGGGCCGGACATCTGTGCCTTACGCGCAATGCCGTCTCGATCGCGCGCGAGCTGGATCAGGGGCTTTATGCGGCTGCGGTCTGTAACGGTCTGGGGACCGCACGCTCTACCCTGACCGGAATTGCTGCCGCTGATCTGGCGATGGGGCTGACCTCTGAGGCGACCCGTCATTTTGCGGCCGAAGCCGAGGCTGAGAAGCTGCCGCCCGAGCCGTTCGCCTCGCTCGGGGCGAATGTTTTTCTGCGCTACAAGGAATGGCGGGCCAGGGCGGATTGACGCCCCGGCCCCCTGCCTGAGGGCCGGTTCAGCCCAACCCTGTCAGGGCAGGCTCAGCTTGACCATGCGTCCGCCGTCAATGGTCCAGACCTGACCTGCGACAAAGCCAGCCTCCTCCGAGGCGAGCCATGCCACCAGACCCGCAACATCCTCGGGTTTGCCGGTGCGACCAACGGGATGGATGCGGCCGATGCCGGCGCGAAAGGCGGCGGGGTCGGGCATGCTGTCGATATAGGCATCCGCCAGATCGGTATCGATCCAGCCCGGGGCGACCGCGTTGCAGCGAATGCCTTCGGCGCCATGGTCCACGGCGATGGCGCGGGTCAGCCCGTGCAGGCCTGCCTTGGTGGCGGAATAGGCGGCGTGCTGCGGATTGCAGCCGATACCCTCGATCGAGCCGATATTGACGATCGCGCCCTTGACCCGGCGCAGATGGGGCAGGGCGGCCTTGATCAGCAGGAAGGGCGCGGTCAGGTTGACAGCGATCATCCGGTTCCAGCTTTCAAGCGACATGTCCTCGGCCAGCGCTTCCTGCATGAACCCCGCATTGTTCACGAGGATATCCAGTCGCCCGGCCCGCGCCACGACCGTCTCCACGACCTGCGCGGGCACCTCGGCATCGGACAGATCTGCCTCGATCCCCTCAAAATCAGGGTCCTGCCCGCGCTGGGCAGTGATGACCCGCGCGCCGTCCGCCCGAAGTTTGCGGGCAATGGCCAGACCGATGCCCATGCGCCCGCCGGTCACAAGCGCGACCTTTCCGTCGAAACGTTTCATTTGACTGGTTTCCCTCCGTTGACCTCGACCACGGCGCCACACATGTAGCGGGCGGAATCCGAGGCCAGAAACAGGATCACATCCGCGATATCCTCTGGTTCTGCGATCCGGCCCAGCGGCACGGTCTGTCCCAGTTCTGCGACGGCCCTGTCCGGATCAAACCCGCGCTTTGCAAAGCCCGTGCGCAGCATCGGCGTGTTCACCTCGTTCGGGGCCACGGCATTGATGCGGATGCCCTGATGGGCGTGATCCATCCCCATGCATTGCGTCAGCGAGGCAATGGCCGCTTTGGTCATGCAATAGACCGCGTGTTGCGGTCCGGGACGCAACCCCCAGCACGAGGCCACATTGACAATCGCGCCCCCTCCCTGTGCGGCCAGCAGCGGGATCGCTGCGCGGCAGATGCGGAAGGGGGCCTGCACGTTCACGCCCACTGACAGATCCCAATCCGCATCCGTGGTCTCGGTGACGCAGCCCCGCGTGATAACACCGGCATTGTTGACGATGATATCCAGGCCACCCAGGGCCGCGCTTGCAGCGGCAGGCAGGCCATCGGCGTAACTTGCTTCCAGCAGGTTGCCGTCCAGATGCGCCTCTGCGGTGATGCCAGCGGTGTCGCGATCCGCAACGGCGACCCTCACCCCCTGCTGGCGCAGCGCCCGCACAACGGCCGCACCTATCCCACCGGCCGCGCCTGTCACCAGCGCGGCCTTGCCTTTCAGACCTTCCATGACGAACCTTTCCGTCTGTCCTGATTGAACCGCCGTCTGTTGCCGCAAGCAACGTAAGGGGGCGGCGTGCGCGTCAGAGTGCCATCACCACATTGCCCTGCGGTTTGGAACAGCAGGCGAGGATCATGCCGCTGGCGATCTCTTCCTCGGAGATGCCGCCATTATGGACCATGCCCACCTCGCCCGAGATCTTCTGGACCTTGCAGGTGCCGCAAAGGCCGAAGTTGCAGCTCGACGGGATATTCAGGCCCGCCCGACGGGCGATCGCCAGAACCGTTTCGGACCCATCGGTGGCGATGGTCTTGCCTGATCCCTCAAAGGTCACTTCGCAGGCCGAGGCGGGGGGAGCGGTCTCGACCGCAACCTCTTCGGTCTGCGGGGCGGCAAAACTTTCCTCATGGTAATGCGCCATGTCGAAGCCAAGGCTTTGCAGCATGTCGCGCACGCCTTGCATGAAGGGCGCAGGACCGCAGCAGAACACCTCGCGCTCCAGATAGTCGGGCGCCATCAGGCCCAGCATGATCTGGTTGAGCCGTCCCTTGTATCCGGGCCAGACGGTAAAGGGTTCGACCTCCTCGACGGTAAAGCGCAGTTGCAGGCCAGGCACGCGGGCGGCAAAGCCCTCGAGCCGCCGGCGGAAGATGATTTCGGACGGGCGGCGGGCGGCATGGACAAAGACAATGTCCGGCATCTCGCCAGAATCCCAGGCCCATGTGGTCATCGACATCATCGGGGTGATGCCCGACCCTGCCGAGATGAACAGGTATTTCCGCGCTGGATGGCGGTGCAATGTAAAAACACCGGCAGGGCCATGCGCCTTGATCCGCATCCCCGGTTTCAGATGGTCCAGCATCCAGCGCGTGCCGATGCTGCCCGGCTGGGCCTTGACGGTAATGGAAATCGACAGCGGCCGCGAGGGGCTGGACGAGATGGTATAGGTCCTGAGCAGGGGGCCACCCGGCACCGGCAGTTCCAGCGTCAGGAACTGGCCGGGCTGATAGTCGAACCACGCGCCCGAAGGCGCGCGGAAGGCGATGGTTGCGCAATCGGCGGTCTCGGGGATCACCATTGCACATTCAAGATCTTCAGTATCCCGCCACGGGGCTTCCGTCCAGTTTTGCCGCATCGTGCCCAGACCTTATTCAGCGGCCATCTTGGACGGCCCGGCAATGCCGCGGGCCATGGCCGCGAGATACCAGTTGATGAACTGGATCACGCCGCTTTCCTGTTTGGACGAGTAGGGGCCGGGCTCATAGGCGGGCGAGTTGATGCCGAACTGGTTTTCCTCGACCACGCGGCGGTCCTCGTCATTGGTGGCGATCCAGACTTCCGTCAGGCGGGTCAGATCGTAATCGCGCCCCTCGACGGCATCCTTGTGGACGAGCCAGGTCGTCACGACCTCGGTCTCGGTCGGGCTGATCGGCAAGACGCGGAAATTCAGCACATGATCCGAGAGGTAGTGGTTCCATGTGTTCGGGTAATGGAAGAACAGCAGCGATCCGGCATTGGCAAAGGGGACGCCCGGCAGCCTTGGCGCGGCCGCCTTGCCATCCATCGTGTAGCTGACCGCATCGCCGACAAAGGGGATGCGGACCAGCCTCCAGTTTTCCTCGGGCGAGATCACATAGCGCGACGGCAGCCCGGCGTCTTCGCAGCGGTTCACATGGGCAGCACCTGCCGGCGAGGACAGGCTGTCATCCGCGCCGACCAGATCGGGATCGTCATTGAAGGTGCGGCACAGGGCAGGGTGCGAGCCAGCGCAATGATAACATTCGCGATTGTTTTCCAGCACCAGTTTCCAGTTGCCATTCTCGATGATGCGCGACTGATGCGCGACCTTCAGATCCTGCGGGCCATGGGGGGCGGTATAGCGATCGGCTGCGGCCTTCACCGCGCTGAAATCGGGGGCTTCATCGGCCAGGCAGATGAACACCATGCCTGCTGTCTCGGCGCAATGCACCGGCTTCAGCCCATGTTTCGACGCGTCAAAATCCGCGTCCATGTCGCGCGCCCACAGCAGGCGGCCATCGGTCTCATAGGTCCATTGATGGTAGGGGCAGACCAGTTTGGTGGTTTGTCCCGAGGTCTTGGCGCAAAGGCGCTGCCCGCGATGGCGGCAGACGTTATGGAAGGCCCGCAACTCCCCGTCCTGACCCCGCACCACAATCAAGGGATAGGCCCCGACCTTCAGCGTGACATAAGCGCCGGGCTTGGCCAGCTCTGCCACAGAGGCGGCAAAGATCCAGCTCGAATACCAGATCAAGTCCAGATCCGCCTGAAACAGCGCGCTGTCGGTATAGAACGGTTGCGCCAGCGAGGTGGCGGGTTTCTGGTCGCGCAGCAACGCGCGGAGCATGGAGTGATCGGTCATGTCAGGGGCCTTTGCGTTCCGTCTGGACTGCCCGCACGGCGGGCTTTGGATGGATGATAATTCGGTCGAGTCTGAATAATTCTCAACTACAGAAAAACTCGACTGATCCATAACTCCAGTTTATGTATTGGTTCTGCAGGCCGACGGATTCAAGCTATGCCCAATTTGCGCCGTTCCATCCCATCCATGAGCGCGCTCGCCACGTTCGAGGCGGCGGCGCGGCTGACAAGTTTCACAGCCGCCGCGGCTGAGCTTGGGGTCACGCAGGCGGCCGTCAGTCGTCAGATCAAATTGCTGGAGGAGGAGCTGAATACCCGGCTTTTCATCCGCGCCAACCGTCGCGTGGTGTTGACCTCGGCGGGCGAGGCGCTGGCCTCGACGGTAACGACTGCCTTTCAAAGCATGGCCCAGATGGTCGAGACGATCCGTCAGCCCGTCACCGAAAATACCGTCATCGTCGGCGGCAGCATCGCCTTTTGCCATTTCTGGATCGTGCCGCGCCTGTCGGATTTCCGCGCCCGCCATCCCGACATCAAGCTGAAGTTGCTGGCTGACGACAGCTCGCCCGATCTGCGCCGCGAAAAACTGGATGTGGCCTTCCGGTATGGAAAGTCGCCCTTTCCGGATGCGCGCAGTCTTGCCAGCATGGCTGACGAGGCTTTTCCGGTCTGCAGCCCCACCTTATTGAACCGTCACGGGCTAACCGCCGATACGGCCAACCTGCTGAAACTGCCGCTGATTGCGGCGGATACCGTCAACCCGACTTGGCTGACCTGGCGTTCCTGGGCGCAGGGCGTGGGGCGGGGGCCCGAGATCGGGCAGGCCTCTGACCGCAGTGGTTTGCGTTTCAACCATTACATTGACACCATTCAGGCGGCCATGCATGGCGAGGGCGTAGCCTTGGGCTGGAAGACGCTGCTCAAGGGGCATCTGGATGAAGGCCGACTGGTCCGCGTAGGCATGGATCGCGTCGCCTTGGAAGAACGGTATCACCTGCTGGTGCCCATCGGCCGGGCGCCGTCCCCTGCGGCGGGCCTCTTTGTCGACTGGGCGATCGAAGCCTTTGGCGAATAGGACTCGACACTGCTGTCCATATTGCGCTTTCTTCTGATGGCGAATGGCCTTATAGAAGAAGTCATCATGCAAAACGCACGTCCAGAAACCGGTTGGCGGGGATCACGAGAGGTTTGGCTCGAAGCAGCACACGAGTTGCTGGTCCAATCCGGCATCGAAAGTGTAACGATCCAAAGCCTGTCGAAACGGCTCAAGATCGCGCGGACAAGTTTTTACTGGCATTTCGAGGATCGGCAGGCGCTGGTTACGGCGTTGGCGGATCGCTGGGCGTCGCGCACCAGCGACGGGATGATTGCCGCCTGCACGGCCTTTGCCGAAACAGAGGCCGAGGCGATGTTGAACGTCATCGGCTGTTTTCTGGGCGACAAGGCGTTTGACAGCGCGCTGGAATTCGCGATCCGCTCGTGGGCGCAAAGCGATCCTCAGATCATGGAGCGCGTTCACCGCGAGGATCTGTTGCGGCTTGAGGCGCTGGTGGCGATGTTCAATCGCTGGGGCCATTTTGACGTCGATGCCGAAACCCGCGCAAGAACGGTCTATCTGACCCAGATCGGCTACATCTCGATGCGCATCAATGAACCGATTGCCCTTCGAATGCGGCGTGTTCCGTCCTATGTGCAGATCTACACGGGCATCGCCCCCGCTCCGCGCGAAATAGCGCGCTTCCACGCCCAGCACAATTTCGTGCCCGAGGCAGAAGACGCGATCTGACTGTCCTGACCAGGCTGCGTGAAGGATGCGGGGCGCGGGATACCGATCCCCTGTATGTTTGCAAGACAGGGGCGTAACGGGTCGCGTGGCGGCCTATGCGACGGCATGACCTGATGCCGAACAGCTCGACCGGCCGGTGGTGGACAGCCAACCTTTCCAGCAAGGGCCGCCCGCCGTCTGCTAGATCACGAGACCTGACCGCAGCTTGCGGCACGGGGTCATCCGGTTCTGGGATTCGACGGTCATGGGGCCGAGGATTGAGTGTATCATTTAATCCGGCGCGGGATATGGAGCAGCGATGATCCAAAAAGTCCAGCAGTATCAGAAATTTAAGTGGTGCCCAGAGCCGGAATCGAACCAGCGACACGCGGATTTTCAATCCGCTGCTC
>CAYTMV010000059.1:0-12418 GCA_964439015.1 uncultured Gemmobacter sp.
CGGCCCAGACCACCAGCCAGCCGCCCAGCACATAGACCAGGGAAAAAGCCAGCCCATAAAGCGGCGCCGCACGAAAATCGCGCCAGCCCGCCGCCAATGCCGCGGAAAGGTCCGCCCAGCCGACCTCGTTCAGGTCTGGCATCTGGTCAAGACGGTGGCCAGCGGTCTGCTCGGACTGCGACATAATGTCCTCCTTTTTGGGAATAGGTAGGCACGGCGGCCCTCGCATGCCAACAGAAATCTGCCCACAATCTTGACGACAAGATCACGCAACCCGAAGTCCACCATCCCCGCCGCCCGATTGGCGCCGCCTTTGCCCGGCTGGGGCTGGCCCTTTCAGGCGTGGCTCTGGCCATTGGCGACTGGCGGATGCGGCAGGATCTGCGGGTCCCGCCGTCAGAGTGGCTGCCGCAACCGGATATTCCCGGTCTGCTCTATCCGGTGCTGGCGCTGGTGGCCGGCTTTGGGCTGGCGCTGCCACTGGCCTGTCTGTGGGTCAATCGCGGACAGGTGCGGCGGATGATGCGCCCGACACCCGGAAGGGCCTTGGCGGCGGTGCTGATGGCCGGGCGGACGCCCGTCGGGTTCTGGGGCAAGGTGCCGGCGGTCTTCGGCTTTTTCTGGGCGCTGGGCTGGGGCAACATCACGGCCCCGGGGGCAGACGTCGGGCTGGTGCTGAGCGTGACCGTGGGTCCGCTGCTGATCGCCTGGCCGCTGGCCCATGCGCTGATCTACGGGCTGCCCCGCCACCTGCGCATTCCGGGATTTCTGGCCTTCAACATCAGCCAGATGGCGCTGGTGATCCTGCTGGAGAATGTCTGGCCAGGCCGGCTGTAAGCTGACGCTGCCGCGGCGGGATCAGTCTTCGCCCTGTGCCTCGGCGCGGGATTTGCCGGCCACGTCCATCGCCAGCGTCGCGGCCATGAACTTGTCCAGATCGCCGTCCAGAACCCCTTGGGTGTCCGAGGTTTCCACCCCGGTGCGCAGGTCCTTCACCATCTGATAGGGCTGCAGCACATAGGAGCGGATCTGGTTGCCCCAGCCAGCCTCGCCCTTGGCTTCGTGGGCGGCGTTGATCGCGGCGTTGCGGCGATCCAGTTCCTGTTGATACAGTCGCGATTTCAGCGCGTTCATGGCGATTTCGCGGTTCTGGTGCTGCGATTTCATCGAGCTGGTCACCACGATCCCGGTCGGGATGTGGGTGATCCGCACCGCCGAGTCGGTGGTGTTGACGTGCTGCCCACCCGCACCCGACGACCGGTAGGTGTCGATGCGGATGTCATTGGGCTGGATGTCGATCTCGATATTGTCGTCCACCACCGGATAGACCCAGACCGAGCTGAACGAAGTGTGCCGCCGCGCCGCCGAATCATAGGGCGAGATGCGGACTAGACGATGCACGCCCGACTCGGATTTCAACCAGCCATAGGCGTTCTTGCCGCTGATCTTGTAAGAGACCGACTTGATGCCCGCCTCTTCGCCCTCAGAGATCGACTGCAACTCGACGGTATAGCCCTTTTTCTCGGCCCAGCGGGTATACATCCGCGCCAGCATCGAGGCCCAGTCGCAGCTTTCGGTGCCGCCGGCGCCGGCGTTCACCTCAAGGAAGGTGTCGTTGCTGTCAGCCTCGCCGTCCAGCAGCGCCTCAAGCTCTTTCTGGGCAGCGGTTTCGACCAGCGCCTTGATCGCGGCCTCGGCCTCGGCGACGATTTCGGCATCGCCCTCGGCCTCGCCCATCTCGATCAACTCGACATTGTCGCGCAGCCCGTTCGAGATCAGGTCATAGGTCGAGATCGCATCCATCAGCCCCTGCCGCTCGCGCATCAGCTTTTGCGCGCGGGCCGGATCGTTCCAGAGGTTCGGGTCCTCGATCATCGCGTTGAACTCTTCCAGCCGGTGGCTGGCGGTCTCGCGGTCCATGCGGCGGGCCAGAAGGACCAGCGACTTCTCGATGGCGGCAACGTGGTTCTGGGTTTCGGCGCGCATGGGACAGACCTTCGCAGTTCGATTGCAGCGGCGGGAATAGCGGTTTGCAGGCGGGCCGGCAAGGGCAGCCCGCGCACCCCTCAGTAAAGGCCGCCCGAGGACAGCGTGCCGAAATCGGCCTTTTTCGGCACCACGGCCCGTTTTCCGGTCGAGGTGGTGACGGTCGCGGTGCTGGAGCCGGTATCGCTTTCCCCCGCGGCAAACAGCGGCAGGTTGGACCCCATCGAGAAACCCCCATCAACCAGCGCGCCCACGCCATAGACCGGCTCTTCCCCCTCGCGGAAATATTCGGAGACGACATTGTCGCCCTGGGCGCTGTCGGGCAGGATCGCGCCGGTAAAGCGGTCGATCTTGCGGAAATAGCCGCCGGGAGGCACGGCAAACTTGCCGCCGCCATATTTCTTGATCGCCGCGCGCATGAAACTTTCAAACACCGGCCCGCAGAACCCGCCGCCCGAGGCACGATCCCCCAGCGAACGCGGCTGATCATAGCCGATATAGCAGCCTGCGGCGATGTTCGAGGTATAGCCGATGAACCACACGTCCTTGGAATCGTTGGTGGTCCCGGTCTTGCCCGCCACCGGCACCGGCAGGTTGATGCCGCGGGCCGTGCCGCGTTTCACCACACCCTCCATCATCGAGGTCAGCTGATAGGCGGTGATCGGGTCCATCACCCGTTCGCGTTTCGAGATGATCGCCGGGGCCTTGCCCTCGGGCAGCAAGGCCAGCGCGCAATCGGGACATTCGCGCTGGTCATGGCGATAGACGGTGGCGCCGTAACGGTCCTGCACCCGGTCAACCAGCGTGGGTTCCACCCGCTCGCCGCCATTGGCAAACATCGCGTAGGCCGCAACCATCTTGTAAAGCGTGGTTTCCTGACTGCCGAGCGAGTTGGCCAGCACCTGCTGCATCCGGTCATAGACGCCAAAGCGTTCGGCATAGCCGCCCACAACATCCATGCCGATTTCCTGCGCGATCCGCACGGTCATCAGGTTGCGCGACTGTTCGATCCCGGTGCGCAGGGGCGTGGGGCCATAGAACTTGTTCGAGGCGTTCTTTGGCCGCCAGATGCCCTGCGGGGTATCCAGTTCGATCGGGGCGTCGATGACGATGGTGGCGGGGGTAAAGCCCGAATCCAGCGCCGCCGCATAGACAAACGGCTTGAAGCTGGAGCCCGGCTGCCGGGTCGCCTGCGTCGTGCGGTTGAAGACCGAATCCTGATAGGAAAAGCCCCCCTGCATCGCCAGAACCCGGCCCGAGAACACGTCCATCGCCATGAAGGCGCCCTGCACTTCCGGCACCTGCCGCAGCGTCCAGCGGATAAAGCTGCCATCGTCGTCCGAGGTCATGGCGCGCACCAGCACCACGTCGCCAACCTCCAGCAGGTCGCCCGCAACCGTGGCCTTCTTGCCCAGCTTGCCATCGGCCAGACGCTTGCGCGCCCAGTCCACATCCTCGGCCGGGATGAAATGGCCGTCGGCATCCTCCTCCACGCCTTCGATGCCGATGCGGGCGTCCCGCTCGCCCACCGACAGCACGACGGCCGGATGCCAGCCCTCAATGTCGCGCGGCACCTCGACCTCCGCCAGCGCCTTGCGCCAGTCGGCCTCGGCGCCCAGCACCTCGGCCGGAAGGGTCTTGCGGGTGCCGCGCCAGATGCCCTGCCCCCGGTCAAACCGCTCCAGCCCCGCGCGCAGGGCTTTGGCTGCAACCTCTTGCAGTTCGGGATCCACGGTCGCGCGCACGGTCAGGCCGCCCGAGAAAAATTCTTCCTCGCCAAACGAGGTGGAAAGCTGGCGGCGGATTTCGTCGGTGAAATAGCCGCGCGGCGGCAGTTGGGCGCGAAACGCCTGGTAATCGCCGGCCTGCACCGATTTCAGCGGCGCGTCGCGTTCGGATTTATAGGTGGCCTCGTCGAGATAGCCGTTCTGCCACATCTCGCGCAGCACATAGTTGCGCCGCTCCAGCAAGCGGTCCTTGTTGCGCACCGGGTGGAAATCCGACGGCGCCTTGGGCATCGCCGCCAAGGTGGCCGCCTCATGCGGGGCAAGCTGGGTCAGCGGCTTGTTGAAATAGGTCTGCGCGGCCGCAGCAACGCCGTAAGAATTCTGACCCAGGAAAATCTCGTTCAGATACAGTTCCAGAATCTTGGCCTTGGGCAGCGTGCCCTCGATCCGGGTGGCCAGGATCAGTTCCTTGATCTTGCGCTCGCCGGTGCGGTCGCCGGACAGCAGGAAGTTCTTCATCACCTGCTGGGTGATCGTCGAGGCGCCGCGCAGGTTTTCCCCGCGCGAGATCACCGCATCGCGCAAGGCCGAGACCATGCCCATCACGTCATAGCCGGCATGGGTCCAGAAATGCTTGTCCTCGGCCGAAATGAAGGCATCCTGCACCAGTTTCGGCATATCCTCGATAGGCACGAACAGCCGGCGTTCATTGGCAAATTCGTCGATGATCCGGCCATCGGTGTCATAGATGCGGCTGATGGTCGGCGGCTTGTATTGCGCCAGGCTTTCATGGCTGGGCAGGTCGCGCCCATACATCCAGAACACCGCCCCCACCGTCAGCGCCGCGGCCAGCAGCCCCAGCGTCAATGCGGTGAAGATCGCCCCGATGAAGGAGCCCATGAACCTGAACAAACGCATCATTCCATCCTGCCCCGCCAAGGGGGATCGGGCGGGAAACGCCCGCCTGTCGCGCCCCCTATATACGCGCGACGGCGGCTTGGCAAAAGCCAAGCTGGCGTGAGGCGGCGGGGATTTGCCGGGCGGCGCTGACGCCCCTACGGCCCCAGACTGCGGCGCGCCTGATCCTGGGCCGCCCAGGCATCCAGCCCCGACAGCACCGCGTCGGCCATCTTGGCGCGCCATGCCGGATCGGTCAGCCGCGTCAGGTCACGTTCCGAGGACAGAAACCCCAGTTCCAGCAGCACCGAGGGGATATCAGGCGATTTCAGCACCGAAAACCCGGCCTCCTGCCGCGGGTGGCGGTGCATGGTCAGGCCGGCCCCGGTGATCGCCGTTTCCAGCGCGGCCGCCAGCGCGTCGATTCGCGGCCGGGTTTCGGTGCGCGCCATGTCCATCAGCACCACGGCCACCAGATCATCCTGTTCGGTCAGATCGACACCGGCCAGCAGGTCGGCGCGGTCGTGGCGTTCGGCCAGGGTGGCCGAGGCCTCGTCCGAGGCCTCATCGGCCAGCGTATAGACGGTGGCCCCCACAGCCTCGCCCTCGGCCAGCGCATCGGCATGCAGCGACAGGAAGACATGCCCGCCCGCCGCCCGGGCGATCGACAGCCGCGTCTCCAGCGGCACGAAGACATCCTCTTCGCGGGTCAGCACCGGCAGAAAGCGGCTGTCGCGGGCCAGTTGTTCCTTCAACTCGCGCGCGAAGGTCAGCATCAGATCGGCCTCGGTCTTGCCATCACGCTCGGCCCCGGGGTCGATCCCGCCATGGCCCGGATCCAGCACCACCACCAGCGGCCCCGCGCCGGGCGGCTGGGGCTTTGGCAGATCGGCCGGCTTGGGCAACGCCCAGAGCGCGGGTTCAGGCCCCGCCGCTGCCTCGGCAAAGCGGGCAGGATCGGCCGCCCCCAGCCGCACCACCACCGTGGCACCGGCATCGCCGGTCTGCATCTCGGCGGTTTCCACCGGCAGCGGCGCCGCAAGTTCCAGCACCAGCCGCGACCAGCCCGGCGTCAGAAGACCGGCGCGCATATCCTTGATCTGGCTTGCAGATCTGGAAATGGCAGCGTGGTTTGTCCAGTCCACCTCGCGGAAATCCAGCACCAGCCGCGGCGGCTGATCCAGCACCCGCACCCGCCAGGGCACCGGCTGCGAGATCGCCAGCCGCAGTTCCAGCCCGGCGCCCGCGTCCCGGACCGAGGACGCCCCCGCATCCAGCCGTGCCAGTGCCGACAGACCGTCCTGCGCCAGCACCGGCCCCGCCAACACTGGCCCCGCCAGCACCCAGACAAGCAGCGCCGCAAGCCACCGCATCACCCCCGCGCCTCCATGAAGGCTTTCAGCCGGGCCAGACCTTCCTCGATATCCGCCGTGGCGCGGGCGTAGGAAAAGCGCAGCGTGCGCGCGCCGCGCAGCGGGTCGAAATCAAGACCCGGCGTGACGGCCACGCCCGCCCGGTTCAGGATCTCGGCGGCGAAGGCCAGCGAATTGTCGGTAAACTCGGACACGTCCGCATAGATGTAAAACGCGCCATCGGGCGGCGAGATGCGGGTAAACCCCGCCTTGGGCAACCCTTCCAGCATCAGCGCGCGGTTACGGGCATAGACCGCACGGTTCGCCTCCAGCTCCTCGACGCAATCCAGCGCCGCAAGGCCCGCGATCTGGCTGGCATGGGGCGGGCAGATGAACAGGTTCTGCGCCAGCCGCTCGACCGCACGGATCTGATCTTCGGGCACCACCATCCAGCCCAGCCGCCAGCCAGTCATCGAGAAATACTTGGAGAAGGAGTTGATGACATGCAGGTCATCCGCGATCTCCAGCGCCGAGGTCGCACGCGCGCCATAGGTCAGGCCGTGATAGATCTCGTCCGAGATGAAGTTGATGCCTTCTGCGCGCGCGGCCTCGATCAGCGCCGCCAGTTCGGCCCGCGTCAGCACGCCGCCGGTGGGATTGTTGGGGCTGGCGACGATCAGGCCCTTCAGGTCCTGCCCTTTCAGCAGCCGTGGCACCGGCTGCAGGCGGTCAGCCTCATCCGCAGCAAGGCTGACGGGCGTCAGCGACAGCGATTTCATGATCTGGCGATAGCTGGGATAGCCCGGCTCGGGCAGGCCCACGCGGTCGCCGGCATCGAACAGCGTGATGAAGGACAGCAGAAACCCGGTCGAAGACCCGGTTGTGACCACGACGCGGGCCGGGTCGAGATCGACGCCATACCAACGCTTGTACAGCGCGGCGATCCCGGCCCGCAGCTCTGGCATCCCCAGCGCCACGGTATAGCCCAGCGGCTTGTCCAGCGCGGCCGCCAGCGCGCGCCGCGCGGCCGCAGGCGCCGGGGTGCTGGGCTGGCCCACCTCCATATGGATAACCCGTTGCCCCGACGCCTCAAGCGCCCGCGCCTGCTCCATTACATCCATCACGATGAAGGGATCGACATCCCCACGCCTTGAAACCCGCATCATAGCCCCGCTAATGTCGCCCGCAACGTGCTGCGCGCCGGCCTGTCCGTCAAGCAGTCACCCCATCGGGCCAATTTGCCCGCCACCGGAGTAACGCATGACCCGCCTGAGCGCCACCGCCCTTGCCCCCCTTGCGCTGACGATGTGCCTCGCCACCCCGGCGCTGGCCTTCGACCCCGCCGCCATGACGGATGCCGAACGGCAGGCCTTCCGATCGGAGGTGCGCGCCTTTCTTCTGGAAAACCCCGAAGTCATCATGGAGGCCGTGGCCGCCCTTGAGGAAAGCCGGATGGCCGATGCCGCCGCCAAGGATATCGAGGTGCTGCGCGCCAACAAGGATGCGCTGGAAAACGACGCCAATTCCTGGGTGGGCGGCAATCCCGAGGGGGATATCACCATCGTCGAGTTCCTTGATTATCGCTGCGGCTATTGCCGCAAGGCCTGGTCCGAGGTGGAGGAGCTGGTGAAATCGGACGGCAATATCCGGTTCATCGTCAAGGAGTTCCCGATTCTGGGCGAGCAGTCGATGCTGGCCTCGCGCTTTGCCATCGCGGTGCGGATGGTGGCGGGGGATGACGCCTACAAGTCGGTCCATGATGCGCTGATCAATCAGCGCGGCGACACCACGCCGGAAAGCCTCGAGCGGATCGCCACCGATATGGGGCTGGATGCCAAGGCGGTGATGGCCAAGATGGATGCCGCCGAGGTGACGGCGATCATCGACGCCAACCATCAACTGGGCAGCACGCTGGAAATCAACGGCACCCCCAGCTTCGTGATCGGCGAAACCATGGTGCGCGGCTATGTGCCGCTGGATGGCATGCGCCAGATCGTCGAGGGCGTGCGGGCCGAGTGATCGGCGGCAAACCGAATGCAAAAAAGGGCGCCGCAAGGGCGCCCTTTTCTTTTCCCGGGACGGATCAGCGGATGATCCGCACGATGCGACGATCGGCGTTCGAGATCACGACCGGCTGGCCGTTCAGGTAGAGATACGAGAACTCGCTGTCCGGCACCGGATGCAGCACGACGTTTTCTGGCACACCGGCACCGACCACGATCTCGCCATCCAGCAGCAGCGGCTCGACCGGGTTCTGCTCGACATAGGTGACGACCTCGGCGGTGGGTTCGACAGCGGCGTCGCCGGCGGCAGCGCCAAGGATCAGCCCCACGACAGCACCGGCCGGGCCAGCCACGGCGGCGCCAGCGGCAGCGCCGGCCACCCCGACCGAGGTGGTCGCGGCCGCATCCGCCGCCGAATTGTCATAGGTGATGGTCTCGACCTGGACCGTGGTCGGGCGCTGCGACAGGACCACGATGCCATCGGCCTCGGTGCCGGTCACGGTCAGATAGTCCGACGATGCCCAGCCATCGGTGGTGCCATAGCTGACCCGGCACCAGTTTGCCTCCGACAGACAGCCATTGATCTGCACGGTCTCACCGGCAGGGATCACGCCCACGACCGGATGGCCCGGACCCGGGCCCTTGCGCACGTTCAGATCGGTCCCGGCCGAGAAACCGGTATCGGCAAAGGCCGCGGTGGACATGATGAGGCTGGCCGCCGAAGCGGCAAGAAGGCTGCGGTTCAACATGTGATGTATCCCTTTGTTTGGGCGCAACGCGACCCCTGGCCTGTCGTTGCGCTGTGAACGAGGGAATAACGAGGCTCTGCCAGATTGGTTCCGCAGGCAGATCAGACGGCTGCCGCTTCTTTCGATTCTTCTGCCGCGGCGGCCTCGATCTCGGCGGCTTTTTGCTCGACCAGCTCGACGATGTGGTCGACCATCGCCTTGTTCTCCAGCTTGTGGCTCTGCTTGCCGGCCAGATAGACCATGCCATGCCCCGCGCCGCCGCCGGTAAAGCCGATATCGGTCATCAGCGCCTCGCCCGGACCGTTCACCACGCAGCCGATGATCGACAGGCTGAGCGAGGTGGTGACATGGGCCAGCCGGTCCTCCAGCTCGGCCACGGTCTTGATGACGTCAAACCCCTGGCGCGCGCAGCTGGGGCAGCTGATGATCGTCACGCCGCGATGGCGCAGGCCCAGCGATTTCAGGATCTCGAAGCCGACCTTCACCTCCTCGACCGGATCGGCCGAAAGGCTGACGCGGATCGTGTCGCCGATCCCCGCCCACAGCAGGTTGCCCAGACCGATCGCCGATTTCACCGTGCCGGACATCAGCCCGCCCGCCTCGGTGATGCCCAGATGGATCGGCGCATCGGTGACATCGGCCAGCGCCTGATAGGCCGCGGCGGCCAGAAACACGTCGCTGGCCTTCACGCTGATCTTGAATTCGTGAAAGTCGTTGTCCTGCAACAGCTTGATGTGATCCAGACCGGATTCGACCATCGCCTCGGGGCAAGGCTCGGCGTATTTGTCCAAGAGGTGCTTTTCCAGACTGCCGGCATTCACGCCGATGCGGATCGAGCAGCCGTGATCCTTGGCCGCGCGCACCACTTCGGACACGCGCTTGGCATCGCCGATATTGCCGGGATTGATGCGCAGGCAGGCAGCCCCCGCCTCGGCCGCCTCGATGGCGCGTTTGTAGTGGAAATGGATATCCGCCACGATCGGCACCGGGCTTTCGGCCACGATCTCGCGCAGGGCGGCGGTGCTGGCCTCGTCCGGGGTCGAGACGCGGACGATATCGGCCCCGGCGACCGCGCAACGCTGGATCTGCTCGATGGTGGCCTGCACGTCCGAGGTGATGGTGTTGGTCATCGTCTGCACCGAGATCGGCGCATCGCCGCCTACCAGCACCTTGCCCACGCGGATCTGCCGCGACGGGCGGCGGGCGATGTTGCGCCAGGGGCGGACAGGGTTGTGGGTCATGGGCGCGGCCTCCGGTTCCAGATCTTTCGCCTTGATACAGCCGGCGGGCAGGCAAAGAAAAGCCCCGGTCAAGTCGGGCCTGCCGGGGCTGGATCACATTGCCGCAAGCGGCGGTCAGTTCTGCTGCGGTCAGTTCTGCGAGGCCTCGGTCACCGCGCTGGCATCGGCCACCACGCGGGCCAGATCGGCGTCCACGCCGGTATCGGCCAGCGCATAGGTCTGGGTCAGCGACTCGGGCGACAGCGCGATGTTCTTGCGCACCTCGCCGCGCGCACCGGCGGGGCCATAGGTCTGACCGTTCACCGAGAAATAGATCGCCCCGGATTCGCCCGAGCGCAGCACCGCGGCCTGCTCCATCTGCGGCACGCTATACCGCTCGCCGGCATCGAGGATCTTTTCAAACAGCACCGTGCCATCCGCGGTCGAGACGCGCACCCAGGACGGGCGCACGGCAAACAGCTCGACGCCCGGCGCTGCGGCAGCCGATACCTGCACCGCAGGGTCGGCCGGGGCTGCGGGCATCGCGGCGGCCAGCGCCTGCTCGACCGCTGCGGGCTGGATGCGCGGGTTGATGGTCGCGATCGGGCCGTCGCGCTGCTCCATCACCGGAACGTCCAGGGCCTGCGCCTGCGGACGGTAGAGACGGTTCATCAGATCGCCATTCGGCGCGGCATTGGCCACGGCCTGCGCCGCAGGATCGGATGCGGCAACGGCGCTGGCACGGGCCAGCGGATCGATCTCGGCCAGCACCACCGGCGCGCGGTCCACCGGGGCCAGCTGCACGCGTTGCACTTCCTGCAACAGCGACCAGCCGCCATATCCCAGCGCGCCGACCACGGCGATCAGCACGGCCAGAGAACCGACGGCGCCCGGCTCGATCCGGTGCAGCCAATGTTCGCGCCGCGGCACGAACAAGGCATTGGGATTGCCCAGCGGGTCCGCCACCGGCGCGGCACTGCGCGCCCGGCTTTGCACGATGGTCGCGGGGGTTGCCGCCGCCGACATGCCATGCGCCACCTCGAACTTCGCCTCGCGGCAAAAGCGGCGGAAGGCCTCGTCCGGGTCCATGTCCAGATAGCGGGCGTAAGAGCGCACATAGCCGGCCACAAATCCCGGCGTCTCGAAGGCCGAGGTGTCGCAGTTTTCGATTGCGGCGATATAGGTGGCCTTGATCCTGAGGTCGCGCTGCACATCCAGAAGCGATTTGCCCAGCGTGGCACGCTCGCCCCGCATCAGATCGCCCAACTTCACGTCGAAGTCGTCAAAGCCTTTAGGCTTTTCGCTATCGGTTGTGGTGGAGGTGGATTTCCGCCGCCAGATCATGCGCCCCGTCCCGTTGCGGCCCGGCAGTTGAACCCGCCTGAGCCGTTGCTTGTCCCAGCCCCCAACCCGAGATTCTGTCCGACTCGGGATGACGACTCGCCTGTAGGTCTATTGCCTGCAACCTAGCACGGGGCAAGGCATTTGTGCAGGCCGGGAAATATCACGCCGACGCTTCGGCACGATTCAGCGCACAATGCTGCCACAGCGTATCCATCGCCTTCACCAGCCGGTCGATTTCCTTCGGATCATGTACCGGCGACGGGGTAAAGCGCAGGCGCTCAGTGCCGCGGGCGACGGTGGGGAAGTTGATCGGCTGAACGTAGATGCCATGATCCTCCAGCAGCATGTCGGACAGCATCTTGCAATGCACGGGGTTGCCGACATGCACCGGCACGATATGGCTGCCATGGTCGATGATCGGCAGGCCCAGCCCTTTCAGGCGCATCTTCAGCATCCGGGCGTGAAGCTGCTGCATCTCGCGCAGTTTCACCCCCTCAGGCCCTTTCAGGAAAGCGATCGAGGCCGCGGCCCCGGCGGCCACCACCGGCGGAAGCGAGGTGGTAAAGATGAAGCCCGGCGCATAGGAGCGCACGGCATCCACCATCCTGGCGCTGGCCGCGATATAGCCGCCAAAGACGCCAAAGGCCTTGCCCAGCGTGGCGTTGATGATGTCGACGCGGTGCATGACCCCGTCCCGCTCGGCCACGCCGGCCCCGCGCGGGCCATACATGCCCACCGCATGCACCTCATCCAGATAGGTCAGCGCGCCAAATTCGTCAGCCAGATCGCAGATCTCCTTGATCGGGCCGAAATCGCCATCCATCGAATAGACCGATTCAAAGGCGATCAGCTTGGGCGCCTCGGGGTCATCGGCGGCCAGCAACGCGCGCAGATGGGCCAGATCGTTGTGGCGGAAGATCCGCTTGGGCCCGTTGCCGCGCCGCACGCCCTCGATCATCGAGGCATGGTTCAGCGCGTCGGAATAGATGATCAGGCCGGGAAAAATGCTGCGCAGCGTGGAAAGCGTGGCGTCATTGGCGATATAGGCCGAACTGAAGACCAGCGCCGCCTCCTTGCCATGCAGGTCGGCGATCTCGGCCTCCAGCCGCTTGTGATAGACGGTGGTGCCGGAAATGTTGC
>CAYTMV010000060.1:0-3353 GCA_964439015.1 uncultured Gemmobacter sp.
CCCCGAATCCCACCAACCTGACCCCGAATCCCCCAACCACCGCCCCCAACACCGCTAAAACCACAACAGGATTCGGCGGAAAAACGACTGCCTCAGGGGGGGGAGGCGAGCCAGCCCTTGACCCACGCATTTTCTGGCCTCTCAATCCTTGCGCCACCGAGAAGGATGAACCAGATGCCCGCCGATTCCCCCCTGCCCCGCCCCGCCACGCCCTCGCCGACGATTTCGGGACGCTCTCTGATCGGGCCGGATGTCACGATCCGCGGCGACATCATCGCCACAGGCACGGTCGAGGTTATGGGGGTGGTCGAGGGCAAGATCGACGCCCATGCGATTATCCTGGGTCAGAACGGACGCATCCACGGCAGCCTCAGCGCCGACACCGTGGAACTGCGGGGCGAGATGGAGGGACGGATCAGCTGCCTCACCCTTGCACTACGGGCAACGGCCCAGGTGAAGGCCGATGTCAGCTATCGCAGCTTCTCGGTCGAAAGCGGGGCCGAGATCAACGGACGCTTCATTCCCGCACAGGGCTGATGCTGCCGGGCGGGATGGCATAGGTCATCCCCGCCCGCGCCAGAACGGGGCCGCCGCTCTCGGCCCGGATCATCACATCGCCGACCGCCAGCCGCTTTCCCAGTTTCAACAGGCGCGACTGGGCCACCAAGGGCTGCTCCGCCGGCGGCTTGCGCAGAAAGTCGATGGTGGCATTGGTCGTGACGGCCAGCGCCACCGGCCCGATGCGCGACAGCACCGCCAGATAAAAGCCCACATCCGCCAGCGCAAACAGCGCCGGCCCCGAGATCGTGCCGCCCGGCCGCAGGTGCGACAGGTCGGGGTCAAGGATCAGGTCTACCCCCTCTGCGGTCACGCCCCCCACGCGGTAGCCCACGGCCTGCGGAAACTCGGTCGCAAGAAAGGACGTGATCTCGGCCTTGGTCATCACGGGCGGCGGCAGGTCGGTGGCGGTCATCTGGCTTTCCTTGCGCTGGGGGTGGCGGTAGCGTCGGAGAAAACCGGAGGAATGGAAAGATGGATGATCTGGTCGTGCGGCAGGTCGGTGGCGGTCATCTGGCTTTCCTTGCGCTGGGGGTGGCGGTAGCGTCGGAGAAAACCGGAGGAATGGAAAGATGGATGATCTGGTCGTGCAGGAAAATCTGGGCGCGGTCACGCGCCTGACGCTGAACGCGCCGGACCGCTTCAACGGGCTGTCTCAGGCGATGCTGGCAACCCTGTCCGACCGGCTGAGCGGCCTTGGACCGGAGACCCGGGTGGTGGTGGTGCGCGGTGCGGGAAAGGTGTTTTGCGCGGGCCATGACCTGCGCGAGATGCAAGCGGCACGGCAGGCCGAGGATCACGGCCGCGGTTATTTTTCAACGCTGTTCGCCGGGGCCGCTGCCTTGTGCCAGCAGATCGCCGATCTGCCCCAGCCGGTGATCGCCGCGGTGCATGGGTTGGCGACGGCCGCCGGCACGCAACTGGCCTGCGCCTGTGATCTGATCGTCGCGACCGAGGACGCGCGTTTTGGCGTCAACGGCATCGACATCGGCCTGTTCTGCACCACCCCGGCGGTCACCCTGTCGCGCCGCCTGCCGCCCGCAGTGGCGTTCGAACTGTTGGTGACCGGGGATTTCCTGCCCGCATCCCGCGCGCATGCGCTGGGGATGGTCAATCGTCTGGCCCCTGCCGACCAGTTGGAGGCCGTGACATTGGAACTGGCACAGCGGATGGCCAGCAAACTGCCCGCGGCGCTGCATCTGGGCAAAGCCGCCTTTCGGGCGCAGATGGAACAGCCGATGGGTGCCGCTTTCGCAACCGCCTGCACGGCGATGGTCGAAAATGCGCTGGCCTCCGACACCGCCGAAGGGTTTGCCGCCTTCCTGGAAAAACGCAAACCCGGCTGGGCCTAGGTCCGCGCCGCCATCCTCGCCAGCCATTGTGCCAGCAGCAAGGCGGCAATGGCCAGCGCCCCGCAGGCCAGCGTCAGCAACCCCGGCCCGCCGAGGCCCAGCAGAAGCGCGCCCAGCGACGGCGCGGCGGCCGTGGCCAAAATGGGCGCCACCGCGATCGCGCCCGAGATCGCGCCAAACCCCTCGCGCCCCAGCAACTCGGCCTGCAAGACCGGACGCAGGATCGAGATGACCCCCATGCCCGCCCCTTGCAGCGCCGCCGTCAGCAGCACCAGCGCCGGTGCCACGCCGGACAGCGCCAGCATCACTGCGGCCAGCAGAATCGCCCCCAGCGACATCAGCAGCGCGACGCCGTTTTTGAGGCGCAGCCCGGCGGCCATCAACGCCAACCGCCCCAGCACCTGCGACGGGCCAATCATGCTGGCGGCCCAGACCGCCGGCCCGCCCGCGGCCCCAAACAGCACCAGTGCATAGGTGACGACAAGCACGTGATTGAGGTAGGTCAGGCCAAACGCCGCGGCCATGCCCCAGAAGGCCGGCTGACGCAGCGCCCGGCCCAGATTGCCGCGCCGCGGTGGCATCCCCCCAGCCGCGCCCAATCCCCGCGTGCCGAAAAGATGCGCCGGCAACGCCCCCAGCAGCAGCAAGGCGGCAAAGCCCAAAAGCGCGCCACGGCCGCCAAAGGCCCCCGCCAGCGCATGTCCCAGCGGGAAGGCCAGCGTCGAGGCCAGCCCCGCCACCAAGGTGATCCGGGTGATAGAAGGACGCGCATCTGCGCCACGGTCGCGGATCAGCACGGCAAAACAGGTCTCGTAAAGACATCCCGATTGCGCCACACCTACCAGCGCCCAAAGGGCCAGCCAGTGCCAATGCGCTTGCGCCATCGACATGCCCGCAATGGCCACCGCGCCCAGCGCCGGCAGCGCGATCAGCAGTAAAGGCCCCAGACCACGGTCCACCAGCCGCCCGGTCAGCGGCGTGCCCAGCGCCGTGACCAGAAAGGCCAGCGTCGGCCCGGCGGCCAGTTGCGCCTTGGTCCAACCGAAGGCCTGCTCCAGCGCGGGCAACAGCGCCGCAAAGCAGTAATACAATCCGGCATAGGTCAGCGTCTGGCCGACGGCCAGCGCCCAGATCCGCGCCCCCGCCCTCACAATGCGTAAAGCGCCGAGAACTTGGCCTCGAGATACTCCAGCAGCGGCGCCTCCGACGGGGCAAAGCCGCAGGCCTGGCGGATCGTCTCGCGCGGTTCCAGCAGGCCGCCGTGGCGCTGGACCTTCTCGCGCAGCCAGCCGGTGGCGGCAGAGGTGTCACCCCGCGCCAGATCATCCTCCAGCCCCGGCAGGTCATCGCGCAGCGCCTTGTGCAGGCACCCCGCATAGACATTGCCCAGCGTATAGGTCGGAAAATAGCCAAACAGCCCCACCGACCAATGCACATCCTGCA
>CAYTMV010000060.1:3453-12203 GCA_964439015.1 uncultured Gemmobacter sp.
GTAAACGCCTCGGACCGGCCAAGCTGGTTCTCGTAGATCCGGCTCTGGCTTTCATGCACCCCCATCGAGACGCCCTGCCCCAGCGGGGTCAGCATATAGTCGGCGTCGATCCCCAGCTCATAGCAGGCATGCCCGACCTCGTGGATGGTCGAGTAAAAGCAATTGAACGGATCGCTTTCCACCACCCGCGTGGTGATCCGCACATCCGAGCCCGAGCCCGAGCTGAACGGATGCACCGCAAGATCCAGCCGCCCACGGGTAAAATCATAGCCAAACCGCGCCGCCAGGTCGCGGGCCATGCGCAATTGCGCCTCATGGCCAAAATGTCCGGTCAGGGCCGCAGGGGCCGGACGGTCCAGCACCGCAGCCCGCAATGCCACCAACCGCGGGCGCATCCGCGCAAACATTGCCGCCACCGCCGAAGCATCGGCACCCGGTTCGTAATCGTCCAGAAGGGCGTCATACAGATCGCCGCCCTCGGCCAGCGCCGCAGCTTCCTGGCGCTTCAGGGATATGATCTCGGCCAGTGTCGGCAGGAAATCCTGCAGCCGGTCCGCCGCCCGCGCCTCGGCCCAGATCCCCTGCGCGACCGAGGTGGTCTGCGCCAACCGCTGCGCCAGATCGCCCGGCACCAGCGAAGCCCGCCGCCAGGCCCGACGGATATGGCGCAGCTGCGCCGCACCCTCTTCATCCGGGGCCACTGCAGCATCCAGCCATTCGGCGACCCGAGGGCTGGCGCGGCGATCATGCAGCACACCCTCGATGGCGGCCATTTCCTCGCCGCGCTGATCCGCCGCCCCGCGCGGCATCATCGCCTCCTGGTCCCAGGACAGGCGCCCGGCGATCTGGGCCAGCGCCTCGGTCTGGCGCTGATAGTCCATCAGCGCCTCGAATGCGGTCCGCTTCATGCCGTCCCCTCCCGGATAGACCCCGCCACGGGGTATTGCGCCAGATGACGGGCGCGAATGATCAACACCCACAGCAAGATCGCCCCCACCTGATGGGTGATCGCCACATGCATATGCGCCACCGTCAAGACCGTGGCGATGCCCAGCGCCACCTGTCCGACCATCATCGCCAGCACCGCGTTGAAGGCCGCGCGCGTGGCACGATGCGCCGATTTGCGCCCGCGCAGCCAGACCACGATACCAAAGGCAAACAACAGATAGCCCGCCAGCCGGTGGTTGAACTGCACCAGCCCAGGATTTTCAAAGAACGCGGCCCAAAGCGGCCGGCCCGGCACATAGAAGGCATCGGCGGGGAAAAATTGTCCGTTCATCGACGGCCAGGTGGGAAAGCCGCGCCCGGCATCAATCCCCGCCACCAGCGCCCCCAGCAGGATCTGCAGAAAGGCGAAATGCATCACCCCCGTCGACAGCGAAAACAGCTTGCCCTCGCGCCCGCGCCGCGCCGCCAGCAACTCGGCCTCGCTGCGCGACAACGCCAGAACATGCCATGCAATCAACCCGAGGATCACGAAAGCCAGCCCCAGATGCGTGGCCAGTCGATAGGACGCCACATCGACCATCTGCCCCTTCAGCCCCGAGGACACCATCCACCAGCCGATGGCCCCCTGCAGACCACCCAGGGCGCCCAGCGCCAGCAGCCTTCCGGTCCAGCCCGGCGGGATGCGACCCGTGGCCCAGAAGCCCAGAAAGCCCAGCGCCCAGACCAGACCCACCGCCCGGCCAAGCTGGCGGTGCCCCCATTCCCACCAGAAGATGACCTTGAAATCTTCAAGACCCATGCCCTTGTTCTGCAACTGATATTCCGGGCTGGCCTGATACTTGGCGAATTCTTCGGTCCAATCGGCATCAGACAGCGGCGGGATGGCGCCATGGATCGGCGCCCATTCCGTGATCGACAGGCCAGAATCGGTCAGACGGGTCAGCCCGCCCACCACGATCATCGCCGCGACCATCAGAAACAGCACCGCCAGCCAAGCCCGCACCGCATCGCGCGCGCCCTTGGGGCTGCGGTCAATGCCGCCAACAGCGGGGGCAACAGGCGGCGCGCCCTCGGCGACCTCCTGAAAGATGCTACGATTGGGATTGGCTTGGGGCTTGCGGGCCATCGGTCGCTCCTGACACTTCGCGACGGAGACTAGGCAAAGCCCACGTTGGGTTCAAGCGGGGGGGTTCAAGCGGGCCGACCAAGGCCGACCCGCGAGAGTCATCAGAACAGGAAGTCCTCGGCATCCAGGCTGGAACGCGAAACATCGTCGATCCGCAACACGTGCGTGCCGATGGTCAGAACCACATCCGACCCTTGCTGCACCAACCGTCCGCGAATATCGGCGAAACTGTCGATGCCGGTGAACGCACGCAGGTTGATCTGGTCGTCGCCGTTTTCGAAATCGGTGATCCGATCCCGCCCGCCGGTAAAGACGAAGTGGTCCGCGCCTTCGCCGCCGGTCAGCAGATCATTGCCCGCGCCGCCGTTCAGCGTATCGTTGCCTTCACCGCCCCAGATCCTGTCAGTTCCTGTCTCGCCCAGAAGGCGGTCATCGCCCTCACCGCCAGCAAGCAGATCGTCGCCAGAGCCGCCCCAGACCTTGTCGTTGCCCTCGCCGGCGCGAACGGTGTCATTGCCGGCCCCGCCCCAGAAGGCATCATTGCCACTTTCATCGGTCAGCAGGTCGTTGCCGTCGTCTCCGTAAAGACTGTCCTCACCCTTGCCGCCGAGGATCGTGTCGTTGCCGGCACCGCCATACAGCCGATCTTCGTCGTCGTTGCCTTCGATCCGATCATTGCCGCCGTACCCGTAGATGGTATCCGCCCCATCCAGACCGCGGATCACATCCGCCACCCCCGTGCCGCGCAGCAGGTTCGCCCCACCGGTTCCGCGTATCAGTGCCATGGTTCTCTCCATTCATTGACAACGCTGCGCCCGAATGCACAACTGCAAGTAGTGTATCCCACCTCATCGGCTAAAATAATCGGCTCACGGCTTGGTGAGGACCCCTCGGCTCAATCGCGCCCATCAAGACGCAACCGATACGCGATCTGGCGCAACATGCCGTGGAAGGTGCGCAATTCGGCTTGACTGAGACCCAGGCGCGCCCACATGTTGCGTAGCTGCAGTTTCATATGGGGCGCCTTGTCAGGCGGGTAAAAGAACCCGATTTCGTCAAGCCGCGTTTCGAAATGGTCGGCCAGATGCTGGATGTCGGCGGCAGTGGCAAAGTCGCCATCGCGCGCCACCACCGCCCGTTCGGGCGCGACGCCGCCCCCCTGCCGCATCCATTCATATCCGGTCAGCAACACGCATTGCGCCAGATTGAGCGACGGAAACTCGGGGTTCACCGGCACGGTGACGATGGCATTGGCCAGTGCCACATCCTCGTTTTCCAGCCCCGTGCGCTCTGGCCCGAACAGGATGCCCACCCGCCGTCCTTCGGCCGCCATGGCGCGCACGCGCGACATCGCCTCCTCGGGGCTGAGGACCGGCTTGGTCAGGTCACGGTCACGGGCGGTGGTGGCCAGAACATAATCGCAATCGGCGACCGCCGCCGGCAGATCCGCAAACAGGCCCGCCTGATCCAGCACCCGCCCCGCGCCCGACGCCATCGCCACCGCCTTGGACGAGGGCCAGCCGTCGCGCGGCGCCACCACCCGCATCCGGGTCAGGCCGAAATTCAGCATCGCGCGCGCAGCGGCGCCAATGTTCTCGCCCATTTGCGGCCGCACGAGGATCATCGCCGGTTCAATCATCGCCATCTCCCGATTTCTCGCGGCTGATAGGGCCCTGCGGGTCTTCGAGCAAGTGGCAAAGCCTCACGAAAGCCGCTATTGGGGGCGGATCAGGAAAGGACAGACCATGGCCGAGACCGAACGCCCGCAGATCTACCTCATCACGCCCCCCGCCTTCGAGCTGGAGGTATTTCCCGACCGGCTGGCCGCGGTTCTGGACACCGAGGAAGTGGCCTGCGTGCGCCTCGCGCTGGCCACCCGCGACGAAGACACGATCCTGCGCGCCGCCGACGCCCTGCGCGAGGTGACGATTGCGCGCGACGTGGCGCTGGTAATCGAGAACCACGCGATGCTGGTCGAGCGTCTGGGTCTGGATGGCGTCCACCTGACCGACGGCGCCCGCCAGATCCGCAAGCTGCGCAAGGATCTGGGGCAGGATGCGATCATCGGTGCCTTCTGCGGCACGACCCGCCACGAGGGGATGACGGCCGCCGAAGTCGGCGCGGACTATGTCAGCTTCGGCCCCGTCGGTGCGACCCAGCTGGGCACCGGCGCGCAAGCCGAATTCGAGCTGTTCGAATGGTGGAGCGAGATGATCGAGGTGCCGGTTGTGGCCGAAGGCGCGCTGAGTGCGGATCTGGTGGCAAAGCTGGGCCCGGTCACCGACTTTTTCGGGATCGGCGAGGAAATCTGGCGCGCGCCGGATGCGGCGGCGGCGCTGAAGGCCCTGCTGGCGCCCTTGGGCTGACCGCCCATTTCGGGGGGCTCTGCCCCCCGCCTGCGGCTTCCCCCGGGATATTTGCGTCTGAATGATGCGCATGGCGGGTTCACCATGACCCAAATACCCATTCGAAGGGTCAGGCAGGCGCGTAGGGGTGGCTGGTGCGGATCACCCTTTCACAATGTGAGGCCAGCGCCTTGCGATTCTCGAAGCCGTCGACCGGCACCGGCGGGTGGAAGATCACCTCGACCCGGCCCTGACGGCGCGCCGCCAGAACCTGCATCAGATGCGGCGCGAAATCCATGTTGCCCCACCAGCCGTAAAAGCGGGGGTCCTCACTCTCGGGCGGGTGATAGACCACGGTGGTGGGCTGGATCTGCATCACATGCTCCATGCCATGCGTCCAGAAGGCGGCAAACAGACTGGACTTGAACGGCAGCACCCGCCGGGTATCCGTCGAGGTGCCCTCAGGGAAGAACAGCAGCAGATGGCCTGCCCGCAGCCGCTCTTCGAACTGGGACTGCTGAAGCCGCGCCTCGGTGCTGCGACGATTGATGAACAGCGTGCCTGTGGCGCGAGCCAGCCAGCCGATGCCGGGCCAGCCCGCCACGTCGGATTTGGAGACGAAATAGATGCGGGCCGCCGCGTTCAGCGAGAAGATGTCGAGCCATCCGGCATGGTTGGCGACGATCGCGCCGGGGCCGCGCATCGGCCGGCCGGTGACCTTGTAGCCGAAGCCGAAGATCCGCATTGCCGCGCGGCATACGGTCTGCGTGACATGCGGTGTCCAGGGACGGGCGGGGCCGAACAGCGGGCGCTCGATCAAGCGCAGCGCCAGCAGGATCAGCAGGCCGCCATAGGCCACAAGCGCCAACGCCAGACCGCGCAGGCCCAGACGCACCCATCCGGCGGCCGTGATCCGCGCAGGCTGGGGCGGCGGCGCCTCCGACCAGCCGGTCATTCAGTGCGCTCCTGCCGCTTCAGGTAATGGGCGCGGTGCTTTGCGCTCATCCGCGCGGTGTCCATCACCAGACAGACATCGGTGGTGTTGAACTGATGGTCCACCCAGGCCCCCTCGCCTACAAAACCGCCCAACCGGAGATACGCCTTGATCAGCGGTGGCACCGAGGCCATCGCGGCCCGGCGGTCATAACTGCCCTCGGGCAGGCGGTCCATCGCCACGCCATGCGGCGGCTTTGCCCGCACGCGCAGGGCTTGGGGCGCCAGGTGGTTCTGCGCCAGCAGGCTGAGCGCCGGCGCCAGCGCCTCGACATCAGTGCCGTGGAAGCTTGCGGTGCCGAACATCACCTCCACGCCGTGGCGCAGCACATAATCTGCCAGCCCGTTCCACAGATGCATCAACCCTGTGCCGCCGCGATAGTCAGGATGGATGCAGGACCGTCCCAACTCCATCAGTCGCCGGCCCGAGCTGCGCAGGGGCGTGAGGTCATATTCGCCCTCCGAATAGAAAGCCGAGCCGGGGGGCAGCGCGTCCGAGCGCAGCAGGCGATAGACACCCACAACCTGATCCTGCGTCAGGGCATCGCGGCGGGTGTCGATCAGCAACAGGTGGTCGAAAAGGGGATCGAAAGCGTCCCGCTCCAGCCGATGGGCGTGATCGACCAGCGGTCCATCGGCGCCCAGCTCTTCGACGAACACCTGATAGCGCAGCCGTTGCGCTGCGATCAGATCCTCTGACCCTTCGGCAAGGCGCACCACGAAAAACCCGTCCTCGCCGATCATCCGCGCCCTCCCTGCCTTCCCGGCCTTGCGCGCCTTCTAGGCAAGGGCGGCGCACGATGCAACCGCCGCGCCCTCTTGCGCGCAGTTGCAAAAGGATGGCCCCCCGCCCATAGTGCGGATCACTGGTCGTGCAACCATTGCAGCGTGACCCGCCGGCCGTCGATCACAACCTTGCCTTGATGTTCAAAGTTCACCGTCACCCGTGCCCCGATCCGCGATTGCACCTGTCCCAGCCCCCAATCGGGCTGGTCTGGATGGCGCACCAGCGCGCCGGGTTCGAGATGGTCGAACATGCCTTCTTCCATGGCGGCCCTTTCTGTGGAGTATCCCATGTCTGACACGCCCGACCTCAGCGCCCTGATCGGCTCGCGCATCTGCCATGACCTTATCAGCCCGATCGGCGCGATCGGCAACGGGGTGGAACTGCTGATGATGGAGGGCCGCGCCGGGCCTGAGGTCACGCTGATCGCTGAAAGCGTGGCGGCGGCCAATGCGCGGATCCGCTTTTTCCGTCTGGCCTTCGGCGCGACCGGCCCGCAGCCGGTATCGCGCGCCGAAGTGGCGGGCATGCTGGCCGATCTGACGCGTGGCGGTCGCCTGAGTGTCGAATGGCAGCCCGCGACCGATCAGCCGCGCGGTATGGTCAAGCTGGCGCTGCTGTCGTTCCTGTGCATGGAAACGTTGATGCCCTATGGCGGCAGGATCGTGATGGCCGAGACCGAGGGCCGCTGGACCGTGACCGGCACGTCCGAAAAGTTTCGCGCCGCCCCCGACTGGTGGCTGGCGCTGGAGGGGGCGCCCCCCGCCGGGATCACTGCAGCACAGGTCCAGTTTCTGGTCCTGCCGCAAGAGGCACGCGACCAGGGCCGCAGCCTGACCGCTGCCCGCGATGCGGGCCGGCTGCTGATCGCTTTCTGAGCGTCAGGCCCGGCAGCTGCCGTTGCCGGTCACCAGATACTTGAAACTTGTCAGCTGCTCGGCACCCACCGGGCCGCGCGCGTGCATCTTGCCGGTGGCAATGCCGATTTCGGCGCCCATGCCGAACTCGCCGCCATCGGCAAACTGCGTGCTTGCATTGCGCATGAGGATTGCGCTGTCCAGCCGCTGGAAAAACCGCGCGGCGGTGGCATCGTTTTCCGTCAGGATGCTTTCGGTATGGCTGGAGCCGTAGCGGCGGATATGCGCGATCGCGCCATCGACCCCGTCGACGATCCGGGCGGCCATGATCATGTCCAGAAACTCGCGGCCGAAATCTTCGGGGTTGGCCGGCACGGTTCCGGCGACCTGCAGCAGATCGCCCTCAGCCCGCACCTCGACACCGGCAGCGATCAGGTCTTCCAGCAACACGCCGCCATGGCGCTGCCAGAAACCACGGTCGATCAGCAGACATTCCGCTGCGCCACAGATGCCGGTGCGGCGGGTCTTGGCGTTCAGCACCACACGGCGCGCCATTTCCAGATCGGCGTCGCGGTCGGCGTAGACGTGGCAGATGCCTTCCAGATGCGCAAAAACCGGCACCCGCGCCTCTTTCTGGACAAGGCCGACCAGACCCTTGCCGCCCCGCGGCACGATCACGTCGATATGCTCGACCGCCTGCAACATCGCTGAAACCATCGCCCGATCCCGGGTCGGAATCAGCTGGATCGCCGCTTCGGGCAGACCAGCCTTGCACAGTCCCTCTACCATGCAGGCATGGATCGCCACCGAGGAATGCAGACTTTCCGATCCGCCCCGCAGGATCACCGCATTGCCCGCCTTCAGGCACAGCGCACCGGCATCGGCGGTGACATTCGGACGGCTTTCATAGATCACCCCGACAACCCCGAGCGGCGTTGCCACCCGCTGGATATGCAGGCCCGTCGGGCGATCCCACGCTGCCAGAACCCGCCCCACCGGATCGGGTTGATCGGCAATCGCGCGCAGGCCGGCGATGATGCCCCCCAACCGCGCCTCGTCCAGCTGCAGGCGGTCGAGCATCGCGGGCGTCAGACCCTTTTCGGTGGCATGGTCCAGATCCTTCGCATTGGCGGCCAGAATCTCGGCCTGCCGGGCAAAAACCGCCTCGGCCGCCGCCAGCAGTGCCGCGCGCTTGACCTCGGACGGAGCATAAGCCAGCTCCTGTGCGGCAGCCCGCGCCGCCCGCCCGATCTGTGCCATCATCGCCGCCGCGTCTTCCATCGCCCGCCCTTTCATCATGACCCAAATACCCTCGGGGGTGCGGGGGCAGACAGCCCCCGCCTGCGCCCTTCAGACCGCCATGTCGTCGCGGTGGATCAGCGCCGCCCGACCGGAATAGCCCAGGATCCCCTCGATCTCGCCCGAGCGGTGCCCGGCAATCGCCCGCGCCTCGTCCGAGGTATAGCGGATCAGCCCGCGCCCCAGCTCGGCCCCGTCAGGGCCAAGGATAGACACCGCCTCGCCACGGCCAAAACCGCCATCGACGGCCACCACGCCGGCCGGCAACAGGCTGCGCCCGTCGGCCAACGCCTGCACCGCACCCGCATCCAGCCGCACCGCACCGCGCGGCTTCATCGCATGGATCCACCGCTTGCGCGCCACTTGCGGGCTGCCCTCGGCCACAAACCAGGTCCGCG
>CAYTMV010000061.1:0-12030 GCA_964439015.1 uncultured Gemmobacter sp.
ATGGCGAGGCAACCGTGCCGAAGGTCACGGTGATCACCCGCAAGGCCTATGGCGGCGCCTATGACGTCATGGCCTCCAAGCACCTGCGCGGCGATTTCAACTATGCCTGGCCCACCGCCGAGATCGCGGTGATGGGGGCCAAGGGCGCGGTCGAGATCCTTTACCGCAGCGAGTTGGGCGACAAGGACAAGATCGCGGCCCGCACCGCCGATTACGAGGGGCGCTTTGCCAATCCCTTCGTCGCCGCCGAACGTGGCTTCATCGACGAGGTGATCATGCCGCATTCGACCCGCCGCCGGGTTGCACGTGCTTTTGCGTCGCTGCGCAACAAGAAGCTGTCCAACCCGTGGAAGAAGCACGATAACATCCCCCTCTGACATCAGGCACGAGGGAGACCGCATATGCGAGGGGCGAGGGTGAGAACGGGGGGCGGCCATGAACGGCATGCTTGAGCCCGAGGATGGCAGCGTCGTTCTGACGGGCGACGCCACGCTGATCACCGTGCCTTCCGGGCAGGCGGTGCAATTGCAGGATGCGATCTGGAACGTGGATGGGCCGCTGGGACTGACGCTGCGCTTCCGCTTTGTCGCCCCGGCAATCGCGCCGGGCGGCGGGGTGGATGTGGAAACCGCGCAGGCCGACATGCAGGCGCTGTGCGACAGTTTTGCCCTGCCGCGCATCCCTGGGATCGGGCCGCAGCCGTCGCAACTGATCATCTCGATGGCCGATCGCGCGCTGCCCTTTGGTGAAGCTGCGCCCGAGGCCATCCAGTATTTCGAGGCCTTCCGGCTGGAGAACGGGCAATGTGTGTGGGAGCTTTACTGATGACCGATCCTGTCGGCCATAACATGCCGCCTTTGCATCACGCGCTCTGTGCCGGCCGGTTTGCGCATGCTACAATCATATGGGGACAACGTGCCCCCCATGACAACAGGAGCATGACATGCAATCGAGCATCCGTATCGCCTTCGCCCTCGCCGTTCTGGGCTTCGTTGCCGCCTGCGCGCCCAAGGCGCCCGAGCCGGTCTACGCGCCCGAGCCGGTTCAACCCGAGCCGGCCTTCACCGGCAAGCTCTGATCGCAGAGCGGCTGCGCCCTCCGTTTCGGGGGGCGCGTCATGCTGAAACATCGCGGTTTTCCCGGGCGGATGCCCGGCACCGATTTCCAGTTCACCATCCGCCGCGCCAACGTCAAGGAAGGCGCGACAAAGATCATTCGGCGCGAGCGGTTCAAGGATCGCAAGGCTCTGGACCGCGCCGCCGACACGGCGTTCATGGCTGCCCTCTGGGATTATTTCGGTGAAGAACCGTTCGAGCGGGGCAATCTCGACGCCGGCCGGCTGTCCTGGCTTTTTGGCCGCGAAGTGGTGCCGGCCGAGGAGCCCTTTGATCCGGCCTCCTACGATGCCCTGCTGAAGATCAACGTGAAGGTGGCCGAAATCTCCTTTCCGCAGGTCTTCCACCCCGAGCCGGACGCGCCGCCGCTGGCTGACTGGGATGATGACGATTGGGACGAGGACGAATGAGCTTTCGCCGCGCCCTCCCGTTTGCCCTGCGCGAGGCTGCTCCGTGTCGGGCTGCCGCTGTGGCGGTCCGCCGGCGGCTTGTCGCCGATGTGGCGTGGGCGGGCGCGGCTTTCCCCTTCATCCTGTCGCCAGATGCGCTAAACTCCAAAAGCATAACAAACGCTTTCGGAGGCAGTCTCTCATGCGCAAAACCCCCTTCCTTCTGGCCCTTCTGGTCGCAACCGGTCTTGCCGGCTGCATGCAGACCCCGACCGAGCGCGGCATTGCCGGCGCTGTCGTGGGCGCGGGCATTGCTGACGCGACCGACGAGAACATGGTCGCAGGCGCGGCGCTGGGTGCGCTGGCTGGCGCTGCCACCTGTGGCGTGCCGGGCCTGCAGCCCTGCCGGTCCTACTGATCGGCTGAACCATATCGGCGTTGCCGGGGCCACGGCCCCGCACGCCCGTTTTCATGCGACCTTCGGGGCCCTGGCCCGGGAGGTCGTTTCATTTGCGCCCGCAGGACGGGCAGAGGGCAAGGGGACAAGATGTTTGAAAAGATCCTGATCGCCAACCGGGGCGAGATCGCCTGCCGCGTGATCAAGACCGCGCGCAAGCTTGGCATCAAGACGGTGGCCGTCTACTCGGACGCCGACCGCAACGCCCTGCATGTGCGCATGGCCGATGAGGCCGTGCATATCGGCCCGCCGCCGGCCAACCAGTCCTATATCGTGATCGACAAGATCATGGACGCCATCCGCCAGACCGGCGCGCAGGCGGTCCATCCCGGTTATGGCTTCCTGTCCGAGCGGATGGATTTCGCCGCCGCTCTGGAGGCCGAGGGCGTGGTGTTCATCGGCCCGCCGTCGCCCGCAATCGAGGCGATGGGTGACAAGATCACCTCGAAAAAGATCGCCCAGGAGGCCGGCGTCAACACCGTCCCCGGCTATATGGGCCTGATCGAAAACGCCGATGAGGCCGTGAAGATCAGCCGCGAAATCGGCTATCCGGTGATGATCAAGGCCTCGGCCGGCGGTGGCGGCAAGGGCATGCGGATCGCCTGGAACGATGCCGAGGCCGCCGAAGGCTTTCAGTCCTCGAAGAACGAAGCGGCGTCCAGCTTTGGCGATGACCGGATCTTCATCGAAAAATTCGTGACCCAGCCGCGCCATATCGAAATTCAGGTGCTGGCCGACAAGCACGGCAATTACGTCTACCTGCACGAGCGTGAATGCTCGATCCAGCGCCGCAACCAGAAGGTCATCGAAGAGGCCCCGTCGCCCTTCCTCGATGCCGCGACCCGCAAGGCGATGGGCGAGCAGGCCTGCGCGCTGGCGAAAGCGGTGGGCTATACCAGCGCCGGCACCGTCGAGTTCATCGTCGATGGCAATCGCAACTTCTATTTCCTCGAGATGAACACCCGGCTGCAGGTGGAACACCCGGTCACCGAGCTGATCACCGGTGTGGACCTTGTAGAGCAGATGATCCGCGTTGCCGCGGGCGAAAAGCTGCCCTTCAAGCAGGAAGACCTGAAGATCAACGGCTGGGCCATGGAAAGCCGCCTGTATGCCGAAGACCCCTATCGCAACTTCCTGCCCTCGATCGGCCGGCTGACCCGCTATCGCCCGCCGGTCGAAGGCCGCACGCTGGGGGACGGGATCGTGCGCAATGATACCGGCGTCTATGAGGGCGGCGAGATCAGCATGTATTACGACCCGATGATCGCCAAGCTCTGCACCTGGGGCGCGACCCGTGCGGATGCGATCGAAGAGATGCGTCTGGCGCTGGACACGTTCGAGGTGGAAGGCATCGGCCATAACCTGCCGTTCTGCTCGGCGGTGATGGATCACCCGCGCTTCACCTCGGGCAATATCACCACGGCCTTCATCGCCGAAGAATACCCCGAGGGCTTCAACGGTGTGACGCTGGACGCCCGCACCCTGCGCCGCGTGGCCGCCGCCACCGCCGCCATGAACCGCGTGGCCGAGATCCGCCGCACCAAGATTTCCGGCACCATGGACAACCATGAGCGCCGCGTGGGCGACGCCTGGGTGGTGACGCTGCAAGGCGAGAGCTTCCCCGTCACCATCGCGGCCGACCGCGCCGGATCGACCGTGACCTTTGCCGATGGCACCGCGCACCGCGTTGAAAGCGACTGGACGCCGGGGCAATCGCTGGCCCGGCTGATGGTGGACGGCCATCCGCTGGTGCTGAAGGTGGGCAAGATCCCGATGGGCTTCCGCATCCGCGTGCGCGGCGCCGACCTGAAGGTCCGCGTGCAATCGCCGCGTCAGGCCGAACTGGCGGCGCTGATGCCGGAAAAACTGCCGCCCGACACCTCGCGCTTCCTGCTGTGCCCGATGCCCGGCCTGATCGTGAAGATCTCGGTCGAGGAGGGCCAGGAGGTGCAGGAAGGTCAGGCACTGGCCACGGTCGAGGCGATGAAGATGGAAAACATCCTCAAGGCCGAAAAGAAGGGCGTGGTGAAGAAAATCAACGCCCAGCCCGGTGCCAGCCTGCGCGTCGACGACGTGATCATGGAGTTCGAGTGACCATGGCCAGTCTGGCCTCTGACAATGGCGCGGATCAGCGGGCGGGCTGTCGCTCGTTGATCTCCTGCCGACGCGAGGGCAGCTTGTCGATGGCGCGTGCGATCTCGCGCACGTCCCAGGGCAGGGGTTTGCGGATCACGGTCCGCAGATCCTTGTCCAGCACCACCAGCGAAAAGCCGCGCGGCCGCAGTTTCTGGCGGATGGCGGATTGCGCCGCCGGATCGGTGTCCTGGATCACCACAACATCCCGCGCAGCCAGGGCGGCCGGGTCTTCGGCCAGCAGGTTCATCTGCCGGATGAAGTTCGGGTCGTTGGGGCTGTCGGCAAAGACCACCACCGGACGGCTGAGATATTCCAGCGCCTTGAGATCGACCTCTGCCGCAACCAGCGGCGCGGGGACGGGATCGGCTGGCACAGCCTGGGCCCCTGCCGCCAGCGGCAGATAGACCGAAAGAACAAGGACGTAGAACGGCTTCATGGCACCTCCGACACACTTGATATAGGGGGGCCTGCCGAAAAGCCAAAGGACAAGCGGGTCACGCCCACCCGCAGGACGCAAAGGAAGACGATGATGACCCATGATCTTGAGACCTGGCGCAAGCTCGCGGAAAAGGAACTCAAGGGCAAATCGCCCGACAGCCTGAACTGGCAGACGCTGGAGGGCATCACCGTCAAGCCGCTCTATACCGCGGCCGACACGGCAGGCCTGCCGCAGATGCAGGAAGTGCCGGGTGTTGCGCCGTTTACCCGCGGGGTGCGCGCCACCATGTATGCCGGCCGCCCCTGGACGATCCGCCAATATGCGGGTTTTTCCACCGCCGAGGAATCGAACGCCTTCTACCGCAAGGCGCTGGCGGCAGGCCAGCAGGGCGTTTCGGTCGCCTTCGACCTGGCCACGCACCGCGGCTATGACAGCGACCACCCGCGGGTGGTGGGCGATGTCGGAAAGGCGGGCGTGGCGATCGACTCGGTCGAGGACATGAAGATCCTGTTCGACGGTATTCCGCTGGAAAAGGTCAGCGTGTCGATGACCATGAATGGCGCGGTGATCCCGATCCTCGCCAATTTCATCGTCACCGGCGAGGAGCAGGGCGTGGACCGCAAGCTGCTGTCCGGCACCATCCAGAACGACATCCTCAAGGAGTTCATGGTGCGGAACACCTATATCTATCCGCCCGAACCCTCGATGCGGATCATCGCCGACATCATCGAATATACCTCGAACGAAATGCCGAAGTTCAACTCGATCTCGATCTCCGGCTATCACATGCAGGAGGCGGGCGCGAACCTCGTGCAAGAGTTGGCCTTCACCCTGGCCGACGGGCGCGAATATGTGCGCGCCGCCATCGCGCGCGGCATGAATGTCGATGACTTCGCGGGCCGGCTGTCGTTCTTCTTCGCCATCGGCATGAACTTCTTCATGGAGGCCGCAAAGCTGCGCGCCGCCCGCCTGCTGTGGCACCGGATCATGTCCGAGTTCAAACCGCAGAAGCCCGGCAGTCTGATGCTGCGCACCCATTGCCAGACCTCGGGCGTCAGCTTGCAGGAACAAGACCCCTATAACAACGTGATCCGCACCGCCTATGAGGCGATGGCGGCGGCGCTGGGCGGCACGCAATCGCTGCACACCAATGCGCTGGACGAGGCGATTGCCCTGCCGACCGAGTTCTCGGCCCGCATCGCCCGCAACACCCAGCTGATCCTGCAGGAAGAAACCGGCATCACCCATGTCGTCGATCCGCTGGCAGGCAGCTATTACGTCGAAAGCCTCACCGCCGAACTGGCCGAGAAAGCCTGGGCGCTGATCGAGGAGGTCGAGGCGATGGGCGGCATGACCAAGGCCGTGGCCTCTGGCATGCCCAAGCTGCGCATCGAGGAATCGGCGGCCCGCCGGCAGGCGATGATCGATCGCGGCGAGGAAGTGATCGTCGGTGTCAACAAGTATCGCAAGGACAAGGAAGAGCCGATCGATATCCTCGATATCGACAACCTGGCGGTGCGCGAATCCCAGATCGCCCGGCTGACCCGGGTCAAGGCCAGCCGCGATCAGGCGCGCTGTGACGCCGCTCTGCTGGAGCTGGGGCGCCGCACCGTCGAGGGTGGCAACCTGCTGGAAGCCGCGGTCGAATGTGCCCGCGCCCGCGCCACCGTGGGCGAGATCAGTCTGGCAATGGAAGGCACCTTCGGGCGCCATCGCGCGGAGGTGAAGACTTTGGCAGGGGTTTACGGAGCCGCCTATGAGGGCGACGAGGGCTTTGCCCGGATTCAGAAGGATGTCGAAGCCTTCGCCGAGGCCGAGGGCCGCCGCCCGCGGATGCTGGTGGTCAAGATGGGCCAGGATGGACATGATCGCGGTGCCAAGGTGATCGCCACCGCCTTCGCCGATATCGGTTTTGACGTCGATGTGGGCCCGCTGTTCCAGACCCCGGAAGAGGCTGCGCAGGATGCCGTCGACAATGACGTGCATATCGTCGGCATCTCGAGTCAGGCCGCGGGCCACAAGACCCTCGCGCCCAAGCTGATCGCGGCGCTGAAGGAAAAGGGTGCCGAAGATATTCTGGTGATCTGCGGCGGCGTGATCCCGCAACAGGACTACGACTTCCTGAAAGCGGCAGGGGTGAAGGCGATCTTTGGCCCGGGCACCAATATCCCCAATGCGGCGCGGGATATCCTGTCGCTGATCCGGACGACGCGAGGCTGAGGCCGGGCAGGGGGGGCCCTGCCCCCCGGCTTCGCCTCCCCCCGGGATATTTTGACCTGAATGATGACATGCACCACTGCATCATTCAGGCGCAAATATCCTCGGGGGGGCTGGGGGGCAGACAGCCCCCCAGTCTGCCGTCACAGCTCGGTCTCGCCCTCTGGCGTCTTATCCCGCGGGGTCTTGCGACGGATGATGATGTCGCCATTGGGCAGCATCTCCGGAGCGTTGTAATTGTCCACCTCGCCCATCAGGGTCATCAGATCCCGCAGCATCGGCTCGGCTTCCTTGAGCGCGCCTTCGATATCGCGCAGCGCCGGTTCCATTTCCTCAAACAGGTGGCGCAGGATCAGCTTGCCGCCTTCTTCCATCAGATCGAAGCCCTCTCGCAGATAGGGCTTTTCGGTCGAGGGCGGGGTTTCGGGCGCGGGTGCTGCATCCTGTGCCGCGGCGGGCAGGGCGGCAAGCAGGACGATCAGGGCGAGGCTCGTGCGCATCATGCATCCACTTTAGGCCTGCTGCGGGGATTTCCAAGCGGTTTCGACGCGATCAGGGCCAATCAAGGTCCAGGGTCACCGGAAAATGATCCGAGGCCGTCACCAGCGCCTCGCGCAGTTCTGGCGTGCTGAGGCAGGTCGGATCGTTCAGCGGATGCCAGATGCGCCACTTTGCATGATGGGTCAGCAGGCCGGGCGATACCATGACGAAATCGAGCAGCGCCTCGAACCAGCGTTCCTGGTCGACCTGCCAGAAGCGGGCGGTTGTGGGTTGCAGGCCGATGCGCCGGTCCAAGGCCATATCGGCGTGCGGGTCGAAGAGCCGCATCTGCGGATCGCAACCCACGCCCATCACCACTTCGACCCCCGAATGGCCAAAGAGCTTTTCATATTCGTCCAGACCCGGACCGTCGTTGAAATCCCCCATCACCACCAGGTCATCCCCGGCGGCCAGATGGGCCGCAACGCGCGCGCGCAGCCAGACACATTCGGCCAGTTGCTTGCGGCGGTTCTCGATGGCGATGCGGATCGCTTCGTCCGGGTCGCGCGCACCGTGCGGGGCCTTGGATTTGGCGTGCACGCCGATCATGCGCAGCCGGCGACTGTTGACGGTCAGCGCCAGTTCCAGCGGGGGTTTGGAAAAGCGGATCGGCTCGGGCGTGCCGTCCTGATCCAGATCCATGCGGAAAGTGCCGTCAAAGCGTGGGGCTTCACCCTCGGCCTCGCCGCGCGGGTCGTGTCGCGCCGTGATCCGGTCAGGATCATAGAGCAGCGCGATTTCCTGTTCGGTGGGGGAGGGAAAGCCGATCAAGGCGCGGCGGGCGCGCAGGCCTATGGTGTCGGCAAAGTTCTCCAGCGCCTTCACCGTGGCACGTTTGCCGTTGGTATCCGGTGCCTCGATCACCATGATCGCATCCGCATCCATGGCGGTGAACACGATCCCCAGCGCCGCCAGCTGGTCGGCGCGGCTGATGTTGTAGCGGGCCGACCATTCGGCATCATCCAGAAGGCGGCCGCGCACGTCGAAGAGGGCGTTGAACCATTCGACATTATAGGTGGCCAGACGCAGACGTGACATCAGGCGGGCTCGGGCGCGCGGGTAGACAGCGCCTCCCAGGCGGCGTTGACGGCGATCAGCCGGGCCTCGGCCATATCCAGCGCCTCCTCTGGCACGCCACGGGCGCGCAGACGGTCGGGATGGGTTTCGCGGACGGCGGCCTTCCAGGCGGCGCGGGCGGCCTCGAGCCCATCCTCGGGCTTGACCCCCAGCACTTCCCAGGGATCGCGCGGGGCATCGGCGACATAGGCTGCACGGATTGCGCGAAACCGCGCCTCTGGCAGGCGGAAGATTCGCGCGACCTCGTGCAGGAAGTCGGCTTCGGCCGGGTGGTGGTGGCCGTCGGCGACCGAAATCGCAAACAGACCCTCCAGCAGGTCTTCCAGCACCTCGGTCTCGCCCTGGAACATCGCGCGGATCTTGCGCGCCCAGGCGTCAAAGCCCGCCACGTCCTGCCGCGCCAGATTGAACACGCGGGCGGCGTGATCCTCTTCCTCCGGCGGGACATGGAAGACGCGGCGAAACGCCTCGACCTCGTCGCGGGTCACCTGACCATCCGCCTTGGCCATCTTGGCCCCCAGCGCGATCACTGCGATGGTGAAGGCGACCGTCCGCTCGGGGCAGGCCTCGGGCGGGGGGCGCAAATGATCGAAGGCACTGGAAAGCCCCTCGCCACGGGCAAGGGATTGCACGGCCTCGATGATGCGGGTCCAGATCGACATGGGCGCAGTCTAGCGGGCGGGCAGGCGGTTGTCAGCCCATGGGGCGGATCACAGGTGTCGCAGGCCTTGCGGTGTGTCGATCAGGGCGGAAAGGGCGGGCGGGCCGGGGTGCCGGACCAGCCGCGGATCATTGACCGGCAAGGCGAGGGCGTCCGGCAGTGTGACCTCCAGCCGGAAAAGTCGCAGCGGCGTTTCGGCCAGGCGCGGCACCGGATGCGCGTCGCCCTGCCATTCGATCAGGCACGGATAGGCCCCGGCCTGGCACAACGCGCCATCCGGGCTGACGCCAAACCGCCAGGCCAGATCGCCGCGCGTCAGCGCCAGAGGCTGGGCGGGGCAGGGCGCGGCGGCAAGGGCGGCATCCAGATCCGGCACGCGGGCCACCCAGGTCACCAGCCGCGGCGGGCCGGAGAATGTGTCGAGGCCAAACCAGCGCGGCTGGGTGGGCGGGGCGGCCTCGAGGTCAATGGTGATGACCTCGAGATACAGATCGCCCAGCCGGATCAGCCGGTTATGGGTGCCCATTGCCGGATGCGCCCCGCCGCCCGAGCAGGCAATGCCCAGCCGATCCTCAACCCAGGCCACGCCTTCGGCCAGGGTTTCGGCCGCGATCACCAGGTGGTCGATGGCGGCGGCGGTCATGGCTTTTGCGGGGTGATCTTGACCGTGGCATGCAGCGCCGCGGCCAGAGATTGCAGACGCGATTGCGCCACCTCGCCCAGAAGCCCCTCGCCGCGCTGGGTCAGGGTCAGGGAAAGCACCCGCTTGCGGGGCTGCCATGTCAGGCTGCCCGCCTCGTCTGGGTGGTCGATCGAGAACATTGCGCCAAAGCGCATCGCCTTGCCGAGCACCTCGGCCTGCAGGATTTCTTCGTCCTTCAGCAGATGGAAGACCGCTTCCATCCGGTTGCCCGCGCGCGAATTCTTGTAGCGGTGCAGCAGCGACAACCCCAGAAACACCCGGCCCGGATGATCCAGACCGCCCAGATTGGCGCGGGTGGCATTGTCGAAACAGGCCTCGGCGCGGTAGTCGGGATGGGCGCGCCAGGTGGTATCGTGCAACAGGCAGGCGGCCTTGGCCAGCCGCAGCTTGTCCTTGCTCCAGTCCTTGAACAGCGGTTCGAGGAAGGTGAACAGCTTCTTGCCGAAACCGGGGATGCGCGCCTGTGTCGCCTCGGCAAAGCGGCAAGCCTCGATCAGCGGATCGCGGGCGCGCAGCCGTTCGGGCATGTGTTCGAACAACAACCCCTCGCGGATGCCATAGGCCGAGACGTCGATTTCCGAGGGCTTGAAGATGTCGACCATCTCGCGCAGCACTTCGCAGGCCAGCGGCACAAGCTCCATCCGCTCGGCGCCGGTGCCGGTGCGGGCGCGCAGCAGGTTGAGATCGGAGGCCGCGATCCAGTCCAGCGTTGCCAGCAGCGCCTGTGGCTGCATCCGGTATTCGTGCAACACGGTCAGCGGGTAATTGCGCCGCTCCATGTCCAGGCGGGCAATCACCCGCCAGCTGCCGCCGACCAGAAAGATCCGCCCGCCCTTGCCGCCGACCGCATCCCGCAACGCCGTCAGATGCCTGCGGATATGGGCCACGCGCTTTTTCGGCCCGCCCGGCACCTGCAGCAGCCGAAAGGGGCCCAGCGGCGAGGTGGCGCGGCGGCCAACGCCGCCATCGGCCAGCTCCGCCATCTCCATCGAGTTGCCGCCGATGTCGCAGACCATTCCCCGCGCCTCGGGCCAGCCCAGAAGGACACCCTGTGCTGAAAGACGCGCCTCTTCGTCCCCGTCGATGACATGCAACCGCAGCCCGGTCTCGTCCAGCACCTGCTGGGCAAAGGCCGGGCCGTCGGCGGCCTCGCGCACGGCAGCGGTGGCCACCACGGTCAGGGGCGTGATGTCCATCCCCTCGGCCAGCAGGGCAAACCGCTTCAGCGCCGACAACGCCCGCGCCGCCCCCTGCGGGTTCAAGCGGCCGGTTTCGGCAAGGCCCTTGCCCAGACCAGCCATGACCTTTTCGTTGTAGAAATAGGCCGGGCTGCGGGCCGCGCCGTCAAACACCACCATCCGCACCGAGTTGGAGCCCACGTCGACCACCCCCACCCGGCTGAGGGCGCGGGCGGATGGGTCTTCAAACAGCGGGGGACCAAAGGGCGAGCCGTCATCCAGCAGGTCGGTGGCAAGTGTCTGGGCCATCTGGTCTTCCTCGGGCTTTCCGTCGGTGTGCTAACGGCAAATCCGCCCCTGCGTCAACGGTTGACGCAGGGACGAAAGGCCGCTCAGTCGTCCCGCGCGGCAGTGGCGCGGGGCATGGCCAGCCGTGGCACGTCCTTGGACGTGGCGGTGCCGCGCCCCGAGAGCGAGGGGTTTTCGAGGAAGAACCGGTGGCAGGAGAACAGCCGTCCATCCGCCGATTCCAGATCGCGACGATAGCTGCCTTCCGCATCCAGAACCCAGCTTTGCGCCTCGTCGGCCAGATTGGCCGCCATGATCTGGCCCATGATCTGCTCCTTGACGGTGGGGTTCAGCGCCTCGACCAGCGTTTCGACCCGGCGATTCAGGTTGCGGCCCATCCAGTCGGCCGAAGACAGGAAGACCCGCGCCTGCGGCGAAGGCAGGGGCCCGCCATTGCCGAAGCAGACGATGCGGCTGTGTTCCAGAAAACGTCCGACCACGGATTTCACGCGGATATTGCTGCTCAGGCCCTTCACGCCGGGGCGCAGGCCGCAGATGCCGCGCACCACGAGGCTGATCTTCACCCCCGCCTCGCTGGCGGCATAAAGGGCGTCGATCACCTCGGCGTCGATCAGGCTGTTCATCTTGGCCCAGATCGCGGCGGGCCTGCCGGCCCTGGCATGGGCCGCCTCGGCGCGGATCAACTCCAGCAGACGCGGCTTCAACGTGTCGGGTGCGATGGCCAGGTTTTCAAGTCCTTCGGGTTTCACATAGCCCGAGAGGTAGTTGAACACCTTGGTCGCATCGCGCCCCAGCGCCGGATCGCAGGT